>JBGPBS010000066.1:0-7935 GCA_041481365.1 Bathyarchaeia archaeon
CTTTCAGTCATTTCGACTATGTCTTTCTGTTCTTCTCCCTTGCCCAAGATGACAAGCTTTGTTTTAGGATATTCTTCTAGAACGATCGGGAGAGCCTGCACCAGGTTTCGAACGCTCTTAACCCAAGTGAGTCTGCCGACGAACAGCAGAAAATTCCAGTCTGAAGGAATCCCATATTTTTCTCTGATTTTGCTGGCATCTTCTTTTTCACAATTGAGAGGGTTGTAGCGTTCCGGATCTACGCCATTCCAGACAACGTGGATTTTTGATTCAGCCCAGCCGTGACGAACAAGATCGTCCCTCATCGCGTAACTCACGGTGATTATCCGATCAGCCAGCCGAGCCGCGTCCGACTCAAGGTGAGAAACAACTTCGGAACCCTGCCCTCCGCTTCTTCCCCATTCAGTACTGTGAGCATGAAACACCAGCGGCATCTTCATCTCATTCTTCGTTATCATCCCAGCCATGCTGCTCAACCAGTCATGAACACACATGACGTCAAATTTGCAACCCTCCTTCTTGATCAACCCGTTGACGAGTTTGCTCGCGCTTAACACATTGTAGATGAAAATATCGCTGAAAAAACGGATATTCGTCCCCCATCGTAGCAGGTCGTTAGTGACAAACATGGGAAAGACATTGCTGGCATCCACAATCATGGGGCGATGTACCTCCACGCCATTCATGACCTCCTTAGTCTTTAGATTCCCCGGGTTTAGCGTGAAAACGGTAACATCGTGCCCAAGCTCAACAAGCTCATGAGTGATATATTCGGCATAAGTGCCCAACCCGCCCACAAGTCGTGGCGGATACTCCCAAACAAAAAACCCAATTCTCAAACAGGTTCCCTCCCAAGACTTTTTCACTGCCAACGAATTAAAAGAACTTTCTATTGCGGATTGAAATCCCCTATGTGGCCACTTCTTCGCTGGAGAGTGTCGCTTCGGTGGTGCGTGTTCATCGACTTGCTTATCGCGTGATCTCGTCTCAGAAAGCCTTATTAAACAAAAATGCTCGGCCAAATTGTGTGACGGCGTGATGTCTGTTTGGTGAAGGCCTTAGATTCCGTGAAAAAGTTCGCCACGATTATAGTGTTGTTGATAGTGGGCACTTCGGCAGCTGTTTTTCTTTTTGAGCAGTTGGTTGCTGGACCTGTGAGGCTTGATACCCGGACCCTGCTGATACAGTCAACAAAAACAGTGATGGTCATCGTGTCCGGCTCTGTTACCTTATTTCTAATTCGCCGCTTCAAGAATGTCTTAGGCAGACGGATCGGGCTTCATCTGGCAACCATTTTCTCATTCTTCATGATGTTCATTGCCGTGATAATCATGGTTTTCACCGTGCTGGACATCTTTCAAGTTTCAGCCACGGCTCTGCTGTTAGGCGGTGGCATTATTACCTTAGTCATTGGGCTGATAGTGTCGACTCTAGTTGGGAGCACATTCGCCGGAACTCTGGTCCTCGTGTCCAATGCATTCAGGGTAGGAGACAACGTTCTCGTAAACAACGTTCCTGGCAGGATAGAAGAGATAACAGCGATGTATACTCGGATAAGAAATGACATGGGAGGCATCATGATCATTCCGAACACGGCTCTGATCCAAGGCTCCATAATCGTGACCAAAATGCCGTCCGACGATTCTGCTCCTGGCAGCAGACTGCCCTACTCCCTGGGAGACAGAGTCTACACAACCTACTTGAGCGAAGAAGGCATCGTCAAGGAGATCTCCCCGCTTCACACCAAGATCCTGCTAGACTCTGGGAAAGAAATAACGTTCATGAACACTAGCATCATAGCAGGTACAGTAGCAGTAGCCAAAGTAGATCGCACACCGGCAGTTTCAGAACCTGCATTTCATCGAAACAAAGATAAGCAAAAGACAGCTGACTCGAACACATCCCATGAATAGCACGCGCATCAAACTAACCCTGTTCAGTTACGCTCCAAGTCTGCTTCTTACCTGTGATTCTTCTAAAGAAATTCTTTATGTGCTGCAGAAGGTGCGCCAAAAACCTCTGTTCTTGCTCATGCGCTCTCTTCAGAATGGCCTCGCGGGAAAGCAGTGCTTCTTTGAGTTCAGTCATTTCCTTCTTCGGAGAGTACTTAACGTAGATTGGTACTCCTACAAGGAGCAAAACCAGACCTAACGCAATCTGAGTGAGAGCACACTGCGTGATCAGATAAAGCGAAAAGACTGCCCCCAAGATCGGAATAACCATGCCTCCTCTCAGATGAAACTGGGCCTGCATACCCTTTCTGCGCAGGAAAAAGATTGACATGCTCGTTGCTAAGTAGGACGCAGCCATAAAAAACACAGAAACAGCTATCAGCATGCCCAGATCGCCACTGTTCCACGCTACTGCAGCTGCAACAAACGCCGCAGCCCCTTCAATTATGATTCCCAAGTAAGGCGTCTTGAACTTCGGATGTATCTTGGCAAAGATGCGGGGAAAGAGGCCGTCTGCAGCAAGCGCGTATCCAAGCCTTGATGTGCCTATCATTCCGGACTCATCAGAACCAGCAACCGAAATCAGAGCTCCACCTCCGACGATGATGCCACAGATAAGTGCCAGCATTGGCAACGAGGTCAACGCCGAGTTTGTTGCTGTCGCCAACGGAGTTGGCGAGCCAGCCAACTGATTCGTCGGCATCACTCCAAAAAGTGCAAAGTTCGTTATCAAGTAGAAAACGGTCACGATTGAAATTCCAACCACTATAGCTTTCGGAATCGTTTTTCCGGGGTTTTTTATTTCGCCCGCTGGAATGGTTGAAATTTCGAAACCAGCATAGGCCCAAAAAATCAGAACGAGAGTTATCCCGAAATTTCCCAGGCCACTGGGCAGGAAGGGAGTGAAGTTCCCCGCTGCTATGACGGGATGGAAAACAATGTAGAGCAGGCCGATCGCAGAAAAGAGAACTAGTGGGGCAAGTTTGACCACCGTGAGAACATCATTCGTCTTCCCAGCAGCTTTGACACCGACGACGTTTGTTGTTACAAGAAAGGCCACGAATAGACCTTTGACGATCGTCTGAAGAATGAACGAAAGGTTAGGCAGGAAAAACATCAAATACTGGGTAAAGGCCACTGGAAAAACGGCTAGAGACACCCATTCAGCCAGCCAGAGCGACCAGCCGACGAGAAAACCAGCAAATGGTCCCCATGCCTCCTTCGCGTATGCGTATGGCCCACCGACTTTCGGAAGCAAAGCGGCACACTGAGCAAAGCACAAGGCAATCACGATGGCTATGATTCCGGCTATGACCCATACGACCAATGAAAAAGGCCCGAGATACCCGGCTCCGAACGCCGAGGCCACGTAGATGTCAGCCCCTATAATGGCTCCAACAACGAGATTTGTAACATCAAAAAGCGAAAGCTCTGACTTCAACTTAACCTGAGACATCGAAACAAGCTAGAAGCGAACGTTACATATAAAATATCCCGCATGGAGGACTACACGTCAAGTTCGAGTTAAGCTGCGTTGCAGATCAACCTTAAGATTTCGCGAAAGCTGATTTCTCATTTTTGTTATAATAAAGAATGCTTTTAGGGAACTCGCTCCAACAGAGTTGGTGAGGAATTGGGAGGCGTATACGTTGAACCAAGAGAGAATTCGTAAGACCGATTTGACGCCTGTATTTGAGCTTATTTCCTTGAGAAAGAAAAAGGCGTTGATCACCGGTTCGGGAGCAGGCATTGGCAAGGCAATAGCTTACAGGTTTGCCGAAGCAGGAGCAGACTTGGAGTTGCTAGACATTGATAGAAAGAGTACGTGAACGGAACGCTGATAGTAGTTGACGGAGGCTTCCTATCATCATAGGGCAGAGACCTCAAGCTTGTTTCCATCCTGAATTTTCAATCAGGTTGTTCAACACTCTTGATTTTCGGGAAAAATTTCCCTGTGACTTTCTGATAGTCAGCGTAAGAGCCGCCAAACTCCTGGGTCAAGGACTCCTCCTCTATAGTTGCCATACGAACCTCGCCTGGAATTGATAGTAACGGGGCCAGAGTGATGAAGTTCAGAAGCAGCAGGAAAAATCCAGCGAAGACAACGAAATAGCCAACATACTGAGGATGCCGCACATACTTGTATGGTCCCGATGTGAAAAGTCTGTCATATTCTAGAGCGCCCAAACTTAAAACGACTATGATGTATCCGAAAACCATCATTGCAATGCCAAAGGCTTGAACCAAAGAGTCGTATTGAAAACGAAGCTGAAGGCAAGATCGCGTTAAAACAGGTGGGAGACCTGCAAGAGACAGAATCGCGTACAAAGCCATTTCTAAGTAGAAAACAACAACAGTAACAGCACTCAAGACGATCAAAGGCTCATTTGCACCAGACTCCGCTCCTTCGCGTGCAGTTCCTTTCTTGTGGCGATGAATCTTCCTAGATTCATAAACAGCTCGAAACAAGACTAGAACTAGACCCAACACCAGAAAAGCTGCAACAAGATCGTCCGGCAGCACAACTCAGAAATGCCGTTCTCGATGCTTAAGCCTTCTCAATCAGCACAGCGCCTCTGTTTTTCGCTACGCGCCACGATAAGAAACCTCATCTCCTAGGCGTTTTTCAAAACAGCACATTAGGCTTTCTAGAGTCTTAATCGTGTCAGACGCAGGGCGTTCAAGAGGACAAGCATCGTTAGCCCATCATCGCCTGAGGCCACGGTGAACCATAAGGGAATGAGCCCGAAAAGACCTAGCGCTCCGAGGATAACTTTGACACTCAAGGAAGCAGTTATGTTCTGTTTAGCGATCTTCACCGTTTGGTCGCTGAGCCTGATCAGGTAGGGTATTTGGATCAGATTGTCTTTGACTAGGATAACATCGGCTGATTCAAGAGCAGCATCAACGCCCTTGCCTCCCATCGCAATGCCCACGTCTGAGGCAGCGAGAGCCGGTGCATCATTGACACCGTCCCCGACCATCGCGACCTGTCCATACTTCGCCTTGATCTCACCTAGGACGCGCAGTTTATCCTCAGGAGACAGCTCCGCATGAGTCTCGTCCACTCCTAACTTCTTTGCAGTTTCGTCTGCGATTTCACGCCTGTCTCCACTGAGCATCGCCGTGTGAACCCCTGCTTTTTTCAGTGCTTTCACTGTTTCAACTGCATCTTCTCGCACGGCATCAGTCACGCAGATCGTTGCGACTGCAGACTTTTCAATCGCGACGCACGTGAACGCGTGTTCGTCATTCTCGCAGATTTCCCCGATCTTGTCGCAGTTGCAGGCGTACTCTGACATCAGCTCCATGTTTCCAACGGCCACATGAACGTCATTAACGATGCCCACCAGCCCCTTGCCCGGAACCTCCTTCACTTCCTTGACAGAGAGCTTGGCAAAGTCTAGATTGAGCTCCGCTGCCTTTCTCACGATGGTGCGAGCGAGAGGATGATTAGAATACTGTTCCAAGGCAGCGGCATACGTTAACACTTGCACATCAGCCTGATCGACAGTGTTAACGTTGTGGACGCTCGGTTCTCCCAAGGTTAATGTTCCAGTCTTGTCGAAGACTACTGCCTTGATTCTTGATATTCTTTCGATGTAGACTCCGCCTTTGACGATCACTCCTCTTCTAGCCGCAATGGCTACGGCCATAAACATCGTTGCGGGGACAGAGATCAGAAACGCGCTCGGACAGGAGACTACCAAGAGTATCAGGGACCTGTAAAGCCAAGTTTCAAAAGATCCCCCAACCATCTTGGGAATTGCGAACGCGGTCAAGGCCGCCAACGTTATGACTATCGGAATATAGACTCGGGCGAATCTGTCAACCAGTTTTTCAATGGCTGCCTTCCTTCGCCTGGATTCAATTACGAGCCGAACGATCCTCGACACTAGAGTGTCTTCTGTGCCTTTGCTGACGGCGACCTTCAGGAGCCCACTCAGATTCAACGTGCCCGCATAGACGTCGTCGCCAGTCTTCTTTTCCGCAGGGGCCGATTCGCCAGTCACTAACGATTGATCGATAGAGGAATTGCCCGCGACAACCCTGCCGTCAAGCGCGATCCTCTCACCAGGCCGCAGGAGCATGATCATGCCAACCTGAATTTCCTTTACATTGAGACTTTTTTCAGAACCCCCAACCATGATCGTTGCCTTGTCCGGCATGAACCGCGAAAGCTGTTCAACCGTCCTTCTGGCTCTATCTTCAATGTAACCCTCAAAATACTCGGCCACCGCATAGAGAAAAAGCACCATGGCAGCCTCAAAAAGAAAACCTAGATACATGGCACCCAAAGCGGCGACGGACATAAGAAACTCCACAGAAAACCTTCTTTCAACGATGAGCTCCTCAAGCCCGGCTAAGCCAACGTATACCGCTACGATTATGATCGTCGCATAGTAGAGGATTCTGGAAACTGTCGCAGGCTCATTCAATACGGGAATGGCAAAACCCAGCGGGATTCCTTGAACTGAAAAGTCAAGAAGGCCCCCTGTGACTATCGTCAAGCCGAGTACTGCAGCCAAGAAAACCCAAATTTGCCTTCTTTCCTCTCGTCCATAGCCCTGAGCTTCATTCGTCTTGGGCACATGCCTGCCTCAACCAATAAGCCCAGCGCTATTCATATTAACATAGTGCTGAAACAGGCGCCTGAAATATTAATAAGCTAATAATACTGATTAGCTAGATTAATAATGGAGGCAAACCGCCTGACCGTGATAAGCATTACCCTTCCAAACGAACTTCTCGCCAAGTTTGATGATTTCATGAAGATGCTACGTGGCTCCAGAAGAGGCTACTGAGAGGAGTGTATACACGGTTCAGCACTGCTATACGGGCAGTAATAGAATCAAGTCAATATAGGGTACGTATATAGGTAGTAGCGGAATCGAGTATACGCCAGTATTGGAGTATTTTTGCATTTGCGTAGAATAAGGTGCACGTGTCTCTTGCCCGACACTAATGTTTTATTGTTTCTTTTGAAAACTATCAAGCCATTCCTTAATGAAAGCACTCCCTTCATGAGTGAGTATTCCGAAGTGGGATGCTATCCTAGTAAATTCTACCAACTGGAAAACACCATCTTCGGGCATTTCTTCTATCATTGCAGTTTTTTGTAGTGGTGAAGGAATCCAAGCGTTTTCTCGTTGGCAAACGGGAACGCCATATTTGGTAATATGAGCTATGAATGCGTCAGAGTCAAGAAACAATATAGTTCTCCAAGTGTTCTCGATCCTGTATGCCGCTAGGAACTTATCTTGCCAATTCCTCGATTTAAGGAAGTCGAAATACTTTTGCATAAGTAGGCTAAAAGCACTCAAAACTCTGAACCCATCTATTATGCGAGACAGATATCCTTGTTCCTTTTCCAAGCTGACCATCAACTTCTTCCAAGCGGGGCTGTCTATCTCAGAGTTATAGGGTATAAATTCAAGCGGGACAATGATTTTTGCATTTCCGTTTCTGAACAACTCAAAAGTCAAGGTCATAAACTCTAGATTGCCTGGGTTTACTTGCCTAAAGATAATTGACTTAGGCGATGCGGTAACAGAATTGAAGGGGATCGTGCCTGATAACTTGCTACCACCTTTCGTCAATTCGACGACGGTACGCTCATTCATTTTTTGTTTTAGGTTGTCTGCGAATTCTTTATTCAAGAAGTCTATTGCAATACTCATTCGGTTCAGTGGATAAGGCAATAGATAGATCTTATCCAACTCTTGTCTTCTTCAGCCTTTGAAAGCACAATCTCTCGGCGACAGAATGTTGTGATTTCTTCCTGAATTTTTGTCGATTTTTCGTAGAGTCGATCTAAAACGTACCTGTCCGTTTCAGGAACGGGGTCAGAACCTTCTGCATTCCGTCGATAGATACGACCGTCTCTGGTTATGTGTGGGGTTTCATCGCTTTCGGGAATTTCAACAATCAAGATGGCCTTTTCACCTTCTAGTTCAATAAGCTTGGAATAGTATAGCGGAAA
>JBGPBS010000067.1:0-7889 GCA_041481365.1 Bathyarchaeia archaeon
AGATTGAATTTCTCCACTAAGTATTGCGCTGCAATAGCGACATTGTTGAAAATGCAGAAACCCAGTGCACGGAACCTTTCTGCATGATGCCCGGGCGGACGGACCAGAGCGAAGGCATTCTCAAACTTTCTTTCCACGACAAGGTTAACGGCCTTCAATGCTCCACCAACGGCGTAGAGAGCAACTTCAAATGTTTCAGGAGAAGCCACGGTGTCCTGCGAATCTAATGGGCCGCCTCCTGCCCTGCAGACAGCATCGACAAGCCTGATGTATTCTGGGGCATGAACAAGTTCAACGTTTTCCAAGCTGGCTTTTTCAGGTTGCACGAGCTGCAGCATGGCATCAAACTCCGCCTTCCTCTTTTCTATTTCTCTAACGACTGCAGTTACTCGCTGGGCAGATTCTGGATGGCCTCTGCCTGGGTTGTGCTTCGTGAAGATGGGTGAGAAAACTATGGCTGTCTTTCCCATTTCAAACAGCCTCTTCAAATATTCTGCTGAACATCCTTTGCAAGAAGGTTTTTACGGAAACACCATGTCTTTTGGCCATTTTTTTAAGAGCCTTGTCCACACCAGTTGTGTATTGGACTGCTTTTTTCGGTTTCTTGGAAATTGGTTCAGGAAGACCAGCGTTTTCTGCTACTTTCCTCAAAACGAGTTTTCGAATGCTGTCTCTCTGAGGATCGATTTTCAGATTAACCGGCAAGGATGCAGCGAATTCTGCCATTTCGAAGGTTGCGAAGGGAAGTCGCAGTTCAACATTGTGGAAGCTGCAGATTTTGGCATCTCTTTCTAGATTATTCTTGTAGAGTTCAACAACGTCGTCGAAGAGCCTCTTCCTCACCTTTTCTTCGCCGCCAAGAGAATAATCATCCACGTATCTTCTGTATCCCCCGAAAAGCTCGTCTGCGCCTTGTCCGGCAAGCACCACTTCAAACTCCATTTCTGCTGCTTGTTCAGCCGCCCAATAGATTGGAATGCCTATGCTGGTCTTAACTGGGTCGGCTTCCTCAATGAGCGATAGAACTTTCTGTAGATCTTCCTGTACGTCTTCTTCTTTGAACAGTTGAATGTGAATTGGCAATTTCAGGATTTCAGCCGCTTTTCTTGCATGATCTGTTTCCTTTTGGCCCTCAAGGCTTACATGGATTAGTTGCACGTGGCATCTGTTTTTCTTGGCGAACAATGCTATTATGCTACTGTCTAGGCCACCTGAGAACGCTACAGCCACCTCTTTCAAAGCTGAGACTCTCTGCGTGACAGAACGTTGAAGGAGTGTTTCCAGTTTTCTGGCCGCGTCTTGCATGGTCATTGGCGTAGGGTCTGAGTAGGAAAGGGTTTTGACTTGTTTCAGTCTGAAGCTTTTTTGATCGATAACCGCAAGGTGTCCAGGGGGGAAAGAGTAGGTTTTGTCGATCCCTATCTTCCACAATGCCTTGCGTTCAGATGCCAAAGCCGCAGACCCCGCGTTTTCGCCGTAGTAAAGCGGGCACGCGCCCACAGAGTCCCTGCCTGCGACGAGCCTAGTGGGTTCAGCCAATACGAAAGCATAATCGCCGAACGTTCTCTCAATGAAGTTCTTGGCTGCCTCCTCAGCATGTTCTTGCAGGTCAAGGGTGAAAGGCTTAATGTGGAAAATCTCTTTTGGCGGATAGATTCTTCCCTCAAAAACAATTGCCGCGTTTTTCAGCATTATCGGTTGGGGCTCGCCTGAATGCGGGATTCCTGGAAACTTGCGCCCAATTACTATGCTCGAGTTCAGACTTGGTTTCCGCAGAGCATCCATCGCTCTTCCTGTTTTCACGCATGAAGCTGAGGCCATTCCGAAAGTACCAGTACCTGCAGATGATAATGCTCCGAGCATGGTGACCGCTGTTGCCGTTGCGTCTCCTCCTTTCTTGTCTACGACTGCGATTAATGCTCCCATCTATGGCTAACCTTCCGATTACAACGTGCCATCAAACATCAGAGTTATGTCATCCTAGTAATTAGAGTATGGCTCATGGACTGAGCGAGTCAGCGATCAAGGTTCTGAAGTAAAACATTAATCCTCAACGCGTCTATCTTCTTGCGAGGTGGAATTAGTTTGCCCATCCTTCCTATAGACACAGGTCGCTACGGAACCCCTGAAATGAAAAGGATCTTTGAAGAGGAGACGCGCGTTCAAAAAATGCTTGACGTCGAAGCAGCTCTGGCTTGGGCACACGGACAGGTTGGCAACATTCCGAAGAGAGATGCAGAGAAGATCATGTCCTCCGCCCTGTTGGAGCAGGTTAAGCTGAGCCGAATAAAAGAGATTGAACATGAAATAAGGCATGATGTGGCTGCTTTGGTTAGAGCATTGGCGGAGGCCAGTGGATCGAGCGGTGCGTTTGTGCATCTCGGGGCAACGAGCTATGATGTTGTTGACACTGCCACTGCGCTCCAATTAAAGGATGCTCTCGAGCTGATCGGGCAGAGGCTGGACAACCTTCAGAAGATCTTGAGGGACAAAGCCCAGCAGCACAAAGGGACCTTGATGATGGGTAGAACTCATGGTCAACATGCTTTGCCAATCACGCTTGGCTTCAAATTTGCCGTTTGGAAATGTGAGGTTTCACGGCATATTCAACGGTTGGAAGAGTGTGAAAAACGCGTGATTGTTGGGAAAATGAGCGGAGCTGTAGGAACACAGGCAGCTCTTGGGCCACACGCCATGGAAATTCAGAAGCTAGTCATGCAAAGACTCGGAATCAAGCCAGCTGAGATTTCAACTCAAATCGTGCAGCGGGATCGCCATGCAGAACTTGTATGTCTATTAGCTATCGTTGCTTCCTCACTTGAAAATTTCGCCACAGAAATTCGAGAGTTGCAAAGGCCCGAGATCGCTGAGCTTTTTGAGGCATTTGAGGAGAAGAAACAGGTTGGAAGTTCAACGATGCCTCACAAACAGAATCCGGAGACATGCGAAACAGTGTGTGGTCTGGCACGAATCGTTAGAAGTCTTGTGATTCCGGCTCTTGAAAATGTTGTCACTTGGCATGAAAGGGACCTAACCCAATCTTCAGCGGAACGCTTCGTCATTCCAGAAGCATGCATACTGCTCGATCATATCCTTTCGTTGATGAACAATATCATTGCCAACCTGCGTGTTGACGAGCATCGCATGTTGAAGAATATGGAGCTGACTCAGGGGCGGGCCATGTCTGAAGCAGTGATGACTGCTTTGGCAAGAAAAGGCATGAACCGCCAAGAAGCCCATGAGATTCTGAGAAAATTAGCCATAAAGAGTGACGCCGAGAAGCGGCCTTTCAGAGAGATCCTTCTCAAAGACACTGTCATCAGTCGAAAACTGAGTGAAGAAGAGATTGATCACGCGTTGAATCCGAGGAATTATCTGGGAACAGCAACAAAACAGGTTGAGCTCGTGACCGTAAAGAAATAGCAAAGTGCGCTTGATCGTTAGGTGGCAACGTTCAATATTCTGTGAGGGATGTTTGTTTCCATTCGTCTTCTTTTTCAAGTTTTTCCCAGGTTTCCTTCTTTACGAATCCGCCGATTTGTTCCTTGATCTTCTTCGCGAGCCTGGGTCCTATCAGTGGCAGGTTTGTTAGGTCATCGAGACCCACACGTTTTATGTCTTCCATCGTTTTGTAGCCTGCATTGTAGATTATGCGGCCGCGGGCTCGTCCCACTCCCTCCAGTCTAACCAGCGGTAGTAGTTCCTTCTTTACGCCTTTGGATACCCTTGCCTCGAGCTCACCAGTTTGAGGTATTACTTGCTTGATGCCCAGGAGTGTCGCTAACTCGTGCGAGGCATGAAGCAGCCATTTCGTGTTCTCGATGGTTCTGTAGAGGTCTCCAGGCTGAACAGTGAATCTCTCAATAATTTGGTCTTCACTTGTTTCATCGATCCATGCCTGCAGAGTCATGGCGGTCTTCACCTCGCCCAAAAATGATTCATAGGCCACCGTGTCTTCCCACTCATTAGGCAGGTCTGTGAGGAACTCCGCTTTGTGTTCCTCCATAAAAACTGTTAGTTCGTCTATTTCTCGAGAATATGGTCTCAAAACAGGTCCCATATCTGGAGTGTGGGCAATCATCTGGAGAAGACTGAGTTCCGTCAAGGAGATATGTTCTCGCTTCAGTGAATCGCGGATGATGACAGCTGAGGCAGGATCAACGTAGAGCTCGCTGACTCGCTTGCCAAACTTTGTAGCGTTGATCTCATCGCCCAGAACTTCGATCATCTCCTCATCGTATAGGTACTTGAGAATTTTGGCTATCAAGCCTTTTATTGCATCTGTGTCGTATTGGTGCGCGTAGAACGTTCTGCCGAAGAACTCGTAGAGACCCTGTTCTGTGTGGGCGAAATCTGCGGCTATGGTTGCAAGCACGTGCGATCGCATTATTCTCTCAACCGCCAGTCTCGACCATATGCGTTCTGGCCTAGCTAGGATGTAGTTTTCTAGTAAGAAGTCGGCTTCGTCAGGAGTCTTCGCGATGAGTACGGCCTCCCCGGCCTTGTCATATTTTGGTCTTCCAGCCCTACCTGCCATTTGCTTGTACTCCAGAACGCTAATAGGATAATAGCCATATCCCGCCTCGTATCGCCTATAGTCCTGGATGAGGACCGTTCTCGCGGGCAGATTCACGCCGAACGCCAGAGTTGGAGTAGCGGTCAGAACCTTGATTTTTCCTTGTTTAAACGCATCTTCTATTATTCTGCGGTGGCTGCCCCCCAAGCCTGCATGATGGAAGGCCGTGCCGCGTTTGACAAGCTCCGCAAGTGATTCACTAATCCTTGTTCTTTCGCCAGCTGCCAGAATCTTATTCGCTTCATGTTCCAATGAGCGCTTAGCGGGTTTGGATAAGATCTCTTCAACTTCTCCTGCGAACTTCTTGGCCAGCGTAGCAGCATTCTTGCGTGTTGACGCGAAGACAAGTGATTGTCCGCCGGACTTTATTGTACTCAGGATCAAGTTTGTTGCAGAATCGCTCGTCTGCTTCTTTATTTTTCTAGCATCACCATTTTTGTACCGAATTTCATCGTGAAGAAGCACTCCTTCTTTGAGCGCAATTGGTCTCCACTCTGTGGTGACGTGTTCTGCTTTCAACCAGGCTGCAATTTCGTCAACATTGCTTATTGTTGCGCTCAAGGCGAGAATTTGAATGTCTGGGTTGACCTGCATAAGCCTAGCTAACACTACTTCTAGGGTTGGGCCGCGCTTAGCATCATTCAGCAAGTGCACTTCGTCAGCGACGACTAATGAAATCTCGTCAATCCACTTGGCTCTGTGTCTCAGAAGCGAATCTGACTTTTCGTTAGTGGTAATTATTATGTCATATCTTTCGAGCCAAGGGTCGGTGCCGTCAAAGTCGCCAGTGCTGATGCCGATCCTGATGTGCCTCCCATCCTTTTTGGTCAGGGCAGCGTACTTCTTGAACTCGTCAAACTTCTCGTTAGCCAAGGCCCTCAATGGCGTAAGATAGATGATCTTCCCGTTTCTTTCCAAAGCGTGTTTCAACGCGCATAGCTCAGCAACCAGAGTCTTCCCTGAGGCAGTGGGACTGGCCAAAACAAGGTTTCGTCCTTCGAGAGCCCCGGCTTTTATTGCTTCTTCCTGCGGTGGAAAAAGCTCAGCGATCCCACCCCTCATTATTATCTCTTTGACTGATTCTGGCACAGGCAAATCCGCTATTTTCACTGGAAAGAGCCCACCTCCCGTCCTTAAACAGGAATTGCCGCAATGGCAATTTAAGACGTTACGTATAACCTGTATTCTTTGTGGGTTATGTTTTTCTAGCAGAAAATGTGTTATTGAATCAAGAAGGCAGTCAGTTCAGACCGGTTGAGTGCAGTATGATTGAAAATGTGAAGGAGCTGCTGAAAGCACACGAAAATCTGAGGCATGAGGTTTACTTGGACAACGAGAACTCTAGCATCGTGCCTGATGAAGTGATTCAGGCGATGATTCCATACTATAATCGCCGCGCATTTGGTAACCCTACGCTCACGCACAAGCCTGGCTGGGAAGCCTTTGAAACAATAATGGAATCGGCTCAGAAAGCGGCTGCTTTCCTAGGCTGTAGAACCCTTGAAGAAATCAACTTCACACCTGGAGAAACTGAAGCTGACAATCTGGCGTTAATGGGAACAGTCCTCTCGAAGGGTGCTAAGGGAGGAAAGATCGTAATTTCAGAGGTTGAACCTTTGGGCGTGTTAAATGTTGCAGAAATGCTTCAGAAACGCGGATTCACGTTGACGGAAATTCCCGTTGATGCTGAAGGCTTCATAAACCTTGAGAAACTCAAAGAAGCTATAGACAAGGAAACACTTCTCGTGAGCCTGTCCACGGTAAACCATGAAATAGGAACAATTCAACCCATCAAAGAGGCCGTGAAGATCGTTAGGGACGGGAACTCTGAGACAATTTTCCATACCGACGCATCGGACGCTTACGGGAAGATTCCATTCAACGTGCAGAACTTGGGCGTAGACCTTGCGACTGTAAGTAGCTACAAGATCTTGGGACCGCGAGGAATAGGCGTGCTCTACGTGAAGGAACACGTTAACGTGGAGAGAATTCTAGAAGGCCAGATAGGCACGCAGAGATTGTGGCCTGGGGTTGAGAACACGCCTTTGATAGTGGGCTTTGCCAAGGCGTCCGAATTGGCTTTCAATGATTTTGACGAAAATGCTGCACACGTGCGGAAACTGCGAGACAGACTGATCGATGGGATAACCTGCGGGATACCTGACGTCCTGCTTAACGGACCTTCCGGCGACAAGAGAGCGCCTGACAACG
The DNA here is from genome assembly GCA_041481365.1 of Bathyarchaeia archaeon. Classification (GTDB taxonomy): domain Archaea; phylum Thermoproteota; class Bathyarchaeia; order Bathyarchaeales; family Bathycorpusculaceae; genus DASPTR01. The sequence goes on from JBGPBS010000067.1 coordinate 6,788, forward strand.
TTAACGTGAGTTTTCTTAGATGCGAAGGCGAGGCGTTGACGATCGAATTAAGTCTGAGCGGTGTTTACGTTTCAAGCGGTAGTGCCTGTTCAAGAAGGTTGCTGCAGCCGAGCCACGTTTTAGTTGCCATCGGCAGAAAGTTTGATCAAGCCCATGGCAGCATACTGATGAAAGTCACTAGGATGCATACAGAAGAAGACATAAACTACGCCTTGAAAGTGATTCCGAGAGCCGTTCAGAGGATAAGAGGAATAACTGGCTCTACAGGAGTGGAATGAAAGTGTCACGTGCACCTTTACCCTACAATCCGAAAATCCTAGAACTGTTCAGGAACCCCAAAAACCTCGGAAAAATGGAGGACGCCACCATAACGGCAGTTGCTGGAAATCCCGTCTGTGGTGACATGATAACATTCTACCTGAAAATCGACAAACGAGACGTGATCGAAAAGGCATCTTTCGAAAGCTACGGTTGCGCCGCAAACATAGCAACATCAAGCATAGTCACGGAAATGATCAAAGGAATAAGCCTTGAAGACGCTTGGAAGGTCTCGTACAAAAGCGTAGCCGAATCCGTAGGCGGTCTGCCGAGCATAAAGTTCCACTGTGGCATTCTGGCTGTTGGGGCGCTAAAGCGAGCTATCAGAAAGTACTACGAGCAGAAGGGAGCCTGCCCCAGTTGGCTTGAAAAAGAACCAAGTTTTGAAGAGAAGCAGGCGTTGGAAGAGGAAGAACTGGCCAAAGCACTTTCAAAAAGAATGAAGACAGAAGAAGAAAAATAATGCTGGACCCCTACAAGATTCGTGAAGATTTTCCGATACTTAAACGAAAAATCAATGGAAACCAGCTGATCTACTTTGACAATGCAGCGACTTCGCAAAAGCCACGGCAAGTAATCGACGCTGTCAGAGACTTCTATGAGAACCATAATGCAAACGTCCACAGAGCCGTCCATACGCTTTCCCAGGAAGCCTCAGAACTTTACGAAGACGCACATGAAGAAGTCGCTGGGTTCATACATGCAAAAGGCATAGAGGAAATAGTCTTTGTGAGGGGCACGACGGAAGCGATAAACCTGGTCGCCTACGCTTGGGGGCTTCACA
>JBGPBS010000068.1:0-7826 GCA_041481365.1 Bathyarchaeia archaeon
GTAGGCCTCTTAATGACCTCTAGGTCCTTCACACTGCCCATGATCTCTTCACTACTTCAGCTTCTTGATTGATCCGTCAGCGTTTTCAATCTCGGCTTTCTTTGATTGTTGGTATGCAACCACTCGTTTTGTTAGCTCCTTGTCCTCGATTGCGAAGATCTTTGCAGCCGCAATGGCGGCTCCTTCCGGCTCAATCGTGAGGACCGATCCTACTCCGCTTGGAACCCTGAGCGAGGAGTAGATGTCTGCCCCGCTGAACTTTTCGGAGTAGGGTGGACAGGCGATGACTGGTTTCGTTGAGTTTGCGTCCACGAAGGCGCTGAGGGCATTTGATCTTCCGGCGACTGTTATGAAGACAACCTCCTCTTTCTCGAACTCCTTCAAGATTTTCAAGACTTTCTCCGGGGTCTTGTGAGCCGAGGCGACGCGAAACTCGTATTCTAGTTTCAAGGCTTTCGCATGCTTGGCAATTTCACGACAGAATTCAAGATCACGTTCAGAACCCATCAGTATGATAATCTTGCCCAACCTATTGTCACCACGCAATGCACTGCTACGAGAGACCTATCAACTGAATTTAAATTTTTCACTGCTGACCTGCGCTATTTGCTTTGAGCGCATCGGCTCTGCCTTTTTGAATTCTCTTTGTTGTCGTCGGCTTCTTCTGCTTTCACCGTTTTCTCGCTATCATTCTATTGTGTGTGCTAGTGTGGAACTCCACCCGACGTGTAATCAAAGGTTTCTCCTGTGCAGCAAAGCATTTGCCAGTTCCAATAATGACTCATCGGTTCTCCAGATTTGAGAGAGTACTCTTTTCCCTCAGTATTTGGTGCCTTTGGATGCTTACACACGTGACAGAGGTTTTCTTGCCCAATAATCAAGCTTCCACTTTTTTCGGTCATTCAGAGTGTTCTTCTTCATTACTACAACTCAGTACGTGCGCGTTAGATTTGTCATTCTGCAAATAAGAGAATTCTTGGGAAAAATCTTCTGGGGATTTTCTTGTTATCTTTCTTCTTGTTTCCTGATGGAGCGAAGGGTGATGATTTCGTGTATGGATGGCTGATTCATAAGTTAATTAAAACCAAGCATAGCAAGCGTTTGTTGGGCGAGCTGTCAGGTTAGGCTTATCTTTCATTTTCGTTCCTCATTTGATGAGTCAGCTTGGCAACTCGCTCCTTCGGTCGTTGGTGTTGGAAAAGAAATCGGCGTATTGTTGAACTGTTAGAATAGCAATTGAGCAGGTATCTTTTCGTTCTCAAATGCTTCAGCGAGTTCTTCTTTTTGGGAGTTGAAGAAGTTGTTGTTCATTGCATATTCAAGCTTGAACTTTCTGTACACCCAGTCCGCGTAGTGATAGTTCATCTTGTCAACAAGCACATAATCTATTTTGTTTTCCAGCCGTTCTGGTAGATCTTCAGCTTTCGGGAGTAACGGTGCTATCATGGCGAAGGTTTTGATGCCCACAGAATGAAGTTTCTCAAGGGTTCGAATCCTTTCGTTAATGGGCGGCGAATTGGGCTCGAACATTTCTCTAATGCTCTCATCAGCTGTCGCTATGCTGAATCCGACTTCGATTCCTCTGATTTTTCTCAGCAGTTCCACATCGCGGATTACGAGTGGAGATTTTGTCTGAATGGTAACAGGCCTCGTATGCTTTGAAAGGACTTCGAGACATCTCCTCGTCAGCTCATATTTCCTCTCAACAGGCTGATAAGGATCGCACGTTCCACTAATCCAGATTCTACCTGCTCTCTTCTTTTCCATTTCCAGCTGCAACAAGTCTGCTGAATTGATTTTTGCGTCAACAAATTCGCCCCATTGCTCTTTGTGACCAGTGTACATTTTCATGAACCGTGCATAGCAATATGTGCAGCCGTGTTCACAGCCAACGTAGGGGTTAACGGTATAATCAAAGACCTTCGACTTGGACAAGATGGTCTTCGCATGAACCTCTCTGACGATCATGCTTATCAACTAATTCTTCAGGGATTCTAGGCATTGGCCAATGCCTGTTCAAGGTCTTGTACTATGTCTTCTGCGTCTTCTATTCCTACTGATAGTCGCACGAGGCCGTCTGTGATGCCTGCCTTAAGCCTTTCCTCCCTTGGTATTGAGGCATGAGTCATAGAGGCAGGGTGCTCAATCAGCGTTTCTACGGCTCCTAGGCTGACGGCCAGAATGCACAGCCTAACGGAGTTCATCAGCTTGACGCCGTTTTCCAGTCCACCTTTCAGTTCAAACGATATCATGCCGCCAAATCCGCTCATTTGTTTCCTTGCCAACTCGTGTTGGGGATGGGACTTCAAGCCAGGATAGTGAACTTTTTTGACCTTCGGATGGGATTTTAGGAATTCTGCGACTCTCATGGCATTTTCGTTGTGTTTCTCCATCCTTAACGGCAGGGTCTTGATTCCGCGGAGTGTGAGCCAAGCGTCAAACGGTGCAAGGGTTCCCCCGGTGTTCCTGAGCACGGAGTCTAATGCTTTCAGGAAAGGCTTTCGACCTACGATTATGCCGCCGATGAGGTCGCTGTGTCCGCCCAGGTATTTGGTCAGGCTGTGGATGCTCACGTCCATGCCCATCTTGAGCGGTTGCTGAAAATAGGGTGACATGAAAGTGTTATCCACGATGGTCATGATGTTCTTTTCTTGAGCAATTCTTGCTACTGCCTTTAGATCGGTTATTTTCAACGTTGGGTTAGCTGGTGTCTCGACGAAGATTATCTTCGTGTTCTCTTTCATCGCTTCTTCAATGTTTAAGGTGTTTGATGAGTCGACGAATGAGAATTCAACCCCGAATTTTGAGAGAATATCCGTGAAAAGTTTTTCTGTGCCGCTATAGAGGCTGTCTGGTGCGATTACATGGTCGCCTTTTTTGACTATGGATGCTACTGCCGCGTGTATAGCTGCCATGCCTGAAGCGCAGGCTCTTGCGTCTTCGCCTCCTTCAAGCTCAGCAACATTTCTTTCCAGTGCTCTGACTGTCGGATTAGCCCACCTAGTGTAAATGTATCCCTCATCTTCTCCCGCAAACCTTGCTGCCCCTTGTTCTGCACTTTCGAAAGCGAACGTGGATGTCTGATAAATTGGAACAGAAACCGAACCTGTTGAGGGATCTGAATGCTGACCAGCGTGAACTGCTTTTGTAGCAAACCGGTAATCCTTCATCTTCTCTGCCAAGAGAATGTTTCGTATTCGTGGCTATTTCATTTTCGGCCAGAATCTCTGCAAAACAGAAAAAGGGAAAGAATCTGTTTGGAAACGGGTCACGATGCGTGCAACTGGGTTGATTTTTCCACAAGGGAATTCAGAATCTTCTATGTTCTTTGGACTGGGCGCTCGGACCGAATTCCTTGGACAACTCCTCAAGGAGGCTTTTCTGTCGCTGTGTCAACTTCTCTGGAACAGATATGGTCACCCGCACGAGCAGATTGCCCTTGCCGAAACCTCCGAGCCTAGGCATTCCCTTGCCTTTTAGCTTGAACACCTCTCCCGGCTGCGTTCCAGAATGAATTTTCAAGCTGACGTTTCCCTCCAGCGTGGGTATGGATAAATCGGTGCCCAGCGCAGCTTGGGGAAATCCTATTGTCAGATCGTATAAGAGGTCGTCTCCTTCCCTTGCGAAATAGGGGTTCGGAGCAACATGGATCAGCGCGTATAGGTCTCCAGGGTTTCCCCCTTCCGGAGACATGTCTCCTTCTCCTCTGAGTCTCAGCTGAAATCCATCTTCTATGCCTGCGGGCACTTTGAGGCTGATAGTTCTCATTCTTCTCACCAGACCTGTGCCCCTGCATTCCCTGCATGGAGACTCTATGATGAGTCCCCTGCCTTTGCAGACTGGGCATGCTACAACCTGCACGAATGTTGAGAAGCCGTTTCTTCGAACGTTCTGGATTTGGCCGTTTCCGCCGCATTTTGAGCAGACTTTCGGGGTCGTGCCTGGGCTGGCGCCAGTGCCGTGGCAGACTTCACACTTTTCAGTTCTTGGAAACCGCAGTTCTTTTTGTACGCCCCTTGCAGCTTCTTCCAGCGTGACGTTCACCTCGTAGGCGAGGTCTCGTCCTCTGGTCACTCTTTCTTCAACGTCTCCTCTGTTGAAGAAAAAGTTGAAGATATTGCCAAAGTCGAATCCAAACCCTAGGTCTCGGAATACGGATTCGAAGTCGGCTCCCCTGAATATGTCTTCTCTCGTGTAGCGCTGATCGAACCCTGCATGTCCAAGCGTGTCATATTGTCTTCGCTTTTCATCGTCGGATAAAACAGCATAGGCTTCGGATATTTCCTTGAACTTCTCCTCAGCGTCAGGCGACTTGTTCCTGTCGGGATGGTACTGCATGGCCAGCTTTCTGTATGAATCTTTGATCTCATCCTTAGGCGCAGTTTTGGAGACTCCTAGGACCTCATAGTAATCCCTTTTTGCCGCCATGTTCTTTACCATCGAAGCCTCAACGGTGTCGTAAGGCCAACACTGCCTTTATGACCTATTTGACCTTGTAGTCCTCTGAATCAACAACCTTGTCTCCGCCAGCACCAGCACCTGCTGGTTCCGGACCAGCTTGGCCCTTCTGTTTGGCGTATTCTGATGATGCTTGCTGGTAAACCGACGTTCCGATTTCCTGAAGCACTTTGGTGAGTTCTTCCGACTTTGCCTTCATCTTATCTGAGTCGGTGCCGGCAAGAGCATCCTTCAATGCAGCCACTGCCGTGTCGATTTTGTCTTTCTGTTCCTGAGTCAATTTTTCACCCAAGTCTTTCTTGGTTTTCTCTGCCGTGTATACCAAACCGTCAGCGTTGTTTCTGACTTCGGCCTCGTCCCTCTTTTTCTTGTCCTGCTCTTCGAACTGCTCTGCTTCCTTCGTCAGCCTTTCCTTTTCATCTTTGGAGAGTTTCGTGGAGGCCGTTATGGTGATTTTTGCCACTTTGCCCGTGCCCAGGTCTTTGGCTGCCACATTTAATATCCCGTTTGCGTCCATGTCAAAGGTAACTTCCACCTGCGGTACGCCTCTCGGTGCAGGAGGAATGTTTTCCAGGTTGAACATGCCGAGTGAAATGTTGTCAGATGCCATGGCTCGTTCTCCCTGAAGCACGTGAATCGTAACGGCCGTTTGAAAGTCTGCCGCAGTGGTGAAGATTTGGCTTCTTCTGGTCGGAATCGTGGTATTCTTCTCAATGATTCTCGTGAACACGCGGCCAAGGGTCTCCACGCCTAGTGACAGCGGCGTAACGTCCAGCAACAAAAGATCCTTCACTTCTCCCGTAATGACTGCTGCCTGTATGGCAGCGCCAACCGCCACGCACTCCATCGGGTCGACTCCCCTCTCAGCGGGCCTACCCATCATTTGTTCCACAAATCGTTGCACGTACGGCATTCTTGTCATGCCCCCGATGAGGATTATCTTGTCAATGCTCTTGGGCGTCAGCTTTGCGTCTTCAAGGGCTTTCACCAGGGTCCTCTCGGTTCTCTGAACTATCGGTTGAGCCAGCGCCTCAAGCTTCGCTCTCGTCAACGTAAGATGCATATGCTTAGGCCCGGACGCATCCGAGCCTACGAACGGCAAATCAATGTCCGTGGCCATCAGCGTGGACAATTCTATCTTCGCCTTTTCAGCCGCTTCTTTCATCCTGCCTGTTGCCATCTTGTCGTTCAAGAGGTTGATGCCAGTTTGCCTCTTGAACTCGTCAACAAGGTAATTCATGATCGCGTTGTCGACGTCTGTGCCGCCGGTTTGAGTGTCGCCACTCGTGGATAAGACTTGGAAGACTCCTTTGCCGAAGTCCATCACGGTCACATCGTGCGTGCCGCCGCCGAAGCTGAATACGAGTATCTTCATCTCCTGCTCAACTTTGTCAACTCCGTAGGCCAGGCATGCTGCTGTGGGCTCGTTTATTATCCTCATAACTTCAAATCCAGCGATTTCTCCCGCGTCCTTGGTTGCCTGTCGTTGGTTATCGTTGAAGTGGGCGGGGACTGTTATTACGGCCTTTCTTATTGCGACGCCCAAATAGGTTTCTGCGTCTTTCTTTATTTTTTGTAGAATGAACGCTGAGATCTGCTGGGGAGTGTACTCCTTTCCGGCTATGGTCACCTTGTAGTCCGTGCCCATTTTTCTCTTTATCTCGTATATGGTGCCCTCAGGGTTGGTGGTTGCTTGCCTCTTGGCAGACTCTCCAATTAGGAGTTGGCCGTCTTTGGTGAAGGCCACAACAGACGGGAACATTTTTCCAGCCATGGTCGGGCCTTCCGCGCTCGGGATTACGGTTGCTCGACCGCCTTCGAAAATGGCGGCTGCAGAGTTTGTCGTTCCGAGGTCTATACCTAATACTTTTTCGCCAGGTTTTACATTGCTCATTTTGATTCAACTCTTTTCTGTGATTCTGATATTGGTTTAACAGCAACTTTAACAACACTTGGTCTAATTACCTTTTCCTTCATGCAGTATCCTTTTCTTATTTCTTCAACGACGGTGCATCCCTTAGCATCGTCTTTCTCCACCTTGGAGACCGCATCGTGTTTCGAAGGGTCAAAAGGCTTTCCTAGGCATTCTATCGAAGAAACCCCTTCTTTCTCAAGCACCTTCCTCAGATTGTTAAGTGTCATTTCAACGCCCTGAATCAGGGTCTCCTTCGAGTCTGAGGATCGAGCAGATTTTATTGCCATCTCCAACTCGTCAACGATGTCTAGGAGCTGAATGATGAGGCGTTCATTGCTGTACTTCTTGATCTCATCAATCTGCCTGTCCAGCCTCTTTCTGTAATTCTCAAAATCCGCTTGAATGTACTTGAGCCGGGTGAGATATTCCTCTGAACGCTTCTTCTCTTCTTTCAAAGCGAGGGCGAGTTCTTCCAGTTTGGTCTCATCTTTAGGCTGCTTCTCCTGTTCCTCGCTCAAAGTTTCTCACACAGAAATCCTACAGATTTACAGCTTGGATAAAAACGTATGCTCTGACCCAGCCGATCGCACTATGGACAGAAACTGATACCTGCACATGTTCCAGCTATTTGTTCCCCGGTAAAGGCAGCAGAGATCGGAGTTGCAATGTTCTCACGTTTTTCCATTGGACAACACGCGCTTCCCTGACCCGTGGCCCTCAGAACGCTTGTGTGCACGTTCGAAAACACCATGGGGCTCACCTAATATTGCTTGAGCAACTGATTCGCCTGGGAAAACATGGACGTTGCCCTGCCACAAGATCTTGAACCTGGGAGAAGTGGAGGCTTTGCCCTCACATTCTGTCTTTTCTGCAGCTTGAACTAATCTGTCCAGTAGATCCATCCAGTTGAGGACTTGGATGTCTTTAAGACAGTTTTCTTTACCCTTCGGGCGAGAAAATTCTCGATCTTGTCTTCCTTGCCTTTGGTCGAGAGACCATGGTCTTCTAGAGCTTTGACCACATCTTGCATCGTTCTCTTATTGGATTGTTTGAAGAATCCGTCGCGAATCAAACCCCTGAATGCACGATTGGTTTTGCCGCCCCACGTTTGGGGACCACTGTTCTTTGCATGCTGTTTTTTCTGGGCTTTTCTAGCGGACATGAATCTTTCTTGGAGCCGTTCAAAAGATGCTCCCACGACCTCGATGTTCTCTAATGATCCTTCTCCAAAGCCCCTCTTCACAAATTCCTGTATGACTGGCATTTTTTGAGGATCGAAGCCGGCAAGAGCCGCTCCAACTGTCTCTACGGCGACAGCGTCTCTCCCAACGAGGATTGTGTTCATTCGAACTGGAGCGTCTCCTGCACCGCGCCAGAGATATGTTCCGTCGAGTACGGCTAAGTCTAATCCGCCTATTGCTTCATAGACGTCCGCAAGGAGAGCTGGAAGAAC
>JBGPBS010000069.1:0-7622 GCA_041481365.1 Bathyarchaeia archaeon
CGTGGAAGCTGATGATGAGCTGGAACTTCACGATTCAACCCCTCTTCGAGAACGCTACCTCTGGGCCGCGGACGCTGAATATATGGAGTGTTAGTAACGGCACGACCGACCCGCCGCCTGGAACCTACACGTACAACTACGGGGAAAACGTCACCGTGACCGCGATTCCTCAGAATGGGACCTATTTTGGCGGCTGGTTTTTGGATGAGGCAAGTGGCGGCATGAGCAACCCTATTACGATAAGGATGGATCGCAGCCACGATTTAGGCCCCAACTTTGCTCCAAACCCTCCCTTCACTGTGACGGTGACGATTAGCCCCGCGACGGGGGGAACGACCGATCCCGCGCCTGGACAGTACACTTACCCTTCTGGAAATCAGGCGAAGGTGACGGCGATTCCCAATTCTGGCTGGTGGCTCGACCATTGGCTGCTTGACGGAAGCAACTTTGGAAACTCGACTTCGATCGAGTTTAACCTGGATGGAAATCACACGGTGAGGCCCGTCTTCGCGTCGAATACGCTCCCGGCCAGCTTCATGTTGGCAATAAACGCTGCAGACGGGGGAACGACTGACCCATCGCCTGGAACCTACACCTATGGCTACGGGGAAAACGTGACTGTGACTGCTACGCCGAACAGTGGCGGTTCCTTCAAGTACTGGGTCGTCGACGGTCAAAACGTGAATGAGAACCCCATAAGAGTGCAGATGACGCAGGACCACACTCTGCAGCCTGTGTTCACGAGCAACGAGGGCAACCCTGGACAAGGCGGCTTGGGCACAAGCTTGAGTATCCCGCCTAGCTTTATCTTGGTCGGCGCGGTGGCGATCATAACCTGCTGCAGCGTCGGCTATCTGGTTCCTTTGGGACTGGCAATGAGGAAGGGGCAGGTTCCACAAAGCGTTAAGAAGCCTCGGCTTATCCTGGCGTTGGTCAGCATACTCATTATTGTCGGGCCTCTTGGGGCAACTCTGCTCGCGTACAGTGGCAACCTGAACGGAGTGTTTACGCCTTCTAACGTTGACAAGCTCAGCAACATGCTGCCGAGCATAGGGGGAATGATGAATTTCAACGTCACAAGCTCGTGGTACAACCTTACCTCGCGGACGTTATTCATGCGGTTCAACTTCACCAACCCAACCGCGGCCGACTTGACGCTAATCGCGTTCTCGGCCAACCTAACGGACCACAGTGACAGTTATCCCCTGGGGCAGATATCGCTCGCCAACTCCGTAACGGCAGGTGCCAACGAAACGGTGATGTTCGATGTGACCAGTCCGCTGGCTGCGGAAGCGTCGGGCCACGTTGAAACCGCCCACGCTGGCGCGCACAGCTTTGACGTTGACCTTTCAAGCATAAACGTGAACTTCGCAGGCATACTCATGCAGATAAACGGAACCAGCACGGTCAACAACGTGTCGATAGTGAGGTGATAGTATGAAGGGCGTGCGTTTGAACATAAAGAACCTGCGCGTGAAAGGCGTGAACTGGTTTGCGTTCGTCGGGGGCGCTCTGACCCTTGTGTTGGCAGTCGCTTCTCTGTTTGTTCCGTGGTGGCAGGTCACAGTGGGCCAGACTCTTGCGAAAGTAGGGTTTTCCCCAGTAAACCTGTCAACAAACATCGTGGGGTACAGTGTGGCGCTTCCGATAATCGTGGCTGTCAGCTGGATGTTCATGGTGCTGCTTGTCTCCGCCGGCGTCGTTCTCGTCGTCTACTCGGTCATGCCCTCGAAGCCTTACTCGAAACGCCTGATCGGGTTCGCGTACAAGAAGCCGCTTGGAACGCTGATCGCGTTTCTCGTGCTGTTGGTACTCATGACGAATTCTGGGACAATATTCGGGATGATGTTAGGGTCCTCCAGCCTTTCTGGAGCGGACCTGAACGTTCCATGGACCGGCGCGAAAACGCTGCAGCTGCCTTCCTCCATGACCCAGGGCACGGTACGCGGCATCACCGTCTCCGCAGAGTTCGGATGGACGTTCTGGCTTGCAGTCGCGGTCGCTGGGCTCTGCGTGGCTGCCAGACTATACCACAAAAAACTTGATAGTTCGGTAGCCATCGAAAAGGTCCCGAAACCTTCCTGAGACGCGAGATCCAACTTCAGGCTTCGACCAACTTAACGGACAAAATGCGACAATCAAAAACTCGCAAGCTTGCTCGAAACTCTGCCCAAAAACCACGGAGACAGAGTCTTCTCAAACCCTCAGCAGCCACTCGATCATTATCAAGACAACTTCTGTCAACAACGAAAGCGAATCGCAAGCAAGCTCCAAAGCCCAAGTATCCTAAGAATCACCTTCCACACCTTTCGACGCTGGAAAGGAACAATAAAATACCACCGAACCAAAGACATCCTCCACGTCATGCAGCTCCTAGGTCACAAGAACATCAAGAACACACTGCTCTATGTCCAGCTCGCCGAAGAACTCTTCAAAGAAGAACAAGACTACATCTCAAAAGTAGCCAAAACCGAAATCGAAATCTGTTCCCTAATAGACGCAGGATTTGAATATGTCTGCGAATTCGAAGGCCACAAAATCTTCAAGAAGAAAAAGTACTAGCGCACTCAAAATCGTCGCCAGGACAAACCCCCGTATTTTTACCTATAAAGGTGCGGGGGGTGGGATTTGAACCCCCACCACAGTGGAGATGTCTCCCGAAGTCCTTACAAATAGTTGGGTTTCGTTCAGTTGATATACCAAAACAAGAAAACCAAAAAAGGACTGTTCAATGTTGATCTGCTTAGCAGATCTTGGCTGCAATAGCAACGATGACGTAATCCCATCTTCTAGAATCTCTGAAGCGCGGCGCATTGTCAGTTGACACATATTGGTCTGGGGATTGTTGTTTTTGCGTTCTAGAAAACAATTCCATAAAGCATATCAACAATTAGAGGTAAAGATCGGTTAGGTCTAGTAGGAGGAGAGAGGGCCGATGAGGGGACGAATCTTAATGTTGAGAAGGACATCTTCGATTCGACATTTATCAATTGTCTTGATCATGCTTTTTGTTGTAGCAAGTTCAGTTTTTGTGGGCATCAAGCCAAGCTGGGCAAATGGATCCGCTTCAACGAGTGAAGATGTTCTTGCTATTAAAACGTTGGAGAAAGTGTGCCTCTCCGGAAGTGGAAATGCACGGTTAAGTATCCAGACAGACGTGAACGGCGGTCCGTTGGCGGATCTTTACAGAAGGGTGCTTGCAGCTCCGGCAGATGAAGGTGTAGGTGAAGAGATGCTTATCCCTGAAAGCCGGCCTAGTGAAATGCAATCGGGTCAAAACAATGGGGGGGTCACCTTGCCAGTTAGGAGCGTGTTCTACAAAGGAGTAAAGGACGAGCAGCTTTTTTCGTTTGGTTTCACCACCAAGATATTGAACTCCAGTATGGTGCCTAACAGCAGCACAGGATCATTACTATATTCTGTAGATGCTTTAGCTTTCCCACAGATCACCAGCATAACAGGTTCTGGCGCGACCAATACTTGGCAGATTCATCTCGGACCCAAAGATGAAACCGCGGCAAGAAGAGCAGTCGGATTTGATCTGACAAAAGCAGCCTTTGCACAGGCAATGCTCAAATCTCAAGGAGGAGAGCAACAATACGAATCCCTCCTAACAATGGCAATAGTCCTGCCTGAAGGGTCCACTCTCATCAACGCCAATGAGCTGGAGGGCTTGAACTGGACAGTGAATTTTGGCGGAGGAACCTTCAAGACTGCATCCATTCTCGTGAACGAGTCATCAACGATAATTCTGAATGAGGAATTCGCAGTGACCGAACAGAACTTCACTGCGACGCCGAACGAACTGTATGACGGACTATGTGCCTATGGAGCGTTCGAGATCAAATACTCGCTACCCCAGTGGGCAACAAATTCTCTTGAAACGGGGCCAGGTGTACTTGATGAATCCGGCGATGACTTCTCTTATTCTTTGACACTTCCGATGTGGTCCGATAGCATAACTTTTCCGTTTGATTACGGTCCTCTCCATGTAGACCTGACAGCCGCGGCGAGTCTAACCCTAGCAGGATATATCGGCTGGGATTTTGGCTGGGTACAGCATACGGGCTGGTTCGGCATTCCATATTGGTTGTATGAACCTTTGTGGTTTGAGACTTGGATGAGCCCTCAAGCATCGGTCAGTGTCAGTTTTACAGCAGGCGCATCAGGAGTCTACTCGGAAACGTGGACACATGAGTTGTTTAGCTGGAGCAACCCGTACTTTTTCTTTGCTGGAATCATTCCTGTCGAGCTTGAGCTTGAATTTTCCTGTAACGCGAAAGTCACCTTCGACGCTCATGCCCAGGTGTTAGTACAGGCCGAAGCTCACGCTTCAGTGTCTTTCAAAGCCGGCGTGAGATGGGACCGAGACAAGGGATGGTCAAACATCTGGGAACAAAGCATATCCGCAGATCACACTGGTCCTGATATTTCATTGGAAGCAGATGCCTCTGTCAGTGCAGGTTTGGGCTTCCGATTTGCATTGATGTTTTATCATACAGTCGGTCCGTTCGTGGAGTTCTGGTTGACTGCAAGAGCAGCCTTGGCCGTTCTCCCAGTAGTTTCATGGGATCTTTCACTCCATTTCACAATTAACGTTGGAGTCGGATTTTCTGGCTGGCTCAAAACTCTCATCAGCTCAGATGACTACTCGTGGCAGCCTTATGACCTTACACTCTTTGATTGGGGCGGTCACTTAGGAGTTGTCCCCAGCTTGATTTCGGTCAGTGCGAGTCCAAGCACAACAAACCCAGGCTCACCGGTGACGATATATGGCACCATATCTAGCCCCTACCCAGGAAACAAATCTGGAACGGTATATACACAATATAGCATCGACAACGCAACGTGGACTGACCTTGGATCTGCGAGTTCGGATGCTTCAGGATACTACTACTACACTGGAGGGTTCAATTCGACCGGAACATACTACGTCAGATCCAGTTGGGATGGGAATCCAAACTACTACGGTGCAACTAGCTCTTCATTCTATCCGCTATCTGTCCAAACAAGTATACCTTTTCTGGGAATCTTTCAAACAGTCTTATTGTCCTCGAATTCGATAGCCACCGGCCAGAACGTTGTGGTGTCATCGCAACTTTACTACTCTTATCTCGGAAACGTCGCGCCATATCAAACGGATTCCGGAATTATGACGTTGCAGTGGAGCACTGATGGAACTCTGTGGCAGAACATTTCTTCTGGACAACCCTTTTTGGGGAACTATCTCAACATCTGGATTCCACCCAATGCTGGAACGTACTATTTACGCGCCACCTGGGAAGGCCAAGTAATAATATTCGGCATTCCCTTTCCTACTGGATCAATGAGTCCCGCTGTCTCTCTCGAGGTGGTTCAGGCTAGGACATCGTTGGACATGTCTCTATCGACAACTTCAATGGAATACGGCCACAATGTAACTATCGCAACTTCAATTCTCCCTTCACTTGAGAACAGAACAGTCAAGCTTGAGTACAGTTTCGACAACCTAAACTGGTACTTTTTGAAAACAGGAAGGACGGATTGGGCAGGTCAATATGCATTTTCATGGACGCCCGCTGTGGGAGAGTATTGCATCCGTTCTGAATGGGCTGGCGACGAGAATTACTTTGGGGCAGAAAGCGCAACTCAGCTGCTGACAGTAGTCCAGCCGAGTCAATATTTCCTCAATGTCGTCTCGCCTTATGGTACAGTGAATGGCACGGGTCTGTACGATGTCAACGCAACTGCGTATGCAACCTTGTCCGAGGGAACCTATGATATAGTTCCAGGTTCAGTGAGAGCAATATTCGTGGGCTGGGCTGGAGACACAAATGGAACTGATCTAACTAGTAGCCCGATAATCATGGATGGAACAAAAACGGCAGTTGCAATGTGGAAGATCCAGTTCTATCTTAACGTGATTACGGATCCTTCAAGTCTTCCCGCGATTCCGGGTGCAGATTGGTATGACAATTACACTAGACTGAAGCTTGAGGCGACACGATATGTTCCGGCAGAGGAAGGCAGCATGGGTGTTCGGTACAGTTTTGATTCTTGGGACGTGGACGGAGTGTCACAAGGTGCTGGAATAAACACGATAGACCTGAACATGGATGTTTACCACGTAGCAACTGCCCATTATATGCTTCAATACAACGTAATGTTTTTGGAGACTTCTGTTGGCTCTGACTTCAATGGGACAATCGCAACTGTAGACGGGACAGAATATGCTTTGAGAGATTTTCCGCTTTCATTTTGGTTCTGCAACGGTACAAGCCATGATTTTGCGTTTGCTTCACCTTTGCGTGTAGGATTAGGTTCAAAACAATATGTTTGGAGCTTCACGAGCGGTCTGTCTAGTCAACAGTCTAGTTCTATAATCCTCCTGGGTCCTGGAAGCGTGACTGGAAACTACGAGACCGGCGTGCACGATGTTGCAGTGACAAACGTCACGGCTGACCGCACGTGGGTCTACCAGGGATTCACCGCCAACGTCAACGTTACCGTGCTCAACAAGGGAGACTTCGATGAGAACGTGACCGTCACCCTCTACTACAACATAACAGCTAACAAGATAATAGGCGCACAAAACGTGACCCTGTCTCCAGGCCAGAATGAGACAGTCGCCTTCGTGTGGGACACTACGGGCGTGCCGTACTGCCACAACTACACGCTAACTGCGGTCGCAACCATACCTGCGGACAACAATCCTGCAGACAACACTTTAGGCGGTGGACCCGTAAAAGTTAGAATCTTAGGCGACATGAACGGCGACGGAAGCGTTGACATCTACGACGCGATCACATTCGCAAACTACTTCGGATCAAAGAAGGGAGACGCACGATGGAACGCGGACGCTGACATCAACCGGGACGGCAAAACGGACATCCTTGACGCAATAGTAATCGCAGAACACTTTGGGAAAAGCGGCTCTTCTTAATCCATTTTTCTTCAGCAGCTGTGCACATATGCTGTTTTCTTTTTTGGTCGTCTCAGAGGCAGCGCGCGCTAACTGCTAATACTAAGGAATTGTTGGTCGTTGAATTCGTATTGTGCGCGCGCGCCTACTTCCACAATACTCTTCCTAGAGCACACACACTTGTTACTTCGGGTTGTTGCTTGCGCGTTAGGTGGTTCTGGCCGTCGTCGTGTGCCCGTCGTCGTAACCAGCGTCCGTAAACAGAAGAAGTGTGTGTGCTTAAGTAAGCGAGTTTGTTAGTTTCTCCGATGTGGATATCGGCGAAGTCCACGGTAATTTTGCCGTGAAAATAACAGTTGACTATTAGATTGTCACCCGAGGATTCTATATTAGAGAGGACCACCAACTCTGTTTCCATACTTTTCGTAGTTTGTCAAGAAGATTTTCAAGGGCTCGGGCGAATAGTACTTGCGGAAAATTTCGTTCTCTCTTACACCTGGAATGAGCTCACAGAGATTATCAAACATCCGAGCTAGCAAGCTACTAATGCTTCTCAGAAGGCCTATCGTCTCTTGTTTTAGAAGCCAACTTTTGAATACGTCTGCGACATTGATGGCGCAAAGATCTTCAGAAAACGAAAGTAAATCCAACGTCAAAATTGTGGGGGGTCTGTCTGTAGTGCGGGGGGTGGGATTTGAACCCACGAACCCCTGCGGGATAG
>JBGPBS010000070.1:0-7518 GCA_041481365.1 Bathyarchaeia archaeon
CTGATTTCCCTCGCGTTCAACGACTTGATGATGATTAAATCTCCTGTGTGCAACGTACGTCCAAACGGGTGAGACCAGCCATCGCATCCATTTCCAAAGTCAGTCTGCACTTCACACATGCTCCCCGAAGCGACCGCCAACGCCGGATACTGTGTTCCCAATATAAGCTGCGAGCCGAACCAAAATCCGAAGACTATTGCTATGACCACTCCGATCATTATCGCAGTCTTTACGTACTCGTTCTTCCACAGTCGCCCAACCGTCGTAGTCATCTCACGCCTTCTGTTATGAACTGGTCTGTTGAATTAGGCCTCTTCACATTAAAACTTACCGTTTTAAGAAATGAAAAAATTGGGGGAGATAGGTGATGCCTTGTTTCTTCGTCAGCGTGATTCTGCGCGTTTAGATTTTCTTCTTGCTTAGGACTTCTCTGAAGGGCTTGTGGCACTTTGGACAGTCAAACAACCCGATTTCCAGTTGCATCCTCTTTCCCTGCTTGTCGGGGCGTCCGGCCATCGTCCACTTCTTCTTAGGCGTCGAAACCATTGTTCCGCATTTAGGACATTTAGCCATTTAATTTCCTCCGAGTTTTCTCGGTATCCATGGTTTCTCATGATGATACATAAAAAACTTTCCATTGTTTTCGTATGGAAAACGCACGCTCCAACATCAATTATAGGCATTTTAGACGCAAACAACCATCACGATGGCGCTCGAGATTTTATGTCAAACCATTAAAAACAATACATGGCCCAAACAGAAGGGATACGATGGAAGGATTCCGCAGTTCTCAATCGCATCATTTCTTTTAGACGATCTTCGGTCACCGCATGGAAAGAGGGAAAATTCATCAAATTTTACCTCTGCCTTCT
The DNA here is from genome assembly GCA_041481365.1 of Bathyarchaeia archaeon. Lineage (GTDB taxonomy): Archaea > Thermoproteota > Bathyarchaeia > Bathyarchaeales > Bathycorpusculaceae > DASPTR01. The sequence goes on from JBGPBS010000070.1 coordinate 873, forward strand.
TCGTTAATCGCTCCTGGAAGCATTGTTTTTCTTCCATTTGCGGGACCAATTGAAAAGAACCTTCAATGAGCCAGCAGAATCAGCATGAAAGTTCAGAAACTCCAACAAGCAAATTTGAACCAAGCCCGTCACCGCGCAACGACCCTTTTCTGCTTGAGACTAGTCCAAAATGCTTTTACTTGTGATTCTGTGCTATTTCTTCGAAGTATTGAGGTCTAATCAGATTTGTCGCAGTCGCCCAAGAACGCTTTTGATTTGCTCGTCAAGCCTGTCCGAAGGCTCGTTGAGCAGAAGGGGTTCCCGAAGCCTACTGAACCCCAGGAGAAAACTATCCCGCTGATTCTCGCGGGGAAGAATATTCTTCTCATCTCACCTACTGCCACAGGTAAGACTGAAGCTGCTTTTCTGCCTGTTTTAAGCATGCTTCTGCAGGGACAGCAGGGCGTTCCAGGCATTAAGGTTCTGTACATTACGCCTTTGCGGGCTTTGAACCGTGACATGCTCGATAGGCTTGAGTGGTGGTGCAATAATCTCGATGTCAAGTTAGCCGTTAGGCATGGCGACACTGAAACGAAGGAGCGTACTAGACAGGCTAGGAGCCCCCCGGACATGTTGATAACGACTCCCGAGACGTTGCAGGCCTTGTTGTCCGGTTGGATCATGCGGCAGCATCTGCAACGCCTGCGCTGGGTCATCGTTGACGAGGTTCACGAGATGGCTGACAGCAAACGGGGAAGCCAGCTTTCACTGGCCCTGGAGAGGCTCAGGTCGATGATTGGAGGGGACTTCCAACTGATAGGGTTGTCTGCTACCATAGGCACTCCTGACAAAGTGGCCCAGTTCCTCGTCGGAACGGGTAGAAGCGTTGAAATCGTCCGGGTCCCAGTAGCGAGGATGATGCGGCTTCGCATTATCTACCCGATGCCCGATGACGAAGATGTGCGGTTGTCCTCGCAGCTTTACACGCATCCGGAAGTCGCCGCGAGACTCAGAATCATCCGCGACTACATCAGCAAGCACAAATCAGTGCTCCTGTTCACAAACACTCGTGCCGTATCCGAGGTGTTAGCAAGCAGGTTCAAGGTCTGGGACGCTGATTTTCCAGTCTCGATTCATCACGGTTCTTTGGCGAAGCCTTCGCGCATAGCTGCTGAGAAAGGCTTGAAAAGCGGCGAGTTGAGAGGACTCGTCTGCACGAGTTCTCTTGAACTAGGCATCGATGTTGGAAGAATTGACCTGGTCATTCAGTACATGAGTCCACGACAGGCAACCAGGCTTATTCAACGGGTGGGAAGAAGCGGCCACAGCATCGGCAAGATGGCGGACGGAATAATAGTCGCAATGGATTCTGATGACGCCCTTGAAGCATTGGCCATAGCCAAGAAAGCCTTGAAAGAAGAGCTCGAACCCGTGGGTATTCCACCGAAACCCTACGACGTTCTGGCACACCAGATTGCAGGTTTGCTGCTCAAGAACAGGAGACTTGAATTCGATCAAATCCTGGAAGTCTTTCGCAAGGCTTACCCATACGAGGATTTGACCATGGAGGATGTCGAGAAAGTCCTGAAGTACATGCATCAGCGCTTTCCACGGTTGGCATGGGTATCCTTCGAAGACAAAGTAGTGCTTAAACCAAGACAGGCGAAAGCACTTTTTGAATATTATTTTGGCAACTTATCCATGATTCCTGAAGAAAAGCAATTTCTTGTTATCGACACGTCGAGCGACTCTGCAGTCGGAGTCTTGGATGAAGCTTTCATGGCGGAGTACGGCAAGCCTGGAACCAAATTCATCATCCGAGGCTCTCCATGGATCATCGAGCATGTCAGTGAGGAAAAGGTGCACGTCAAACCGGTCGATGATCCAACTGGGGCCATTCCCAGCTGGATCGGAGAGGAGATTCCTGTTCCATTTACAGTTTCGCAGGAGGTCGGTGCTCTGAGAGGCGTAGTTGAACAGGGATTGAAGGAGGGGCTTTCACCTGAAATGGTAGCCGCTAGATTGAGTGAACAGTATCCCTGCGATGAGGACACGTTGGGGCGTGCCTTGAAGGAAACGGTCGAGCAGGTAAGGATTGGTCTTCCTGTTCCGACAGAGAAACGAATCACGGTCGAAGACTGGGAGGACTTCGTTCTCCTTCATGTTAACTTCGGTTCGCTTACGAACAGGGCATTGGCTCAGCTCTTGGGACAATTGCTCTCTGACAAGGTTGGCTATGGCATTGTCGTGCAGCATGATGCCTACAGAATTTTCGTGCAGACTATGGGTGCCGTGAACGCTGCTCGAATCGTGTCTCTGTTTGAAGAGATACAAGCCATGCCCGAACGCGCGGTAAGAGACGCGTTGACGCTGGCTACTGTGAAGACTGGACTTTTCAAGAGGCGCATGATTCATGTTGCACGACGCTTCGGAGCATTGGAGAAATGGGCTGACTTCAGCAGTGTGAGCCTTCAAAGGTTGGTCAAGTCTTTTGAGGGAACGCCGATCTACGAGGAAGCCTTGAAGGAAGTGTTCACGAAGGACTTGGACGTGGACAACCTCATCAACGTCATAATCAAAATTCGCAAGGGTGAGATCGATATTCAAAGGCTCGATACGGATGGAAATGCCACGCCTATTGCCCGCTTGGGCATTGAGCGCATGAGTATGAAGACTGACTTGATTCCGCCTGAGCGAATGCGGGCGGTGATGATAGAATCTGCCAAGGCTCGGCTACTCAACGAAACCAGCGGCTTCATCTGTACGAACTGCTGGAACTATGTTGAAATGTTAAAGCCGAAGGATTTGCCGGACAAGCCGAAATGTCCAAATTGTGGCTCCACCTCATTAGGCCTCATCAGAGTTGAAGAAGAAAAACTGCTGCCCATCGTGGATAAGAGGGGCGAAAAACTGAACAAGTCTGAAGAAAAGCTGAAAGAACGAGCATCACAAACGTCACGGCTGATTCAAAAATACGGAAAGCCAGCCGCGGTAGCCTTGTCCGCACGCAGGATCCCGACATCAGAGATTGAAAGAGTCCTAGAGAAAGACCAGAAGCTTGATGATACTTTTTACGAGCTGGTGCTTGAGGCAGAGCGCAAAGCAATAAGAAGATCTTGGTAGACTCTTGCCCCCAACGCATGCCTCAGCACCTAAACAGAATGCGCAGTGATGCAACTGTGCGACCGTTGTGCATCTTTATTAGGTTTGGGTGTTTTCTGCTTTTCGACTTGCGAAGTTTATCGTTTGGAGTATTGTTTTGCTGAGTCCGACAAAGCTCAGGATCGTTGCGATTACGAGGAACAGGCTTACGTCAACCTGCAGGGCCACATTTTGGAAGGCCACGCTTATTATTCCGCTATTTAAGGATAGTATTAGTGTAGAGATTACGAACAGGGCGTTGGCCACGCCGAAGAAATGTTGATAAATTGTGCCGGCTGTAAGCTCGCCGATGACGACCAGAGTGATGTATACGGCGACGAAAGTCTCAAGAGTCTGCTGCAAGTTCGGAATCATCGTTGCGAATGGGGCCAGAAACATCCAGCAAACGCAATACAAAACGTAGAAGAGAAGCCCCTTGATCATTGCTTTCAGCACTTTGAATATTAGTTTTCGAGGCCTTATCTTGAAAACTCCATCTTCTTCAGCCATAAGGAATCACCAAGGGACCCAAGCTGAACAGTGACGTTTGAAACTCGATTTCGAATCGGCCAGTCTGTGTGATTGATGAAACAGCAGCCTGAAGCTCGACGTAGTTTTTATATTGTGATTGTTGCGAGGCTTTGACCTCAGTTTGGCCAGATCCGATTGGCTGGCCGGTACTGTTGTACATACGTATTTGGGCTTCTCCAGCCACGTCGAAGAAGGCATGGTTATCAAAGCTTAGTCGAAAGGCGATCTGCATGTGAGTGTAGTTAAATGCAGTATATTGTGGTTCTCCCAGTTTGAAATCGTGAAGCGGTGCTCCCCAAGGAATTGAGAGATTGTACGAAGCATGAACGGGGATAACCTCCCCAAGTTTCATGCTGACAGACTCAATCGTGTTCAGCTGAGTGTCGTTGAACAAGTATTCTTGGGTTTGCATTAACAAACGATTTACGTCAAATGTCATGCTGTGAAGAATTGACTGTTTTTCGCCTATTCTCAGTGATTGTATAAGGGTTGATCCTTCTGTTATCGTGGAGCCATTTTCGTCCAGAACTCTGGTCGTTAGATTAAACAAGCCAATGTTGTAATAGCCGTTGTTAGCTATCTCGACAGGCAATGAGAATATTATTTTGCCGTCGGGCGTAATTCCTGTTTGCAGGTTTCCAAAATCGAGCTTCAGATCTTTGATTGAGTACACTGCGGAAACGAAGAACACAATTAGGAATGCCCAGCAGATTGCGGTGGCAAGATCTATCATCTTGATTGGAATATCCATAGATTTCCCTTTCTGTAACAGCGCAGTACACGCGAAGTTTAGGTGTTGGATGTTTGGGATTCAGGAATAGCTTCCGAAGGGATGAGCACGACCTCGGGCTCCCTTTGTGTTCTTCCTTCTTTTGTCTCTTCGTCTTTTGCTTTCTTGTTCTTGAGTTTTTGAGGCTGTAGCTGAGATTGCGTGTTCAATTCTGTGCCTAGCTGTTGTTGTGGAGTTGAGGGCAGTTGCGGGGTATGTGTGATTATTGTCACTCCTCTTATGGTCACAAGTGAGGCTACCCAGCCCATTATTCCTAGATACATCAGTCTTATGCATGTTGCAATTAGCGGAGCTAGAGCTTCGCCGAATGTTCGTGCTAGATCCTCAGAGGTGATTATGCTTAGACTCTGAGTTAGGAATCCGTATGCGCTTATGAAGGTGAATATTAGCAGGGCTATGCCTAGGGAGAGCACGGTTATTCCAGAAAGGGCCAATTTGTCTCTGAAGTTTTTGAGCATATCGTTGTCACTGCTTTAACGAGGAAGAAGCATGCGTATTAAGACTTCCTACACAATAAACAGTATACACGTTAATAATCAAGAATCAAGCAGAGAAATAGAGGTTGAAACTACGGTGAAATGCCAAGCTTCTGGTAGATCTTCTGCTTATTTGCCTCCACTGTTTTCTGAACGTCTGTGAAAAGGTTGTTTCCATGCGAGTCTATGGCAACGGTTAGCGGACCGAATTCCTGAGTTTCAAAAATCCACATTGCCTCAGGCATGCCTAAATCGTACCATTCGACGCTCTTCACGTTTTTTATGGCTCTTGCAGCTAGGATCGCTGCGCCGCCTGTGAAAGCGCCGTAAACGGCACCGTACTTTGCCATGGCGTCCGTTGTCTTCTTGCCCATCCCGCCTTTACCGATCACCACGCGGACCTTAAAGTTTTTAATGAACTCATCTTCGAACAGGTCCATTCTCGTGCTCGTCGTCGGTCCTGCGGCCACTGCAATCCACTTGTCCCCTTCTTTGCTCATGACTGGACCGCAGTGAAAGACAGCGAGTCCTTCAAGGCTTAAGGGCAGAGCTTTTCCCTCTTTGAAGTATTCTAGGGCTCTTCTGTGGGCCTGGTCTCTCGCGGTGACGATGGTTCCGGTAACGTAAAGAACGTCGTTTGCCTTCAGTTTTCGGATTTCTTCCTCTGAAATTGGCGTCTTAAGTTTGTACACGGCCATGTTTTTCACCTTACCAATTCAGTTTATGTGTCGAATATTCAACAGTCCCGTCGGCGTTGATCTTGGCAGAGGCTCTTCTTGCAGCCCAGCAGTTGAAGGCGACGGCGGCTGGAAAAGACGCTGGATGTCTGTATGCAAAGTCAATGTGTACTCCCAAAACGGTGGTTTTTCCGCCGAGACCCATGGGACCGATTCCAGTCATGTTCGCGGCTTCGAAGATTTCCTTCTCAAGCGCGGCAATTTCCGGGTTAGGATTATGTTCAGTCAGCGGCCTCAACACCGCCTTCTTCGCAAGTTTCATAGATATGTCCGCTCCGCCCCCCATAGCAATGCCTAAGATATTTGGAGGACAGGGCTGAGCACCAGCCTTCACTACGGCGTCAACGACAAACTTTTTGAGACCTTTTATCCCCTCGCCTGGCACTATCATACCGCCGACGCAGACGTTCTCAGATCCCCCGCCCTTAGTCATCACGGTCAGCTCTAGAGCGTCGCCAGATGTGATCTCCCAGTTCAAATATGGTATGTACCTTCCGGTGTTGTCCCCGCTGTTCTTCCCATCAAAAGGGTTTACCGAATTCGGCCTCAAAGGAACTTCCTTCGTTGCTCTCCTCGTAGCGTTCACCAAAGCTTCTTCGACTTTGCTCAGGTTTTTCACTTTGTCTCCAGCTTTCACATAGTAGATTATCGTGCCCGTGTCTTGGCAAACAGGCGCCTGATACTTCTCGGCAAGTTCAATGTTGTCCAAGATTGCTTTCAGCTGCGTCTTGCCCGGCTCTGTTTCTTCCGAATAAGCTTTCTTCAGCGCTTGTTTGATGTCTTCTGGCAGGTAGATCACGGCCTGCTTCAGAATGTTGAAGGCCACGTTTTCGACAAGCTTTGCAGTCTCCAAAGCTTACTCCCTCGTATGTTAGCCGATTTTATGAAAGAACCATATACTTATATCTTGTCTCATATCATCCGCGAAATCCAAGTACGCGCCTGAGAGACCGCCGAGGGCAAAACAGAAGACTCCACACAAGATAAGAGTC
>JBGPBS010000071.1:0-7454 GCA_041481365.1 Bathyarchaeia archaeon
CGTTGGGGTTGATGGTGAACGTCCAGAGTGAGTCTCCGACTCCGGTGTAGTTGCGGATTATTCCTCCGTTCGTGTCATCCGGAACCTGCGTTGCAATCACGGGTGTATACTCTGTGAGGTCTGATATTTCTGAAGTTGTCAGGTTGTGTCCTTCACCTGCAGTGAAATTCAAGGGGTGTTTGTCGGCGTACCATATAAGTGTTTGGTAAACGTTCTGTATTATCTCGCCGCTGGCGGTGTCGTATGCGCGGGCCGGGTCGAGATTTTTCGGCTGCCCTATCGTCCCTACATAGTATATTTTTTCCACGACTGGTGGTTGAACTGAGAACGCTGGAATAACTGCGAAGATACTCGTCACTAGCAAACACGTTGCAATTATAGTTAGCAATTTAACGTTTTTCATGTTATCCCTTCTTATCTCCTATTCTCCTTTATTCAGCAACAGTACATAAATCAAGCCCATATTTAGCGTTTACGGAAAATTGTTCTATAGCTCTTTACATTGGCCGAACGCCCTCGAACCGAACTATTAACAAAATGATCTATTGGCTGCGAGGCTCCATCCATACTCAACCCAAGCCCATTTCTCAGACGGGTTGCGAAGTCATGAAAGCACTCCGAAAAGCACGGACAGCCCCACCATGGAAGCTCCTACTACCAACAAAGCTCTCGCGCGAGGGGAAAGGTTGGAATGGAAGAAAGCCAACAGTCCTCCCACAAAGAAAATGGCGGCGCCCTCCACAAACGTAAGATCAGAAACGATCCTGGGGATCAATTTCCCCGAAAAATACCCTGTCGGGAAGAACACCCAGAAAAAGACACCCACAACCACATCTACGATTGACAGAACTGCCATGACCAGAACAATCCTTCTGAGAAATGCATATCTGTCCGGATGCAAGGGGACTCTTCCATCAATCTGAACCTGACTATTTGTTGAATAAGTGGCAGGCAACCAAATGCTCGTTTCCAACGTCGATCAGCTTTGGCTCCTGAGTTTGACACACTTGCATAGCGCTGTCGCATCTGGGGTGAAATCTGCAACCGCTTGGAGGGTTAACTGGACTTGGAACCTCCCCGCTGAGCATAACACGCTTCCTCTTCAGGGTTGGGTCAGGCACTGGAATAGCTGAGAAGAGTGCGATTGAGTAGGGATGAAGAGGCCTCTCGTAAAGCTCGGGCGTTCGCGCAAGCTCGACTATCTTTCCAAGATACATGACCGCAACTCTGTCAGCTATGCATTCGACGACGCTTAGGTCGTGACTAATGTAGACATAGGTTAAGTCAAAATCCTTGCGCAATCCTTGAAAGAGGTTTAAAAGTTGAGCGCGAACCGACACGTCCACCGAGGATGTGGGCTCGTCAAGAAACACCAGCTTAGGCGTCGTGATCAGGGCTCTGGCTATAGCGATCCTTTGCCTCTGGCCACCGCTGAACTCGTGAGGATACCGGTACAGGTGCCTGTCATTCAACCCCACCCTCTGAAGCATCTCACTAACCTTTTTCAAACCAGCACTGCCTCTAGCTATGTTCTGAACGGCCAAAGGTTCAAGGAGAACATCCTTGACTAGCATCCTGGGATTCAGAGACCGCGTCGGATCTTGGTACACCATCTGCATCTTCCGTCTCATATCTCTCAGCTTGCGCCCCTTGAAGACCGCGAGGTCCCATTGCGCTCTGAGTCTGCGGAGTTCGAACCCGCCTCTTTTCTCCTTTTGCAGAGTTCTTATTCTTTCCTTAACCTCGTCAGGAACATCAAGGAATATGTTTCCAGAATTGGGGTTTAATAGTCTGAGAGTCGTCTTCGCAAGCGTGGTTTTGCCACATCCGGATTCTCCGACCAAGCCGAAGGTTTCGCCTTTCTCCACCGTCAGGGAAACGCCATCCACAGCTTTGACCGCTCCGACCTTTCTTCGCAGAACACCTCCCGTCAAGGCGTAATGCTTCTTCAAATCCTCCAGTTCAAGCATGAAGCTCATTGAGACTCACCTGCGTACAGATGACAAAGGACTTGATGGCCTTTCTTTGGGCTCACAAACTCCGGCTTCTCCCTTACGCACTTTTCCATTGCGTAGGGGCATCTGTCGTTAAACCTGCAACCTTTCGGCGGACTTATCAAGCTGGGCACGAAACCTTCAATTGACTTCAATTGCGTCCCCGGCCTCGGAATGCACTCTAGAAGCGCTTTCGTGTAGGGATGCAATGGATTCTTGAATACTTCGAGGACCTCGGCCAACTCCACAACGTTTCCTGCGTACATGACTGCCACGCGGTCACACATCTCGGCCACAACGCCCATGTCGTGTGTGATGTACTGAATGGTCATCCCGTATTTTGTCTTAAGATCCTTTATAAGAGTTAGAATCTGCAGCTGGACTGTGACGTCGAGGTTGGTGGTCGGTTCATCGGCTATCAGAAGTTTCGGGTTGCAAGAAAGAGCCATCGCTATGACGACCCTCTGAGCCATGCCGCCGCTAAGTTCATGAGGGTACATCTCTGCCACTCTGTCGGGGTCCGGTATTCGCATGTCTTTCAGCATTCTTACAACCTCTTTTGTGACCTCTGCGTTGAATCTGTGTTTGAAACGGTTCAAAACCGGAATTCTCGAAGCGATCCTCACAATCAATCGTTGCGGGTCGTCTATCATTCTTTCAAGCATTCGCCTTTCTCGTTTGCTTAGAACAGCCTTTCTCAGCTTTGTCTTTTCATGTTCACTCAAGTTGCCCTGCTTCAAGCTTTCCGTTGCATTCTTGCTGTCTTCCAACAGTTTCAAGCAGAGGTCTTCCATTCTGTGATGCAAAATGGCCTCAGAAATCTGTTGTCTAACAGTGTACACAGGGTTCAGTGCAGACTTGGGATCCTGAAAAATCATTGAAATATCTTTTCCCCTAACGGTTCTCAAGTAGGCGTCCCGTTGACGCAACAGGTTTATCCACTGGTCATTCTTCTGCAGGAATATCTTGCCCCCTTCTATTTTCCCGGGAGGCGGAATCAGGTTCAACTCTGAAAAACCCGTCACAGACTTGCCGCAGCCTGTTTCGCCGACCACCCCGATGGTTTCGCCATCTTTTATTTGCAGTCTAACCCTGTCCAGTGCTTCAACTACCCCTTCGTAAGTGTAGAACCTCAGATCCAAGTCTTCTATGCGAAGAAACACGTTTCCAGTCATTTCATTTCCTCCTCAGCGTCGGGTCCAATATGTCTCTCAGAGCATCTCCGAGCAGGTTCCATCCCAGCACAAATATCGATATGAATATGCCCGGTATAATGAACGTGAACCAGTAGGCAAACGGTGCAGCTGGATTCGCATAAATCCAGTTCTGAGAAAGTGAAATGATCTGTCCCCAGTCTGCGTACCCGAGGGTGGATCCGAGCCCAAGGAAACTCAGTGCAGCCGCTGCCAAAACGATGGTTCCCAGGTCCAGAGTGAACACTATCAGCACTGGATAGATCGAATTTGGCAAGATGTGGCTGCCGATGACCCGTAAGTCTGAGCAACCCACGGATTTTGCCGCTTCCACGTAATCCTCGTTCTTGACCCTCAATATTTCTCCACGGATGAGTCTTGCGTACCCTGGCCACCCCACAATGACCAGCGAAATCATCACCGCGTCCAAACGCGCGACTCCAGTGGGTACAAGGACCACGATCAAGGCCATGGAAAGTATTAGGCCTGGAAACGCGAGAACGACGTCTGTGAGGCGCATCAGAACCTCGTCCATCCACCCGCCGTAGTAGGCAGCGAGGATTCCTATCACCAGACCGATAACTAAAGAGCCGCCGGCCACATAGATCCCTATGCGTAACGCCGACCGTGCACCCCAGATGCAACCATAGTATATATCGTACTGTCCTTGCATCGTGCCAAATGGATGCTGTGCGTTTGGAGCGACCGGAATCAGGGACATTCCCTGATGCGGCATCACCATGGAGTCTCCCCCCTGACTAACGTCGCCCGGTGGAGCTAGAACGGGAGCAAACAACGCCATGAAAACGTAGAAAAGCACGATCGCAGCGCCTATGATTGACAGTGAACTCTTCCTCACGAGCTTCAGCGTGAACCTTATTTCCTTGATTCTTGGTTGCATTTCAACTCTCTCCTTTTCAATTACCGCACGGACGCTCTCGCCTCCAAAGAATGTTGTTGTAGAAGACCTCGTCAAATAGTACAACATCACTAAATCCAGCTCCAGAAAAATGGCATAAACTATCCAAGCTGCGCCGAACATCGCAGGCAACAGAATTCTCACGATTACGTCAGCGACCACCAGCACGGTTGCCGCCAGCCACCCGAACGCCTGTCCTGACCACAGATAGTAGGCAAGCAACAATCCAAGCATTCCTGTTCCAACGAGAACAGTTCCCGTCAGTCCAACATTGAGCCCTGGCAAAGCGTTTGGCAACGGGTTTCCGACCACGAACAGCAGAATCCCAATGTTTATTTCGATGACACTTAGTATGGCTTCCAGTGTAGCGAGAAAAGTTAGTCCTAGAGACCTTTCTCCAACCATTTCTATCCCAGCCTGATCCTAGGGTCTATGTAGGCGTACAGAACGTCAACGATCAGGTTTGAAATGACAAAAACAACAGCGCTCATGAGTGCGTAGCCAATCACCGGCGGTATATCGAGTAAGGTAGCGGAAGTAGCTGCGTACTGTCCTATGCCGCCCATGTTGAAAACGGTTTCCGTGATGACGACTCCTGTCAGCAAGCTTGCAATCATCAACCCTGAAATCGTTATTGCCGGAATCAAAGCGTTTCTTCTTGCATGTTTGTTCACGACTTCGTTCCTGCTCAGACCCTTTGCCTTCGCCGCGGTTATGTAGTCTTTCCCAAGCGCCTCCAACATGCTTGAACGCGTGACTCTAACCATTACGGCTGAGTTCAGTAGGCTCAGAACCGTGATAGGAAGAACCAGATGCCTGACTGCGTCTAGGAATATCCACCATTGCCCGTTTATCAACGAATCGATCGTCAAGAGGCCCGTGTGCCAATGCCACGGGCTGTTCGGCTGAGATATGTACGTAAAAACCTCTTGCCCATATCTTTGCGGCGGAAACCACCCTAGGCCAGCGTAGAATATTGACAGCAACACTATGCCAAACCAGAAAGAAGGCAGAGATGTTCCCAAGATCGCCATGACTCTAGAACCTTGATCAATCGGCTTATCCTTGTTTGCTCCTGCACGCACTCCCAAGGCCAATCCTATGAAAACTATGATAGGCGAGGCGTACATAACAATCTCAATCGTCGCAGGCAACCTTCTCATTATGGCATCAAACACGGGCGTACCATTCGAATCTATACCCAAATTGTGGTCAACGAGTATCGACTTCATCCAGTCGTAGAACTGCACGTAAACAGGATCGTACAGGCCATACGCCTTTGCTACTTCCTCCCAATGTCTTGCCTGCCTCGGGTCTCTTATGAACAGCGAGACTCGCACTGATACGGGGAGAAACTGCACCACAGCGAAGATAAGTATGACTGCCCCAAACAACACAGGTATGGCGAGGATCAGCCTTCTCAACACGTAGGTTCTCAAGCCCATAACGGTCGAGTAGTTTTAGCCGAGCGCGAACATATAACTTTGTCGGAATCGATTAAAAATTGAATAATCTCGGCAAAGATGTCTCCTCAGAGCTTGAGCAACCGTCTCTCTCAAGAGGAGCCGAGTTGCGCCTACCTGTGTGTTCTTCTGCGCTTCGTGTCCCTGCTCCTGAAAAGGCTCACTATGAAAGTGATTCCTCCAACTGTGCCCACAACGCCGCCGCCCGATGCTAGAAGAGTATAGGTTTCTCTGTTAGGAGCCACCATTTCAAAGAATAGTATATAGTCCGGTGGCTGCTTGCTCCACAGTCCTTCTTGAAGAACACTAACGGTATACGGGCCGCTCTGTTTAACCGTGAAACGAATCTGTGATGAAAAATAGTCCACTGTCAGACCTGCATCATCGACGTTCAGGTACTCAACCTCGACGATCGTGGGCGGTGTGCCCATCTTGAAATAACCTGTCGCGGGCTCGCCCCAGTAGAAAGCTTGCAAACGGGTCACATCCCCTTCTGGCGAAGTTATCGTGGCGTTCACGGGCTGCGCGGATGTAAACGACCCGCTTGCAAAGGGCACGCCCCAGTCCTGACTTGACGCGATGTCGACTCCGTACGTTCTTCCACTCGTCAGGTTGCGGGCATATGACCATACTGAGTACTGTAAACCAACTTGAACCGTCTTCACGTTTGCCAGGTTGACTTCGCCGACAACTATACAGACAGCACCGATCAGCAGCACTACCAACCCAAAATACGGCAGCTTGCTTCGCAACAAGAACTCTCCATCGTGTCTGTGGCCTCTGTTCAATTTCAAGTAATGAAAACGGACTCATTAACTTTACTGATTGTCTAGACGTCATTAACGGAAGCGAGCCCGTCATACTTCGTATGATGGGAACCCCGCCGACAAAACTGGATGTCTGGACACAGTGCCATAGAGGCATCACCTGAAACGTTGGATCAAACAGAACTGACTACTACGTTTTCGACCGGCCAAAATGTCCATTCTTCAGATATATTAACGTTGAGAATCTGTAGGAATACACAGCCGTCAAGCCGGTTCTATTCGCGCGCGTCTTCATCTGAGGTTCGCTTCGTCTTATTATCCATTTTGTTTACCGTCGTGTTTAAATGCAGATAATGCAAATTTGTATTGACGTCGAGACCTGAACCAATTTGCTGACAGAGCACACAAGGCGAAATGAATGGCAATAGACGTGTTCAAAGAATACCTAGAAGATTATTCCGAGAGCATTATGATTATTGCAGGCATCTTACTGTTGGTTGTTGCACTGATGTCTTTCAACACTTTCGGTTCACTTCTGTCTGCGGCCACTCTTTTCTTCGGGATTATCTTTGTTTCCTTTGGCTTTTTTGCTCGCCTTGGGCTTTTCTACTTAAGGTTGCGTTCGTTAAATGGCCTAGGGACAATATTAGTTTGCATCTCCGTGGCGTTCTTCGCTCTTTCCATCGCAGTCATGGAGATTCAAGCAGTGAAGGGGGTCAGTACAGAACCAGACATCGTTCGTGGAATAATCCGGGGCTATTATGAGATTGTCACCACATACAGGCCGTATGTTTGGCTTGGTGTGACCTCAATATGGGTTGGTCTTGCCTCGTTCTTGGCAGGTTTAATTGTTAAGGTTTATTGCGCTCTCAAATAACAAAATGGATTAGCCCTCAGACTTGGAATGTCATGCTTAAGACCTTAACCATTAATCCCCAGCGCGCGCTCTGATCGAGATCAAGAGAACGGGCTAAACCAACGAACTTAAATAAACGCCAACTAACTGCATACTCAGATGAAGTTTCAGATCATCAGCCACAAGAGAACGAAGCTGTTGTGATCGTTTGAAGACAAGGAGTCTCACTTTCCTGACTTTAGCCGCGTTCTTGAGCGTTCTC
>JBGPBS010000072.1:0-7212 GCA_041481365.1 Bathyarchaeia archaeon
ACATAGTTACTAATGGCCAAATATGCGTGACCAAGGCAGAAGGAACGAAAAATTTGGCAGCGGAAATCCAAAAAATCGGAATTCCGCCAAGAAGCGATGCAGACAACAAAGGGAAACTGCTCGAATTCGCCTGGAAAATGCAGCAAGACGGGTACAGCCTCGACACAATACGCGGCTACAGTAGCTGCCTAAAAGGACTGACAGAAAGAGGAGCAAACCTAACAGACCCAGAAACAGTAAGAACCGCACTAGCCAAAGAACAGAAGTGGGGTCAAAACAGAAGACGAAACGCGATAAACGCTTACACGCTTTTCCTCAAGCTTCACCAACAGACTTGGACAAAGCCACGATGCAAAGTAACACGCAAATTCCCCTTCATACCCACGGAACAGGAACTAGACGCGCTGATAGCAGGATCTCACAAGAAGAACGCTGCTTTCGCCCAACTCTTGAAAGAAACGGCCATGCGATCAGGAGAAGCAAAGCGCCTGCAGTGGACCGACGTAGACCACGAGAAACGAATAGTAACCCTCAACGAGCCTGAAAAAGGTTCCAACCCAAGAATGTGGAAAGTCAGCACAGCCCTCATCGAGATGCTAAGCGCCCTCCCAAAAACAAGCCAACAAGTCTTTCCAGGCTCTCTTAAATCCATGAAGGGAACCTTCCTCGACACCCGCAAAAGACTCGTAGAGACACTACAAAACCCAAGACTCCTCAGAATAAGCTTCCACACGTTCAGGCACTGGAAAGCAACGATGCTCTATCATCAGACGAAAGACCCATATTACGTGCAACATTTTCTAGGCCACAAGAAGCTGGAATCGACCGAGATATACATAAACATCGAACACACATTATTCGAGGCCGGAGCCAACGACGAATTCACAGTGAAAGTTGCGGAAAAACCAGAAGAAATCAAAGCTCTCTTGGAAGTCGGGTTTGAATACGTCCTTCAAAAAGATAACCTAATATTCCTGAGGAAACGAAGATGAAGATTCAGGCAGGCAGTCAACATCGCCATCTCCAAAAAAGGTGGCGGAGTCTGGTGAAAACAGGGCGGGGTTGCCCTAGCCTGGTAGGGGGCAGGCCTGCTAAGTCTGTGGTCAGAAATGGCCGCGTGGGTTCAAATCCCACACCCCGCGCCAACAAACCGCAAAGCGATGATTGTGTTTCTGCAGATATTTTTTGAAAAGACTTGAGATTTGCAGGGATTTCTGAGTTTGAATGATTTCTCTCTGTCAAAAATGCACATCCTTGATTTGAGCCAGTCCATTATGTAGAATCGTGATAAATCAGGCTGCATTTCAAGCTCGCCAGCGAAAAGACGGTGTGCATCTAAGATTGTGAAATGTGCCAGCATCGAGTTTGAAGAGCGTATTGACTTTAGGGAGTTGGAGATGAGTTGTGGGTCATGGAAAAAATGTTGAATGTTCCTGTTGATCTCAAATTTGAGTTTTTGTAAGCCTGGAGTTGATGATTTCAGACATGTTGTTTATAAGCAGCGGTGTGAAAACTAGACAAAGCGTGTAAAAGGCGATTTTGCACAGCAACCGCAAAGGAGTTGAGAGAGTTGACGTATGAAAGAAAAGAGATGCACAAGGCAGTTTGCGCTGATTGTGGGAAGGAATGTGAAGTTCCCTTCAAGCCTGATGGCAGCAGACCTGTTTATTGCCGAGAGTGTTACTCGAAGAAAGCACCTCAAAGAAGAAGATTTTAGATCAAGCTAACAGCTCTAATCTAAAATTAATTTTCCCCCACTTTCCACATTCTTTTTTCCAAACTACTAGCGCGCAATTACCATCGCGCTAATATTTCGCACCAACATCGCATTCCAACAACGTGTTTATATATAGTCTGTAATGAATCCAAAAATGGGATTTGGCATTTTGAAACAATTCCTAAGGAATCGGTCGTGCGAGTAGAACATCGAGGCTTCTACGGTCGATGAGTTATTGCAGAGGCTGCAGAAATCTGCCATCTTGGCAAACTCTTGGAAAGGCGCGGAATGGAGCACCTCATGCAAACCCTGCTTGCGCAGATCTCCGAGGACATGGTTGTTTTTTTGGCACCAGAAGGGTGTGACTTCGCCGTTTTCATGGACTTCGATGAAAACCCTGGGTTGAGCGCACGAATAATTCGTGGGGTTTATCATGTGCTCGAGGAATTCGTAGGAGTTTAGGATTGGGTATCCCAGTTTCTTTGATTCCAAAACGTTCAAGAATAGTTGTCTATGCTCGATATGCGACAAAGCGTATTCTTCGTTGATCCCTGGAAATATCTCCATAGAATCGAAAGCTAGTTTGACGCGAAGCTCTTTGGCCAGCTCAGCCATCTCTCTGACAGTATCCATGTTGAGTCTAGTGAGAACACAATTGATCGCGATCTTTCCGCCTTCATCCCTCAGTTTTGTTATCCCCTCAATTGCGCTGTCAAAAGTTCCCTTCGAGCCTCGCATTTCATCATGATAGTCTGAATGGTGGTCAAGAGAAACCCAAGTGAGGTCCACAACTTTGGCGATTTCCTTAGCCTTGTCTGGCAGATAAGTGCCGTTCGTGATGATGCTGGTGTAGAGTCCAAGGTCGTGTGCGCGTTTTAATACGTCCAATGCATCCGCTCTGATGAGAGGTTCGCCTCCAAATACCAGGTAGGCCACAAAATTCAGCCTCCTTGCTTCATCGAGCATATTGAAGATTTCACGAGTCTCCATCTCATGAGAGTCACTTTTCTTTCTCCACACGTAACATATCTTGCATTTGCAATTGCACTTTGATGTCAAAGAGTGAGTCAAAAGAATTGGCTTGTGTGTCCAGAAACGAGAAATAGCGTATCTATGAGCGTATCCCAAGGCATTGAACACTAGCTATCCCCAAGCACCTTTCAAGATCAGCGAGCCAGCTAAAAAATCTATGCCCACCCTCACAAACGCGCTAGGCAGATTTACTCTTACATTTACCGGCTCCCGAATTGAGATCATTAGGTCCCCGTGACGATGCATATGCTGCCAGATTGTTGATGAGAGAACCATCAGCAAGCATCATTTCATGCCAAGTTTCATGTTCCTCTCTAGCAGTCCGATTGTCTCTGTTATGCGCTTCTTGCGTGTTTCTTCCTTCTTTGCACTGTCGATCCATCTGACAAAATTCTTTTTGTAGCTCTCGGCCAGCCTGCTAAAGCTGTCTGAAGCTTTTTTGTTAGCCTTTAACGCAACCCCTAAGCTTGAAGGAATCGCCAGTTTCTTTCCCTGGCGCGCAGTAACAGCAGTTTTCAGCCATTCCCCACGGTCTTTGGCTTCTGTGATTCTCGCCAATCCAGCATCTGTCATCTTTCCTTCTCTAATCATTCTTTTGACTCTTTTCCTATTTGCCTCAGACCATCTGCTCTTGTTTATGCGGGGTGTAAATCTCCGAGCAAACCTCTCATCATCAATCTTCTTTATGATGCTGTCTACCCAACCAAAACATAATGCTTCTTCGACAGAGTCATCATAAGATATGCTAGGTCTACCTGCGTGCTTCTTATAATAAACCAACCAAACCTCTTTCTTGTTATCATGGTTTCTACTGAGCCAATTACGCCAATCATCTCTATTGCAGATGCACAACTCTTCTTTCAATTCGGTCAAAACTAATCGCAGAAAGTCATATTTCAAGCTTATCAGAATACTACACGTACGTTGAATATCATTTAGACTATCATCGGTTCCTCTCGTGAGCGAAACCTGCTCACTTACGAGTCATATACTTCCTCGAGCTTGGAGAAACCTGAGGAAATCACAAGGATGTGTGACTTATTCGCAAACCGTTCCACGCTTAAGACCACGCTCGCCTGAGAAAAACATTAAGTATCGGCGCAATGAGACGATATTTCCACAGGAACTGGCGTGATCCAAATGAGCGGACGCACAGGAAAATGGATTACATGTCTGATCGATGGACTGAATGAGCATGTCGATGAAAAAACCCGAACTTTGATACTGGAGCAATGTGGACGCCAATGCCAGTCGCCAAGTTTCATAAAGAAAGCCAAAGACATCTACGAAAAATCTGAGAACACCAATGACTTCTTGGAGAAACTGGGCGAAGTCAACAAGCATCTGCACAGAGAAGGAGGTAGAGTCTACGTTGTCTACCCCAAGTGCTACTGTTCTCAAGTCAACAGGATTCCGAAAGGAAAACTTTCTGGAACATACTGCAACTGCTCCCGCGGATGGGCCAAAGCATTGCTCGAAGGAGCCACTGGGAGACCCGTTGAAGTCAAGATGGAAAAATCGATAATCAACGGAGACGATCAATGCAAATTCAGAATAATGCTGTAAGGGCGTGCTGAACCGTTATTGATTTCTTGTTTTCAGGATGCGAATGTTTTCTGACTAAAGTCTCAGACCCAGTTCGAGCCTGACTTCCTTTCTTTCGACGTCCTCATTAGAGTATGCATCAGTATCAAAACCAATCAGTTCGAACCCGAATTTCAGATAGAAATCGATTGCGGGGACAAGGCATGTCTGCGTTTCCAAGACCAGCATTCTTGCTCCTTTTTCTTTCGCAATTTTGACGGCGTGTTCCATCAACTGCGTTCCTATTCCTTTTCTGCGAAACCCTTCTTCCACGAGAAACTCCCAGACCCGCATCCTGTTGTTCCACCTGTCATAACCCAACTCAATCCAACCAATCTGCCTGTCGCCTTGTATAGCCGCAAAGACTCTTTGCTCTTCGATGTGATCTTCGAACAGTCTTCCTTTGTACTCTTTTTCCAACGTTCTCCTAAGAGGCTTAAGAGTCAGCTCTATTTTCCAGGACCCAGGTTTGCGAAGGACCGATATGTCATAGTAGTACGAGGTTGAATGCTTAGACCTCAACTCGCTCAGGTATGCCTCACTCTTCGTGATCTCGACCAGCCTAACAGCATCATCTTTTTTCATAATGACCCCGAGTTCGCATCGTAGCGCGCGCTGACCCATTGGAGTCAGGCGAATTTCAACCTTGTTAGCACACGAAACATTAATCTTTCACCCTTTTTCCTAAAGAAGCCGAAATGAGCATCGTAAATAGACCTAAGATTTCGAAAGCAATCGCGGCGACATACGAGGTTATCGTAGTCTTCATGACAGCAATTACGGCACTATTCGTCTGGCTCACCGTTTTCACACCTATAGGCGTGATCGCTGGAGTCATTGCATCCATCGCATTCGCATTTGTAACACTAGTGATTATACTTATACTCGCCTCTCTCTATCGAACCAGCTATACCGTAACGGAAGTCAAACTGATAATAAACGCGACCAAGCTGATAGGAGGACCCAAGACCATAATTCTGAGAACCATCAATTCTGTCGAGAAAACCGCTATACCCTTTGGAATCAGGCTCTTCGGTGCCAGCTTCTACGGTGGATACTATTACATTCCAAGTCTCGGAAGAGCCTTCCTGACAATTACAAATTTCCAAGATGGTGTTCTGATTAAGACTGAAAACGGCAACTACATCATAACACCCAGCAATCCTTTGGACTTCAAGAAAACCATCGAAGACAAGATCACGAATCGCCCTCAGTATCTATCCTGAATTCTCGCTTCGGATTGAAGCTTACCCAAAAAGAGAGCAGTAAAACTGAAAGGGGATAGACACCCGCGGTGCGTCACGCGGCTGGCGTTACATCTTGAGGTACCCTTTTTGTCTCAGTATTTCGGTCTGGTTTTTTCTATACCGCCAGAATATGTCACCCCGCTTGTCTGATTGGAAGTCCCAAGGAGAGACCAAGACGATGTCTCCATCTCTGATCCAGACTCGCCTTTTCAACTTTCCCCGGACCCTGCATAATCGTTCTTTGCCATCTTGGCACTTCACCATGATTCTGTCATAACCCAGCATCTTAACGGCCGTGCCAAGCACATCATTCGCGCTTGGGAAAATCATGTTCGCTAGGCTTTCTTCATTTATGACTTTTCTTTTGCCCAATCCTTCACCTCCACAATGGATGACATATGCCAGTCAGAACAATCTGAGAAAAAGTGAAACGCTTTGGGACTGAACTCTTTCTCCAGAGAATCCTAACTGTCAAATGAATTCGCCGCCGAGTATATTAGGCTAATGTGTGCAGAATGGCGAAAACAGGCAGCACGTTGTGATCCGCCAAACTTGGAAAGCCATTTGAATAGAGAAATATCAACGTCAGGCATATGGAAAAGACTTCCATCCAGCTAGGAATCTCTGGTTGCTATCGCTGCACAAAATGGGCACTTATATAATAGAGGAATGAGATTAATCCAGCGCGGTCTATGGAGAAGACAAGTTCGAATGAAGAAAAGAGCAAGACGGGGCCGTTCAATGATAGTAATTGGAATGCTTTTGCTATTGGGATGTACTCTTTTCAGAGCGATTCCTAACCTTGATTGGACACTATCTGCCGTCGTTGCATTCTCAGCGTTTGGTCTGGTTGTAGTTGGGCTGTTGTTGGCGCGCTGAGAATTTCTAAATCCATCTTGTTCTGATTTCTTTGATGACTTTGAAATGAGGATCATCTGAGAGGCACGTTGCTTTCAGGCGTGATGCAGTGGCTGCTATCATGCTGTCGGCCATCGAGATCTTGTACCTGTGCCTAAATTCAGCCGAGCCTCCTGCGATTTCCGCATCTATCTTCACCATCTTGAAGTCTTTCTCCAGCAAGGTCGTCCTCAACACTGCAGATTCGCGTCCCTCACGCGCAAGTGTGAGTTGATAAACCTCGTGGATCACGATGGCCAAGGCATGTTTTTCCCGACTTCTCATTTCTTCTAAAGTTCTTTGAAGCACATCCTCGTCCCTAGAGTAGTAGTGCTCGATGAAGAATCTAGTGTCGTAAACCGTTCGAGGCATCTTCTTCCCTGAGTTTATCCAGAAGCTTCTTCATTTCTTCAGTAGTTGCATACTTGGCCCCAGAACCAGCAAGATCCAACGTTGACTTCTTGGGTTTGAGGAGTATCCCTCCTTCAATTTCGATGACCCGAAGCCTTGTTCCCTCTTGAATTTTGTACTTCGCGCGGAGTCGCGCGGGAATCGTTGTCTGACCTTTTCCTAGTTACTACAACTTCGCTTTCCAGCACTGGCACTGCAGTGCGGTCTCTCAGTAGTGCATTTTAGTCTTCCAGCCGAGTAATGGAGGGTAAACTGGTGCGCAGTGCCGCTTAGACTACGCGGAAATCTTCCTTTATCGTCGTCAGAACAACGTGTGTGTTCGTG
>JBGPBS010000073.1:0-7135 GCA_041481365.1 Bathyarchaeia archaeon
AGACAACAAGTGCTTTGGTGTTGGGTACAGCCTTGAGTTTGGCGCCGAAAGTCTCGCGGATTCGTTTCGGTAGATAGACGTGCCCTTGCGATCCAGTCCTCAGATCATAATCCAATCGTTTCACCTTTACAATTTTCTTACATAAAGTTTATGGTGCGGCAGTGTATTATGTTAACACGCTTGTTAACAGAGGGATTCAGACTTTGACGATCGACACCGACATTCTGAAGGTTATGCAGAATGGAGGACCATATCGCCCCTGCCAAATCCGAGAAAAACTCAGAGAGAAAAAAGAGTATAATAACTATCATGATGACAGAGTCTTTGATGCCACTATAGCACGAGGACTCGCCAAACTAGGCGACAAGGTCATCAGGGAACAAAGAAGCGGTCACAGTTTCTATTCGATAAGAAAGGAAGCCAAACAGAAAGTTGAAAAGGAACTCTATAAACATGACATGCTTTCTGAGATTTCTACACAAGATCTGCAACAAACCAGAATCCCCAAACAAATCGTTAAAAAGGCTTTGTCGGATTTTCATGAGAGACTTCTTCGGGAAGCAACAAAGAAAGCAGGCTTTCTAACGTCGATCAAGCTTGGCAAGAAAGAGACGCAATTCTTCAAAGAAGTGGACACAAAGGAATGGCTTTCCCGGTACGGTGAAGTTTTCGACATCGGTCTACTCTACCCAAAAGGGAAGATGCCGCCTCAGATCCCTGACTGGGCTTATGGGGAGCTCCTACACATAGCCGTAGCCTCAGAAGGGTTCCCTCCACAAGTTGAAAAGTTCAAGATAATTCTGAGTTGCGACACTTCAAGAACGAGGAAGCCAGTCGACTTTGACGAAAAAATGTTTGAAAAATGGCTCAAACTATTCAAGCACAAGAATATCAAGCCCGAAATCCTAGACCATCTGAGAGGAGTACCTCTCGGTCAAAAAGAGAGTTTCCTAGAATCAGCAGATAATCTAAGGGAACTAGTGGAATATCGAGAGTACTTGGCTGAGTTCCTCAGAAAAACCACAGAATACATGAAGCTCATTATTCAGCTTACGGAGGACTCGCTGAAAGAAGATCCTACACTCTATCAGAAATACAGATCATACCATGACACTGCTCCTTAGAGACCTTAGGGAACTATTTCGCTTTTCGTCGTTGGCGTGCGCGCTCATTTACCCTTTTCCCCAATTCTATCATGCGCGCCCCTCTTGTGTGTGGTTTCTTTTGTCCTGCAAATAAACAAATGAATAACCCTATGAACGCTCTGGGGTTTTTAGCTGGCTATGGTAGACCCTTTACCCCCAGACTATGACACTCCTGACTATTGGCCGATATAACAGAAAAAGAAAGAGGGAAAATTGTTTCGGAGTTTCAGAGAGATGCTTTGTCTGGAAAAACCTCTAGCAGATGAAGCTTCTCAGTCCTGTATTTCTTTGTAAGCCTTTGCTTTTCATCAAAATCTAAGTCGTTCACACTTACATCTGTTCCTGCTATGATACAGTCTGCAAGAAACTTCTCCCGGGTCCTGCCGAAGTAGTTGGCCTCTTCTATCAGCTTCAATAGTTGCTTACGGACTTGAACCTTGACAGTCTCGTACTGTTCTTTTCCATGTTTCACGCCTTCCTCAGCCTTTTCTCGGTCAATACTTCTTTCGGGTCTTCCCCAGTCTTATCGCAGTACCATTTCAAGGCCTGCTGTGTCAAGTCGGTCAGTTCTATTCCTTCAAACTTTTCCATGTTTCTCTTTCTCCTTTATTGCACGTACTACATAGTTAGTAAACGCTTATAAGATTTACTGAATATACTACACGTGTAGGACAAGTGTTAAAAACTGCAACAGAGGTGTAAGAAAAGGATGGTGTTAGAAACTGTGATCCACAAGCACAAGCGAACAAACATCTTTGTCATGAATGAAGAGTTATGGGCATGGGCTCAGTACCGGGCCAAGACCCTGGGTTACGCTTCTGCCTCAGAGTATCTTTTCAACCTGATTGCACTTGACAAAGAAAAGAGCATACTGAGAGAGAAGAAGGACGGGGTTTGAAAAAGGGAAGAAGTCCTTTGCCGAAAGAACTCGGCAAATATGAAGAGGTCGCCAAAGCAAGTTTTGACAATGCAGTACTATGGCTTGAAGATGCCAGGTTACTGATTGATAAATCAAGCTTCGGACATGCTATTGCACTCGTACAGTTCGCTCTTGAAGAAATAGTGAAAGCTCAGACGTGCTGGTTTGTTTCGGAAAGCATTTGGCCTCTTGAGGACAACAAGCTTCTCAAAGAGGTTTTTTCATCTCATCCGGCCAAGAATCAAATGATAATAGGAAACGTGATTGGAATCACGTTTCTACACAACTATCTGGTCTCTATTGCGAAAGGGAAAAAGACCGAGATTCCTGAAACAGCAAGAAAAGATATGCTTGAATGGACTGAAGACAAAGACGGCCACCATCTGGATCAATGGCCAAGAAGAATTGAAGAAGATAGACAAAGGTCAATCTACGTGGATTTTGATCCAGAAGGAAAAATGACAACCCCCAACCAAGCAACCAAGGAAGGAGCGATGCAAATGTATGATTTTGCCGAAGCTATGTTGGTATATGTAAGACAATTTACGGAAATGGACCAGCTGTCCAAAGAAAACCTTAGAAGGCATTTCAAATCATGGCCAAAAGAAATATGGAAAACGGGCAGACTAACAGAAGAACAGCTTGAGGATCTCGAGAAAAGCTAACCAAGCATAACGTGACAGCCTATTTCCATTAGCGCTTACACTTGGGAAAGAAAAGAAGGAACAAGCCATGAATGAAAAAGAAAGGAAAGAGATCGAGAATCAAATTGAGAAAGAAAGAGAGGAACACGAACGCGACTTCTTCAATTTGTCAAAAATAAAGAAATGTCCGAGATGTGGAGGCGAATTTGATGAAGGCTACATTGTAATCAATGCCTCTACGTGGAGTGAAAACAGGTTTGGCTTGACATATTTAGGACTGAAAAAACCGTTGACTAAACCCGGAGTTCTTAACCCCTCTCAGTTTCCAGCATTACGCTGCAAGAAATGCCATTTCGCAACCTTCGACTACACGTCTGAGGTTGAAAGAGGCACAGTGAAGGAATAGGGCTTTCCTTCAAGTTTCATTCTACTCTCTGTCATACTCAAGAATGTCCTGACGTCAAACCATTCTTAAACGGGTCCAGAAGCTTCAACCTATTCTATGGAAGAGAAGACGTGTCCCAAATGCGGCAGCCGAATGCTTTCTGACAAGATATTAGGTTCGGGAGCTGTTGAAACGAGCCTGTTCACTGAGGGCGAGTTCAGAGGCGATGATGACATCAAAGTCTACTATTGTCAAAAGTGCGGTTTCTTAGAACTCTATAGGAAAGAAAGAGGGGAGCTAGATTCTGAAGTTCCTAGCGACCATCCCAAGATCGTGCATGTCGATTTTGGCGTCGTGGTTCAGGTCCAGAATCGGACTTGCAGGCGGAACCAACTCGCCAAATTTGCGGGCAACGAGTTCAACGTCTCGCATGTCGACTATGCCATCCGACACGCCGTTCGCTCCTGTCACGTCACCGATTGGAGGGTCGTTTGAGAATGAGCTGTTCTGC
Source organism: Bathyarchaeia archaeon (assembly GCA_041481365.1). GTDB lineage: Archaea > Thermoproteota > Bathyarchaeia > Bathyarchaeales > Bathycorpusculaceae > DASPTR01. The sequence continues at coordinate 3,605 of JBGPBS010000073.1, forward strand.
AACGTTGCTGGGATTATTTCGAGGTTTCCATTCAGAAGAAACGTTTGGGCACCGTATGGCTGTGAGAAGTCTATTGAGCTTTCGCCGAGGGCCATGACTTTGAAAGTAATCTCGCATAGTCCTCCATTTCCAGATGTCTTGCCACTCCCCAAGAGTGATGCCCCAAATACGATGGTCCCAGAGACATTGTCTATGATTGGGGCTACCGGGATTTGCGGTTCTCCGCTGAAGATGTATCCTGAGCTTGGATAGATAGCTTGCACATAATTGAGCTCTGACGCGTTGAACTGAATCTGAACCTGCCATGTAAACAGATCCGTTACGTTGAAAACATACGCTTCAACAATGAAGGTCGATCCAACCGCGACGTTCGAGACATTGGAAGGGTCAATATACACCACAGTGAACGCGGCAGGCGGAGGTGGGGGCGGTGGTGGAGCTGGTGTTGGATTGAACACCGCTACCAAGATGTGATCTGAGGTCAACTTTACGCTTGTTGGGTTCTCTGTTCTGTTTATGTCGTCGAGTGTCCAGTGGTCAAAGTACCAGCCTTCACTTGCAGTTGCTGTTACTGTTGCTGTCTGGCCTTGTTCGTACAGGTAGGATCCTGCTGCGGGGTCTGTTACACAGCCAGGCGGTAGAGGAGACCCGTCACAAGAGACGACTGAGATCGCTAGAGTGTAGTTTATTGGCTCTGGTGGTGGAGGTGGGGGCGGTGGCGGCGCGCCCGTCACTAGACAGTCATAACTTGCTTGGAAGTAAACTCGCCCTTGATAGTAGGTGTAGGTGTAGGCAAAAGTAACGTTGTCTGCCCACGCAGCGACTATTGTTGATCCGGCATGGGGATCCATTATGCCTGCGTTACTGTATCCGCGGGCGCGTGTGAATAGTGGGTCACCCGATTTCAGCGCCGTGCCGAACGGGTAGTCAACTGTTACAAAGGCGTTTCCACCAGTGTTGAAGTAGTTCCCGTCACATCCCAGCCATTCGTCCATTTCAACGGCGGCTGGGTCTGTTGGACACGTGTAGGTCCACCAGTCTTTGCAATAGCACCTAAAGAACTCGGGCACACCAGAAAGGACGACAACGCCTCCGCCGTAAGCAATGTAGTCTTGAATGAGCTGGCAGTGTCTCGGCTCAACAGCCCAGTAAGCATTAATCACAACAAGATCATAACCGGTGAAGTTTTCAGGTATGTCGCCTGCAAAAGTAACACTCAAGCCGGTACTGTTTAGAATGTATCCTACAGAAAACGTCTGATTTATCATGTCTGCCTCGGCTGGCCATGGACCCCAGTTAGCTCCATCCGTGTTTCTATGAGCAAGGTAGTTGTCCTCCCAATCGACGAACAGAACGTTTGAGCCGTTTCCCGCAGCCCATTTGGCACCGCCACCGAGCAGAGCCAAAGACGGCGGAACCGTAACAGACTGGTTTGCACTGTGAGCGCCCAACTGCTGGGGATTCGCGTTGAAGCCCAAGGAGATACTCATGCAAAGCATTAGGACCAAGAAAGCCACAACTAAGAGAGTGAATGCCTTTCTCACGATTTCACCCAATTCAATATGTCAGGGACTATTGGATAACACTTTCGGAACTTCCCGCGCATTGCAGTTTGTAACACTTGATCACCTTTGGTGGGTACATTATGGGTCCATTAAAGAACCGTTCAACCATGTTGGAACCATTCGGCTGACTCTCTAATTCTCTTTGGTGAGTGTTAGTACGAAGTCAACCACTGAATAAATGAATAGCAGAAGCAGAAAACGGTACTAGAAGATTTCTCCGAAAACGTTAACTTCTCGGTTTAACCATTCTAGAGTTGGGAACAGGAGAATGCTCTGGAGAATTCGTTCTATAGCGCTTCTGGCTTTGCTTGTGCTAATCATATTCACCTCTGCATTCCACATTCAACCAGTCAAAGCTGGAACAATTATTGTTCCTGATGATTATCCGACAATTCAACAAGCCGTTAACGATGCCCAGCAAGGAGACACGGTACTCGTCAGAGAGGGAACATATTACGAGAACGTTGTTGTGAATAGGACTCTGCTGCTTATCGGAGAAAGTAAGGAAAGAACAGTAATCAACGCTAACAATAGCAAACAAGCCGTGCTAGTGACTGCGTCTAACGCAGCAGTAGAAGGATTCACGTTGACAAACAGTGGAACTGAATGGCAAGGCAATTGGTGGGATAGCGCGTTGGTGCTGCGCAACTGCAGTGGCACATTAATTCAGGATAACAACATAGAGAGCAATTTGTGCGGGATCTGGTTGAGTGATGCAACGAACAGTACGATAGTTGACAATTCTTTGGTATCTAATCGCCTCCGTGGAATTGTCATATGCGACTCTTCTGAACATAACTATCTTGCTGGTAATATCATCTCTGATAATTCAGAGGGCATTTTGATTTACAGTTCACCGAATAATGTCCTAATTAACAACACATTGTTCGCGAACACTTACAATTTCGGAGTATTTGGCGAGACAGTTGAAGATTTCATTGAGGTAGTCGACACTTCAAACACTGTTGACGGAAAACCTGTCTGCTATTGGGTCAACCGTACCGGAGGAGTGATTCCGCCGGACGCCGGATACGTGGCGGTTGTAAGCTCTAAAAACATAACTGTTGAGAAGCTATCCCTGTCACACAATCTTCAAGGAATTCTGCTCGCTTATTCAACGAACTGCACAATCAGGGATAACAGACTTGCAGACAACGTATATGGCGTGAATCTTGTCGGTGGAGATACAAACAGATTAACTAATAACATTCTAGCTGGCAACATGTATGGCATCGGCTATAGGTACTCTTCAAATAACAGCGTCTCTGAAAACGCGCTTACAAATAACGCATACGGCATTCTTCTCATTTACTCATCTAACAACAACAAGATAAGTAGAAACGAATTCGTGGAGAATCAATGTGGAATAGATTTCACTTCAGCAAACTGCAACATCATAGTACAAAACAACATCTCATCAGGCAATCTCGGCATCTGGATGGACACATCATTCAACAACACCTTATACCACAACAAATTCATACAGAATATCCAGCAAGTGCAAATGTATTCACCCCACCCCGGGTCAAGGAACGTGTGGGACGATGGGTATCCTTCTGGCGGGAACTACTGGAGCGACTACAGTGGCGTTGATCAGAAAAGCGGTGCGAATCAAGAGTTACTAGGAACCGATGGCATAGGTGACAGTGCCTTCGTCTTTGATGAAAACAACACTGACAACTATCCACTCATGAAGCCCTATGCAGGTCCTGTTGACATCGGCATCACAGACTGTGCTGTCTCTCCAGAGATAGTCAAACAAGGGCTTGATTTGAACGTGAGCTGCAAAGTAGTGAACTATGGAATCGAACCAGCCATGTTCAACGTGACGTTCGATGCCAACGGAACTATGCTTGCGTCTTTCACAGATATTCCTGTGGGAAGCAGAAACTCAACTGTTCTCGAGTTTGTCTGGAACACTTCTGGCGTTGACGTGGGCAATTACCTGATAACTGTTGTTCTGAGC
>JBGPBS010000074.1:0-7115 GCA_041481365.1 Bathyarchaeia archaeon
GCAGAGCAGAACAAGATCCCGTATCAGCTTGAAATGTTCATGGGAGGATCCACAGACGCTGCACGCATACTGCTGGCAAGAGAAGGTGTTCCCAGCGGCGTGATAGCTGTCCCAACGCGCTACATCCACAGTCCAACCTCTATGCTGGATTTAGAAGACGTTGAGAACACTGTGAAATTGCTGAACGCTACCATTCAGAAAATCCCGAAAAACTTCTGACCAATTTCAAGCCAGTGAAAAAAGCATGACTGACAAGAAAATGCTTAGTGAAAAGGCAGTGAAGCATTTCCTCGACGGATACAACTGTGCCCAGAGTGTTCTGTTAACAATGTTTGATCATTGGAACGACAAGAACACGTTGATCCCCAAGATTGCCACGGGGTTTGGCGGCGGCATAGGACGATGCGGTTCAGTCTGCGGGGCTCTGACTGGAGGTGTGATGGCAATAGGGACAAAATACGGAATCAACGAACCTTCTGCTGAAAAGAGACTTCAATGCTACAAGCTTTCGCAAGAGCTTTTCAAACGGTTTGAGCTTCGACATGGAACCGTCTCCTGCAAGCAGCTTATCCACTACGACCTTTCGAATCCAGAGGAACTGGAAAAGGCACGCAAAGCAGAAGTCTTCGAAGAAAAATGTACAAATTTCATTCGAACCTCAATCGAAATCCTGCTAGACCTGGGCGAAACCTCAAAATAACCCTGTATTTCTTCAGATCATCCGAAGTGCACACTTGATAGCACGTGAGTTGGGCAGAATCATTTTAAGAAATAGCGCTCTAATATTGAATACATGACCGATTCCAATGACAACAAAAAGCTCTTCGAGTTTTTGGAGCACACTGCGGACGCCTACGTTGCTGCTTATGGCAAAAATCTGATTGAGGCTTTCGAAAACGCAGCACTTGCTTCGTTTGAAGTAATGACTGACGTGAGCAAGGTGATACCGGAAATCGAGGATCACGTTGAAGTTGAAGCTCAGGACGAGTATGCACTGCTTTACAGTTGGCTTGAGGCACTATTGGTGAAGTTTGACACTGTCGGACTGTTGTTCTCAAAATTCAAGATTCTGGAGTTGACGAAGACTGCTGAAGGCTTCAAGCTTCGAGCCAACATTTGGGGCGAGATGTTTGACCCGAAGAAGCATGTGCAGAAGGTCGGCGTGAAGGCCGTGACCTATCACAGAATGGAAATCATCAAAGAACCTGCTAGGGTCACATTGAAGTTCATTCTCGACATTTGAGCAATTATCGTCACCGAACTATGAATGTGATTTCCCTAACGAGCGTTTCGGGAACCAACGCCCTTTTCTTCCTCCTGCTGAGCTTGACGAAGCCGAAGGTGTTCAGCACCTTCAGATCTTCATACACGTTCTTCACGTTGCGCTTGACTTTTTGTGACAAATCGTTAATTGATTCCACCCTCAACGCTGCAAGCTGACACAATAATTCTATCCTTTTCGGCGTCAGCAACGCAGTCTGGTCAATATTGAAATCCTTGATTTCTTCAGCAGTGTAATCCAATTCCCCGTCCTCAACATAGCCCTTGTAGCTATCCACGAGCTCTGCCCACTCAGAATAGGCTCTCGCATGGGAAACGCCCATCTTCTTCTTGCGGAAAAGCTCTTCAAACTCGTCGAAACTCACTCCGAATTGTTTCTCGAATGCCTTGATCTTCTCCAAAACTTCCTCCGATGTGAGCTCTCTGCTAATCCTCAACAGCACAAGCGGTCCCCAAACAAGCAGTGTATGCTTGTCCACTTAAAATGCTCACGATGAAAAACCTTAAAGCAATTGACGTTGACGTTAGGATTCGCTTGAGAACGTGTTTGGTGTGCACATGAGCGTAACCAGGCTTGAAAAGCACGTTGACTTGATTGATGCAGAAACCGCTGGAATGAAGAATTTCATCGCTAGCTACGTGGTTAGAGGAAGAAGGATCGCAATGGTTGAAACGGGTCCAGCGTCTTCTGTGCCCAACTTGCTGTCCGGCCTCAGAAAATTGGACGTGGACCTCTCAGAAATCGTCTATGTTGCCGTTTCACACGTTCACTTGGACCACGCTGGAGGCGCTGGAACTCTTCTGAAACACCTGCCTAATGCGAACGTGATCGTCCACCCGAGAGGCGCGTCTCATTTAGCCCATCCGCAAAAGCTTTGGGAGCAGTCGAAACTCGTCCTTGGGAGCATAACCAAATTGTACGGTGAACCTGAACCCGTCCCAGAGGATCGGATCATCAGCGCATCGGATGGAATGACCTTTGACCTTGGGGACGGAGTCGAGCTGAAGGTTATCGAAACGCTTGGGCATGCCTCACATCATCAAAGCTACTATGAAAAACCCGGTCAAGGGATTTTCCCAGGAGATGCTGCTGGAATTTATCTGAACAAAATAAACGTGATCGTACCGACAACGCCGCCGCCCCTGCGCTTGGACGTCGCCCTCGCTTCTTTAGACAGGTTGATCAGCCTAAAGCCCAGGAGTCTGTACTACAGTCACTTCGGCAAAGCCGCTGATGGGGTTGAGAAGCTGAATGCTTACGTGCGTCAACTCAAATTGTGGGCCGAGATTGCAAAGCAGGGAATAGACAGAAGCGAGGGATTAGCCGCCATAACTGACCACATAATCGAGAAGGATGAATCGCTTCGACTGGCTTTAGACTATGTCAAGACCCATCCAGTTTTAGGTGAAACCGTCCTCTCAAACAGTGTGCAGGGTGTTGTAGACTCCGTGGAAAAATCCGGAGCCGCTTGAAAGAAGAGTTTTGGTCCCGAGACCAAAATTGCTTATATTTTCGCCTGAACATTCTCACTGATTGGCGAATAAGATGGGAGAAGAAGAAGGCCGGCGGTCAACGGAAAGAGTGCCTCTTGAGAAGCTGGACGAGTATTCCTGGCGCATTCCAAAGTATAAATCGGGCATGCGTGTTCCCGGCATGGTTTTTGCGGATAAGGGCTTGCTGGAGAAGATGCAGACGGACAGAACTCTTGAACAATGCACAAACGTGGCTCATTTGCCCGGGATTTACAAGTATGCGATAACTCTGCCGGATGGGCATGAAGGATACGGCTTTCCAATCGGCGGCGTAGCTGCAACAGACTATGAAGAAGGAGTGATCAGCCCTGGTGGAGTCGGTTATGACATAAACTGTGGCGTACGTTTACTGACTACTAATCTTTCAGAAGAAGACATCAGGCCGAAGCTTTCGGTTCTGACGAACATGATCTTTGAGAATGTGCCTTGCGGACTTGGAAGCCGAAGAACTGACTTCAGAGTAAGTCTAAGCGACCTCGAAAGGGCAGTGACCGACGGTGTTGGATGGGTCATCGATCAAGGTCTAGGCTGGCATGAAGACGCTGAACACTGTGAGGAACGTGGCTGCATGAAAAACGCCAATCCAGACAAGGTTTCAGCGACGGCGAAAAGCAGGGGACTGCAGCAGATTGGCACATTGGGTTCAGGAAACCATTTCTTGGAAATTCAAAAAGTAGACAAGATAATCGACGCCAGAACATCCAAGGTTTTTGGCATTACTCATGAAGGACAAGTGATGGTCATGATCCATTGTGGCTCAAGGGGCTTCGGACACCAGATATGTTCAGATTACTTGCGTGTCATGGAAAGAGCGATAACTAAATACAAAATTGTTCTCCCTGACCGCGAACTCGCATGCGCTCCAGGCAAGAGTAATGAAGCCCAAGACTATTATCAGGCTATGGCGTGCGCGGTCAACTATGCCTTCGCAAATCGTCAAGCCATCATGCACTGGGTCAGGCAAAGTTTTAAACAGGCTTTCAAAGTGGACCCTGAGAAATTCGGGCTTAAACTGGTCTATGACGTAGCACACAACATCGCCAAGATTGAAAGTCACATGGTAGAAGGTGAAAGAAGAAAAGTCTGGGTGCATCGCAAAGGCGCAACTAGAGCTTTTCCGCCTGGAAACCCTGAGCTTCCACCAGATTACAGTTCTGCCGGTCAACCTGTGCTAATCCCAGGAAGCATGGGAACAAGCTCCTGGCTTCTAGTTGGCACAGAAAAGGCGATGGAGCTAAGCTTCGGCTCAACGGCTCATGGTGCCGGCAGAATGATGAGCAGAACCGCTGCCAAACGAAACTATTGGGGCGCAGACATCAAACGCGCCTTAGAACAACGTGGAATCTACGTCAGGGCTGCAAGCTCAATCGTCCTAGCTGAGGAAGCTGACCCCGCCTACAAGAACGTGGACGCCGTTGCCGAAGTCAGCGACAAACTAGGAATCGCCACGAAGGTTGCCAGATTCGTTCCACTAGCCGTCGTGAAAGGCTAAACCCTCAACACTCCACTCATTTTCTTTTCAAGCATTTACACTCAGTCTCGAATCGCCCCTCTACAACTCTCGCGTATAGCATGTTTTTCCACTAGCATGACGTGCCTCAGCCCTCTCATGAAAACATTCGTTGAAGAGCAAGGACGTTTATCAACTTGCATGTTAGAGCTGGACGTCCAGAAAGCGTATCGTCGACTCCAAAATGCAAGCTTTAGAGATGTTTATATCAAGAACCTCCTAGTCACTAAGCAAATAGCACATGAGACATTGTCAGTGATCTAAGATGCCCTTCAAGGATCAATGTGGAATATGCAAAAGGGTTCTTTCATTGACCCGACTGAGGCGATGCCAAAGGTGTGGTAAGCTCTATTGCAGGGACTGCATGGTGCCCGACGTTGCAACTGGCGACCCGACTAGGCTGCTATGTCTGAACTGCGCAAGGCGAATTGTGGCGCCTAGGACCGCCTCCAAGTATGGCGGGCTCGGAGGCTACTTGAAATTCAGAGGAGCATTCACAGATATGGTTAAACTTGGCTTCGCCCGCATCGACGGAATAATCGGCGATAACCTGCCATTGGAGGCTTATAGGAATGAAAAATGGTGGGAAAACACGCCCAGCCACATACATGCGCGAGCCTGGTTAGACGCTGGTTGGGAAGCGCAGGAAGTGAACCTGAAAGAGGGCTATGTTGTCTTCAAAAGAGTCAGAATCGTCCAAACGCGACGTTCGGGCAAAAAAGGTCTTGACATGCAAATCAAGAAGCCCTTCACGCCCGTACCGGTTCACTTTCAGAAGCAAAAGATCCCCTCTAAGACTAAAGTCTCCAAACTTTACGCTCGAATCAAGAACATAGAGAGACAAAGAACTTCAATGCCAACATACCATGGCAGCTTCAAGCCTAAACCCAAGCATGAGAAAAGACTCTTCAAACCCGATCAAAGACCGCAACAGTAAGCCTAAGAAATCTTATCTAGATGACTTCATTAAGTTAATGCTAAAACTCAGGGCGGTCGTCGTCTAGTCTGGTTTAGGACACAAGCCCTCCAAGCTTGTGATCCCGGGTTCAAATCCCGGCGACCGCACCATCTCTGAACACCCGCTGTTTTAGTTAGATACATGACATATCTACTGTCTAAGAAGAGTTTGAAGCCAGCAACGGTTAAGCGGAAGGTTAAGACAATCAAGAGTCTATTGAAGCATGGATGTGACCTAGCCAACGTTGAAGACGTGATAAGATTTTTGAATACTTGCAATTGGACTAGTGGAACTAAGGACATTACGATTGATGCTTACCGAGACTATCTCAATATGCTTGGCGCGCGCTACGACGCCGGGTTCGAACAGCTTATCCACAGCCTCTTTCAGCATCAAAACACCCGATACAACGATCGTCACGGCGACTATTAGCAAAGCCAAGGTTTCTGCCTTGTAAAATCCGTATGGAAATCTTTCGGTAGGTTTTTTCTGAACTAGCTTGAGTCCAGCCCAGACTGCAATCGAGGAAAAGATGTCAGCAAAGGAATGAATCGAGTCCGCAAGCAATGCCACGCTCCCCGATATCACCGACACTGTGCCTTTCAGAATGCCAAACGCTAGGAGAACAGCTGCAGAAACAATCGCAGCTCTTTCTCCCTTTCTAAAAAGATGGTTCTTCTCGTCCATTCTAGAACCAAGCTCTTAGAGTTCTACTCCTAGTGATGGTGTGCGTGATGGCAGCCTTCGGTAAGCTCTTGAAGCTTGTCATCATTGTATGCAGCAATTACGTCTTTGACCGTATCTGCATTCGCTTTCAGCACCGCTACTCCTGCTTCTTGGAAGCCAGTTAAACCTCTTGGGCCCATTCCGTAAGTTATTATCGCGTTTGGTTTCCGCTCCAGAATGTGGTCGTGCATGCATCCTTCGCCCCCAAAATGTTCGCCTTTGTTTTCTAAGGTCTCGACGTTTTCGACTTTTCCGTCCTTGTCCAAAGCCACAACAGCATAGAAAGGCGCTCTTCCGAAATGCTCCGCTATCCTAGCGTTCAAACCTTTGTTATCTGACACAGGAACAATAACTGTAGTTTTCATTGCGTCACCTCCTTTTCCACTACTTCCTCGCCTTCTGTTTCAGGAAATCTTCGATCTTCTTGACAATTTCCATGAAGGACTTTGAAGCCGCAGAGTTAGGATGCTCGACGATGAATGGTTTCCCTCTGTCAGCATCCTCACAGATTTCTTGATCAAGTGGAATGCTTCCAAGAAACGCGATATTCAGTTCTTCAGCTATCTTCTGTCCGCCGCCAGACTCGAATATGTCAGATTTTTTTCCGCAGTGAGGACACATGAAGCCGCTCATGTTTTCGATGACTCCGATGATGGGCATTCCGAGCTGCCGAGCAAAAGTGACAGACTTCTTAACGACCACTTGCGAGACTTTAGAGGGGATTGTCACTATTACGACGCCGTCCATCTCCGGTAATAGCTGAGCAATGCTTAGCGGTTCATCCCCTGTCCCGGGAGGCAGATCAATTAGCAGAATGTCTAGGTCTCCCCAGACTATCTCTGACAGAAACTGGCGAATCGCAGTCATCTTCAGCGGTCCACGCCAAATCACCGGTGCATTTTCATCAGGCAGCAGGAAGTCCATTGAAACAACCTTTATCCCTAACGTGCCTGAGGGCGGAAAGGCTCCTAGTGGACCCACTTGGAGTCTTTGGCCCGTCAGTCCTAGCATTCTCGGTACGCTGGGACCATGTATGTCTGCGTCAAGAATCCCGATCCGGTCGGCGTGTCCATGCATCGCGAGGGCCACGGCCAGGTTCACTGCCAC
>JBGPBS010000075.1:0-7091 GCA_041481365.1 Bathyarchaeia archaeon
AATGCATATGCAGCCTCTGAAATCCTGAAAAAGCTGAAAGCCAATTCGCCTCAAGGACAAAGAACACCTAAGCTCAGATAGACGCGTAAAATCCTCAGGACAGCTGTTCTAGCATCTGGCAAGTTCTGCACACTTTTTCAGTTGTAGGCTCTCCACATCTGCTGCATTCTGCTAGTCCTTCTTTTTCCGTCAGGGCTTCAATGGCTGGTCTCAGCTTTTGAATCGAGTTGAAGATCGTGAATTTTGTTCCAACATGCTTTTCTTCTATTCGGTTAAGCATCATGCGGACGTCATTCCTAAACGCGCCTGAAGCGTAAGGACATGGTCTACTCTGAAACTCTATACTCCGGGTATAGGCGTACAGAGCGGTTTCCCTCTCAGGAATCTCACAGAACGGTTTTATTCTCCTAACAAGCTTAGGATGCACCTCGTTCGTGACGGGTTTCTCTTTTGCCAAACGCCAAACATCGCCGTGAAACACGTTCAAGAGAATCGTCTGAACCTCGTCGTCCAAAGTGTGCGCCGTCGCAAGCTTGTCAGCGTCGACACTTCTGGCCGCTATGTTCAAGGCTTTTCTTCGCAGCACGCCGCAGTATGCGCAGGCTGTAACCTGACTGCCCGCCTTCTGCTTTTGGCGCTTTACGATCTCGTCGAGCGTGACGCCGAAAAGCTCCTTAAAAGAAAACACAAGATGCTTCGTGTCAAGTTTGCTGCAAGCCTTGGCAGCTATTCTTAAGGCTTCATCCCGGTATCCCTTTATCCCCTCGTCTACCGTTATCGCTACAACCGATGATTTTGGCTGGCTACGTTCCAGCTTCGCCACAATATGCAGGAGGCTCAGACTGTCCTTTCCGCCTGAGACTGCAACGGCAATCTTGTCGTCAAACTCAAGCATCTTGTAATTTGCGATAGTCGCTTTGACCTTGCCCTCGACAGACCTGTGGAAGCATCTTCTGCAAAGCCTTTCGCCAGAGTATCGCCTGAAGAAGAAGGCTTCTCTGCTCTTGCAAGCTGTGCAGTCGCTGCTCACACTCATTCGACCTTTGCATTATCGGACTGTTCTAGAAGTACTGAAATAAGCGGGGTACAAGTATCTTTTGAAAAGAGGCTGGTGGAATGGCGAAGCCTCTCGGCCGCTCAGAGTATCGGGAAGTGACCTACGATGCTGAACGATGGGATCTCCTGCAGAAACTCAGGAATAAGGCGATACCGATAATGCAAGCTCTTTGCAGAACACACTTAGAACCCGTCCTGCACGGAAGCGTCACCAGGGGAGACGTAAAGCCAAAAAGCGACATAGACGTTTTCGTGCCTCTTCGAACATCCTCTTTCAGCGTGGAAATGGCGCTGGAAAAAGCGGGAATAAGCGTGAACAGGCGCCTACTCATGCAGGCCACGCCGACATATGCGATGAAGGCTCACGTCGAAATAGACGAGAGCACCGCTGTCTCTTTCCCGTTGATGCGATTGCGCAAGGTGGAAAGGGAGTTCTACAAGTTTGGAGGGGAAGCCAGCCTCGAAGCATTGTTGAAGAACTTCCGATCGCCTGGCGTGGACAAGCGACTCATGCTGATCATACCAACGGAGAATGGGCACAGGGAAAACAGCATCATCGGCCAAGAGCAACTCGCTGCCAGGATGCTGAAGATCTCCGCTGACACTGTTCTGAACCGTGTTCACATACTTTTAAGAAGAGATCAAGTTGGTAGAACAGGCGTCTTCGTAAAAATGGAGTTGTCCGAAAACGAGACCTTCGAGATGGCGCTTCATCGACTTGCGAATCAGAACCCGGCTGTCCGCAGACGATTGGCAGCCTCTTCTTGAAAAATGTTTAGCTTCACTTCGGGTAGAAGATAAGCTCCTGTTCTTCCAGGATTTTCTGGATGTTGTCCACGGCGCTGTAGACATCCTGCTCCTTCTTTGCGCCCACGCATACCAGTTTTCCGGCTGAGAAGATAAGGAACACGACTTTCGGGTCGGCCATCCTGTAGACGGCCCCTGGGAACTGTTCAGGCTCGTACATTACTTTCTTCAGCTTGTAGACGACGCTTTCCAAGTCAATTTCTCCCCCCAGCTCGGCTGATGCGACGACGTTCTGGATGTTAACAACAGGCTTGCTTGCGATGGGTATTCCGTGGTTTTTCAGTTCTCTCGTCACCTTGGCGACCGCTTGGGCCGCTTCTTTCTCCGATTTGGCCCCGGTGCAGACCATTTTGCCCGTTTCAAAGATTAACGTGGCCGTCTTCGGCTTTTTCAGTCGGAAGACAAGCCCCGGAAAAACATGCGGACTGTATTCGGCCTGAGGGAACTTTTGGACTATCAACTTCAAGTCTATTCTTTGGTTTAGTGCTGCCGAGGCAACTATGTTCTGAATTTTCACCAAAGGTTTTCTCACAGACATTCTTCACATCATATCCTGCAATGACACATAGGGCGTATAGGACCCCCCTGCATATAGGTTTGATTCAACACAATAACTGTTTCGATTCTTCATAATCAATTCAAGCCGCTATTCTGTTTGATAGATGGGAAAACGGAGAATAGAGGCCACTCCACCTAAAGCGATAAGCTTTGTCCCTGCCTCATGCTCCGTGCTGATCACGAGTACTGAACCGCCTTTTTGTTCCACTTCCCTCATGATCTCTTCGAGCCGCATGCGCCGCTCGTCTGAAGAACCGCGCAGCATCGAATCAGCCAGCACGAGTGTTTCGACGGCGCCGAGTTTCGCGACCTTATCTACCTGTTCGAGCCCGTAAGTGACTGTTGCCTCACTTTTTCCTAGCCTTTTCAGGATTTCCTCCATTATTTCAGCTTCCTGACCGATTCGCAGCCGCTTCAGGGCCTTAAGCAGAATCCCAGAACGCAGGGCCTCGTTTATCCCGGCAACGCCTCCGTTGTTGACACCCTTCACGTCGACCACTGACTTCGCGACATCACTGGCTTCGTTCTCGAGGAACTTTGCAAAATCGTTCTTCACGAATCCCACCCCGATGATCACGATTGGACTGTGAACTGATGCCCAAACCCCGCGTATGCTATTCACCGCCTTCGTAAAATACTCTTTAACGGCTGCTGTCCTCTTCTCAGTCTCAAGTTTCCCCGGCAACTTTATTCTCTCCTCCAGCCTTTGATCGATGCCGTACTGCGCCGTCGTTGCTATGGCGAAGCCTTCATCGTCGATCGAGACTATAATCACGGATCTTTCAGACATCCTGTTTGCCCTGTTTAACCTTTCAAGCTGATGTCTCGCCCATTCTTTCTTCACAATCGTGGCTGCTGTGTTCAAGGAAATGCTGATCGTGTGATGCGCTCCAGTTGGAACACTCTCCGGCGCCTGGCAAATAGTGCCATGAACCCTGAGCCTGCCCAGAAGCCTGTCCCAACTGACTGTCTCAACCTTGACTCCTAAGAAGACCGAAACTCTTTCTCCGCGGCCTGGTCTCGCGTACTTCTCATTAGGTTTTATCTCCCGCGTAGTATAAGCGTAAACCTCATCATCCTTGCAGATGATATTGTACAAATGCCACAAGTCATCGATTGTTTCAGGAACAATTTTGACGAACTCTTTGTCCAAGTTTTTCTCTAGAATCTTCAAATCTTGAGCCTCTTCGAATCGACGTCTGAGCCTCAGTATTAGGGTTCGACCAGTTATAAAACGAATTCCGCCTAGCAGAAGCCGCGTGTTATAGGCAGTGCCCAAGGTTGTTGCCGCGCAAAAAAATGTTAATAGCAGGGGCAATTCGAATAGTCGTTGCTTAGGATAAGGAACAGATTATGAAGATCAGTTTCTGGCTCCTCGACATCAACTACGAGGTCAAAGATGGAGGAGCTGAGACCTGGCTTTGGGGACTTGACAACACTGGAAAAAGAGTGCTGGTCATCGATAGGGATTTTCTTGACTATTTCTATGTTGCCCTGGAAGTGGACGTTGATCCGTCAAGCGTGATTGAAAAGATTGAACGTGAACGATATTCTTCTGTTGTGAAGCTTGAGGTTGTTGAACGAAGGCTTTTCGGAAAACCATTGAAGACCGTGAAAATCTACTGCAGGGATCCTTATGTAATGTCCAAATGTGCAAAGGCCCTTCGAGACATCGAAGGGATAAGCGACTGCTTCGAAGATGACATTCGATTTTCCATGCGTTACCTCATCGATAACGACGTTGTCCCCTGTGCCTGGCATGAAGTGGAGGTTGTTGAAGAAAAATCAACTGCAGACACCCAAGTCGACGGCGTTTACGATGCAAAGTCCAAGCCCAAGTTTCTTGAAAAAAATGATGTTCCACCTCTGAGGATTCTAGGCTTCACGACAACGTGCTACAGCAGGGAAGGCTCCCCCAAGCCAGTCAGTAACCCTGTGATTGGAATTTCTGTTGCCACAAACGCGGGCGAAACGAAGGAATTCTGGGCGAATGAAACCAAAGATGACAGGCGGCTTCTGGAAGGATTCGTAGCTTATGTCCGAGGTTTCAACCCTGATGTCGTCGTGGGCTACGGAGTGAATGGAAAAGACTGGCCATACCTCGTGGGTAGATGCAGACAGTTGGGACTGCACTTGGACGTTGATAGGACTAGGACTGAGCCTCACACGAGCATCTACGGCCACGTTTCGATAACTGGCAGAGCAAACGTGGACCTGTCAGATTATGCTGAAGAGTTTCCAGAAGTCAAGGTCAAAACTCTGGAGAATTTGGCCGATTATCTGGGAATAATGAAGATCGAAGACCGAACACTCGTCGATGACATAGAGGTGGTCGACTACTGGGATGACAAAACTAAACGTGCAGTGTTGAAACGGTTCTCACTCGACAACGCCAGATGCCTCATCGGGATTACCGAAGCCATTCTGGATTTTGCGATGCAGCTATCGAACGTCGTAGGCTTGCCGCTGGATCATGTGGGAACAGCCGCCGCTGGCTTCAGAGTTGAATGGTTCTTAGCCAAGCACACAAGTAGAGTTGGAGAGCTCATTCCTAAGAGGATCGAGCAGCCGTACAGGCCGTACCCAGGCGCCATAGTGCTCGAGCCCAAGCCTGGATTACACGAGAACGTCGTTGCGTTGGACTTCAAGAGCATGTATCCAAACATAATGATACGCTACAACCTCTCGCCCGACACCTATGTGCCTCCGAATGAACCTGAGCCTGAAGAAGGAGTCTACGAGGCGCCAGAGGTCAAGCATAGGTTCCGAAAAGAACCGCCTGGCTTCTACAAGCAGGCCCTCTCAGATCTTATCGACGTGCGGAACAAGATCCGCTCAGAGATGAAGACGACTCGCCCAAGGAGCGCCCAGCACAGGGTCTTGGACGCCCGACAGAAAGCCGTGAAGGTGATAACCAATGCCATGTATGGCTATGCAGGCTGGACGGGGGCAAGATGGTACATGAAACCCGTGGCTGAATCAGCGGCAGCCTGGGGAAGACATACCATAGTCAGCACGATTAGGATGGCAGAAGACGAAGCGTTGAACGTTATCTACGGCGACACAGACAGCATTTTCGTTAAGAATGAGCCGAAAAAAATCGACAAACTCTTGAGGGAGATCAAGGGGAAATTGGGTTTAGATGTCGGCACTGACAAAGTGTACGTGCGAATTTTCTTTACCGAAGCAAAAAAACGTTATGCAGGACTGCTGTCAGATGGACAGCTTGACATCGTCGGCTTGGAGGTCATGCGAGGAGACTGGGCAATCGTTGCCAAAAAAGTGCAGGAAAAAGTCTTAGAAATCGTGCTTAAGGAGCAATCGCCCGTGAAGGCTGCGAAATTCGTGCAGCAGTTTATCTATGAGCTCAGGCAAAAACGCGTGGCCTATCGTGATCTGGTGATATGGAAGACGTTGACCAAGCCTGCGGAGGAATATGAAGTCAAGGCTGCGCACGTTGAGGCTGCAAGAATGCTGAAAGAGAAGGGGTGGGAACTATCAGTAGGCGACAAAGTTGGTTATGTAGTCATAAGCGGCGCAGGGCGTCTCTACGAGAGGGTCAAACCCTACGTGTTTTCCACTTATGACGAAGTGGACATTGAATATTACGTGTCAAAACAAGTTGTGCCAGCTGCTGCCCGGATTCTGGCCAGTTTCGGCATAACTGAACAGCAACTGCTGAGCAACCAGACGAAAGAAGAAGGAAGCCGAAAGCTGACGGACTTCTTCGGAAGCTAGCCTTCCGTGATCTCTGAGAAAGTCATCAACTGAACAGTCAACGATGGCTTAACCGCTTCAGATATTCGCGAGGCGATGATTTTCTTTATGTTTTTCTCGCTTGCAACGTCAACGATCCTTTGTGTTATGATGCCGTCAAAGATTATCGTGTCCACCCCTTCGATCTCTTGAAGTTTCTCTGCCAACTGGTTTACTGGCATACGTTGTACCTGTTCAACTTTGTCGTTCAACAGAACAGCCTCCAAAGTCCCTTCAAGGGCCTTCGCGATCTCGGCAATTCCTTTCGAAACCTCAACCTTCGGCCTTTCGACCCGTTTTGGCTTGAAAAGGTCTTCAACCGCAACTTTGGCTTCTAAAGCATCGAAGATTTCCTTGCAGTTCAGCTCTTCGACTTCTTTGCCCCTTGGAGCTCTGCCCACATATTTTACGTTCGTGACCTGCAGAAGCTCCTTCAGGATTAAGTCTCCACCCCTGTCACCATCAAGGAGAGCAGTAGCCTCTTTTTCCTTGCTAAGCGTCTTTATCGATTCGGGAACCTTTGCTCCTTCCAAGGCTACCGTGTTAAGCAGACCGCATCGCATCAGGTTTATTATGTCTGCCCTTCCTTCGACGACGATTATTTCTTTGGCGTTTTGAAGCTCTGGTCCTGCTGGCAACTCGTCTGGCCCGTACTTTTCCACTTTGCCCACTTTGAGTGTTTCTGAGACTTCTTTGAAGACTTCGTCCACGGATGGCAGGGATTCGATCGTCCATTTGTGAAGAATTTCTTTAGCCCTGTCGATTATCACTTTTCTCCTAGCTTCTCTGACATCCTCAATCTTTTCAAGTGTGACCTTTGCGGCACACGGCCCGACCCTGTTGATGCTCTCTATGCTTGCGGCAATCAAAGCCGTGGAAACGCGGTCTAGGCTGGTGGGAATTGTTATCGTGCC
>JBGPBS010000076.1:0-7078 GCA_041481365.1 Bathyarchaeia archaeon
AGATGTTTGCTGATCCATTGTTTAAGACCAGCGATTCCTGTGCCAACTTTCCAAATCGTTCATCAAGCACCACCCTAAGCTTCAGGCTTGGATGTTTTTCAACTTTGCATTTCCTTGATCTTCTCTTCTACAGCCTTGAGCTCATTCTTCAGCTCGTCTGCATAACTCTTCAGCTTCTCCATCTTCTCGGCTTTCGTTAGAAACCGTCTTCTGTAACCGTGCCCCTCTCCATGCATACCACATCCACAGTAGTCCTCATGCCTCCGATGATGCCCACCGCAACCACATTCTTCATCCATATCTTGTCTCACCTCGATTTCTTATTAATACTATTAGAAGTAAAGCATTTAAGCTATCAAGTTTATAGTGTGATAGTTGCTATTGACGGCGAAAGTGACGGTTATGCAGAACAGAAATGAAGTGGTTTGTTATTGTCCGCTTGAAGGAGTCATAGATGTGATTAGCAAGAAATGGGCACTTCTTATCATAAACGCAATTGGGAATTATGGTAGCCTCAGATTCAACAAGCTTATGGAAGAACTGAAGGGCATAAGCCCCAAAACTCTTGCAGACACGCTGAAGCAGCTTCGAGTTGAAAGCCTACTCAAGAGAGAGTCATTTGCGGAGATTCCGCCTCGTGTTGAATATTCATTGACGAAGGATGGAGAAGGGCTCAGAGAGGCAGTGATCCCTATCCTGAAGTGGGCTGCGACGAGGCAGTGCTCGAAAAGGAAGAAGTGTTCCGCGAGCTACAGCAAAATCCCTGCACACAGAATAAGCCAGCGGTGTGAGAATACATCAAAGCACGCCGTTTAATCGGAAAAGCATATCTATTTCAATGGGTATCTTGAGTCTGCGAGGCGATGAGGCTCGCCTTTAACCGCCCTTGTTGTGCGTTGCAGGGGCTGATAGCTTCTACACATTCAAAGTGAATGAGTGGATGTTGGGTTGTCCGAAGCAGGGCCTTTCGCTTCAAAGAGCACAGTTAGTATCAGTCTGAACAAGCGCCAGACTGCAGATTCGCCATTGAACAAACGAATCGTGGCATACGTTGTGAATCGACAGAATGGTGATGGAGGGTACGCTTTTGCTCAAGGTCTCGACTCCAATGCACATGACACCTATTACGGATTGGCTGTTTTGAATATCTTGGGTTCGCCTTTTCCCCAAATGGATCGTACGATTGAATGGCTCCAAGATTTTGACGTCGGCAACATCTATTCCTATTATTACATCGGCAAGGCGCTCACGTTATGCAACAAACCCATCGGCAGCCAATTCAGAGACTATGTTGAGTCCGCGGTTAGTTCCAGAAGATATTTTGGCAACGTGGATGTTTATGTTGAGGCCTCCTCAGAGTTTTGGTCAACTCTAATGTTCCTAGAACTTGCCTCAATTTTGAAGATCAGTCCAGACGGTGAAGAAGCCAGAAGATGGTTGTTGAGATATAGAAATAAAGATGGGGGGTTTGGTGCCTACGGACATTCAAACATCGACTCAACCTATCATGCCATCGCCTCTCTTAGCCTATTGAAGGCTAATCGAATGGATCGCAATGATACCGTGGGATTTGTGAGAGAATGCGAGCAGTCTCACGGAGGGTTTACGGTAGTTTCCCAGTCGGTGACGCCTTACGTGGAGCACACGTATTATGGCGTGATGGCCCTTGGCCTGCTCGGAGAAAGCTGCCGATTTCCCTTGCAAACAATGGATTTCGTGTTGAAATGTCAACGAGGCAATGGAGGCTTCGCCCGGTCTGACCTTGGAATATCGACTTTTGAGAACACGTTCCAAGCAGTGAGCATAATGCATAGGCTGGCCTCAACATGACGGGCGAGACAAGGATGAAAGGCATCAGTTGGGTTTACATTCGCGAGGCCTTGGAGAAGGCTGAAATTTGCTTCCTATGCCATTTGGAGAACAGGTTTGAACAAAGGTATGTGGACAATTACCTCTACGAGCTCGTAATGGACGCTGGAGCGAGAGAGAAGATTATTGAGAGCAGAGGCTTCTGCAACTATCACTTCTACAAAATGTTCGCTTCTTCTACTAATCCAGCCAGTTCCGACGGATTAGGAATGGCGCTCATACTGAAAAGCGTTACAGAACAACTTTTTGAAGATGTAACGGCCGATCTGCGCATAGGAGTCGAATCACCCCAACGATCGAGCTTTGACCTTAGAGGTCGCTTCCGTTCGAGTTCTGCGCCATCTTACCTGAGGACGGTTTCCAACCAAGACAACTGTCCTGCCTGCGATCACGTTTCAGAAATCATGCGAATCTACATCGCGGAATTCGTGCAGGAACTCAAAGAAGACAATGAAATCAAAGAGCTCTTCAACAAATCGCGAGGGCTGTGCATCCCACATTACGTCATGACCCTGCACATAATCTCCGGATTACACAGCAAGAAATTTCCACACACTGCAAAAGCAATTATCGACAAGCAGCTTCGGGTTCTGGAAGAATTACAGAATGATCTTTCAGTGTACATTGAAAGACAAGACTGTCGGTTCTCGGATAAGGAACGAGCAGGAACTGAAAAAGCCGTCGGCGAAAGCTTGGCGAAAGTTGTGGGAAGAAGAGGAACCGACCGAACCTTGGCAAGAATAATCGGAGCAAGAGAGGACAGATTTCCATGAACGCAGCAGATGAACGAAGTTCCACGCAAAGGTGATACAAACGAGATTGGACTTGAGTGAAAATTCGAAAGAGAACAATCAAGTCATCTTGGACGTTTTCCTAGACAGAAACACACACGAAAAGCTTGTTGAATATTGCAGAAAAAACAGCTTTGACCTGTCAACAGGGTTCATCAAAGCAACAATGAGAGGCATGAGGTTTTTCAGGGCAATCTACTACAAAGAAATGAAGCAAGATTATCTGCTTCTCAAGAAGCAGGCAAAAGAATATGAAAATGACAACAGGGCATTGAGACAGCTTGAGGAAGAAAATCAAACACTTAGACAAATAATGAATGCACATCAGTGCAAAAGCAAGGGAATACGAATTGAAACCTGAAGACGGAACAAGAAGAAGCCAGGTCTTGGACGACATTATGCCGGAACTGTTAGGCATACCCATAAGTCTCAAGCTGCGGGTTCCGGGAAGCTTCCATGGGTCATTGAAGAAATTCATAAAGGAACACGGGCTTGATCCGAAATTTGACGTTCGAAAGATATTGGAATATGGTCTCATGGAAGAATCGGATGTGGAGCTTGAGAGACTGGAGAAGGAAAGACTTGATCCGTCTTCAGAAGTATACTCAAAATATGCAATGACAAAATTCAAGGCCTATGAAAACTTGATGTATAACAAAGCTCTGACACGAAGGCTTCAATTTCTCGTTTCAGAAAATGAGTCTCTACGAAGGGTCTTGTATGAAAAAGGCTTGGTCAATTCACCTGAGAGCAAGTGGACAAAAGAGAGGATTGATGACTTCCAGAGAAAGTATGTTTTCGGAAACAGATCAACCGAAAAAGATGAATGTGGAGGGAAGACTGAGAAGTGATATCTCAAAGAGACATAACCAAAGGTAAGGTGTTGGTCAGCGCGTGCCTATACCACCCCACACACGCACGCACATGGAGTGTGTGTGAAGCGTTGCAGAAATTGAGACGCGCGTAAGTAACTGTACATTGGATGAGTACGGGAATGCTTATTTGTCTGGTCTTGCATTCTAAAACCTGTTAGGCGATGAAGCTCGCCTTTAACCGCCTTTGTTTCAAAGGATGCAGGGGCTGATAGCTTCTACCAATATTCAATGTGAATGAGTGGGTGTTAGGTTGCGTGAAGCAGGGCGGTTCGCTTCAAATAGCACAGCTAATGCAATTCTAAACATACGACAGATCGCAGACTCGTCACTGAGTAGACGAATTGTGGAGTATGTTGTGAATCGACAGGATGATGATGCGCGCGCTTCGAAATAAGGAGGTTCAATGAAACATGAGTGAGGAACCAACGAGTGACCGAAACTCTCGAAAATGGCTGAACAGAAACGTTGCCGCAATGGGTTTTACCAGTCTATTCAGCGACGCGAACCATGAAATGGCCACAGCGGTTCTCCCATTCTTCCTCGCAATGCTCGGGGCAGGACCGGAACTTTTGGGTCTGATCGAAGGGTTTTCCGACGTCTCGTCAAGCCTCGTAAAGTCTTTCTCGGGATATTTGAGCGACAAAATTGGACGCAGGAAGCCTCTGCTAAACATTGGTTACGCTTTAACAGGCATATTCACACCCTTAATAGCATTAACTACCTCGTGGTCTCAAGTGCTCGTCTTAAGGATTGGTGCTTGGACTGGAAGAGGAGCCAGGGGACCACCCAGAGATGCTTTACTGGCGGATTCCGTTTCTCCAGAAGCCACTGGAAAAGCGTTCGGTTTCCACAGGACCATGGACACATTAGGCGCTATTATAGGACCGGCCTTAGCCCTATTTTTTCTAACTTTTCTAAATTATCGCCAGATAATTGCAATATCGGCAATCCCCGGTTTAGCAGCGTTGCTAATAGTTCTTTTCTTTGTACGTGAAGTCCGAAAAAAACCATCGCCGGACACTCTGATTGTCTCGGCACACGGCGGCCTTGTGGTGAAGGACAAAGGATTTATCACGTCGATCAAGACGCTTCCGAGGTCGTTTAAGCTCTTCCTTGTTGGCGTAGGTGTTTTTGGGCTGGGAAATTTCGCCAACAGTCTGTTCACCTTGAGAGCGCAACAGGTTTTGGCTCCAAGAGTTGGCGCGTTAGAGGCTTCGGCCATTGCTGTGGGATTGTACACTTTACTGAATGTTGCCTATGCAGCTTCTTCGTTTCCCATAGGCGCATTGAGTGATAAAGTCGGCAGAAGGAGAATTCTTGCAATTGGCTATTTTGTCTCGGCTGTAACCTGTCTGGGTACGGCTCTTCTCACGGCTGACTTTTTGTTTTTGGTTCCGATCTTCCTCTTGGCAGGCTTTTTCACGGCAATCACGGACACTATTGAAGGAACTGCAGCAGCCGATTTACTACCAACTGAGTCTAGGGGAACTGGTTTTGGCGTACTGCAGACGGTTAACGGCATAGGCGACTTTGCTTCTAGCGCAGTAGTTGGGGTACTCTGGGCTCTCATATCACCCCTAATGGCTTTTACATATGCAGCCATCCTTTCAGCCGCAGGAGGCATCATTCTACTCTATCTAACTCGGGGAAATCACCCGCTAAAATAAACTGATAGAAAAAAGGCAAAGCGCGCGCTAAGTGGACTTGAACCCATTAGGGTATGAGTCCCGGCGACCGCACCACAAACATTTCTCAGGTGTTCTCAGACCTGAATTATTGCAAATGACAATTCTGCTCAGGCCAGTTCCTTGGACTGAGTCTTTTGGCTGATTCAACCAAATTCCCTGGCCCAGTGGCGGAAATCGTATCATCTGGGTATTGCCGCTATTGCAGTTATCGTGAAGGGTGCAACTATGCTCAGGATGAAGCCGCTGGAAAAGGCTGTTATTAGCGTTTCGGAACCGCAGTATCGCACGATCACTGGCAGGGTCGTGTCCATCGTCGTGGCTCCGCCTAATGCCACTGGCGTGTAGTGATCTATTTTTGCCGTTAATGGAATAGTCACCAAAGTTAACAATTCTCTCAGAAAATTCACTACGAAGCCCAACGCGCCGAAATTGGCTCCAAATAGCTGGCCAACCAATGGCCCAGCAAGAGTGTACCATCCGAAGCCAGCAGTGACAGCCATCGAGCCGACAACGTTGATGCCTAATAGGAGTCCCCCAACTAAACCGCCGACGATGCTCCCAAGAGCGATCGAAAAAGGAACACCCAAGATTTTCAGTCCAGCCTTTTTCAGCTTGGCCACGGCCTTCTCATCAGCAGCAAACATGAAACCCATGACGAACAACAGCAGAATAAGCGAGAAATCAAACAAGTAGCCCGAAACCCAGCTATTGTCAATTACCTTCGCATAATTATTGTTAATGTAGCCGGCGAGAATGCCAAAACCAAGGGCAACTAAAATATATTTTATCAATTCAGCTTCACAACCTTCCTAAAAGCCTTCAGAAAAATCACGCTGAAAAACAGAGCCAACGCGACCATGGCGACAGCGTCGAAGCCAATATTGGGCAGTGACTGGAGCAATTCATTGTTTGAGCCAATCGAGAAACCCAGGGAAAAAATCAATAGGACAATAGCTCCAATGGTGACCCGCCCCAGATCCAAGTGCTTCCTTTTTCGCAGGAAATATCCAATCGCGATTCCTGCGACCAAAGGAACGATAATATTCAGCACCACTTTACACCCGTCTGTCCTGCTTCAGTCTTGTTCGTGACCAATTCAAACTTGCCTAAAATGTTTTTTGAAAACCTTTCGAATGTCTTGAGGCTTTTCCAGTACAAACACGCCTTCCATGCCTTTCAACTTTCTCACGTTGTCGGCATCTTCTCTCCTGACTCTTAATGCTATATCTTGACCGCCAGGCAACAAGGTATGGGTTAGTCCTTCCTCGTAGTCAGAGGGCATGACGTAGTCTGGAACTGACCCTTTCAAGGCCATGATCGCCGCGTTTGAAAGCAATGTGTCAGCTATTCCCGCTGTGATTTTTGCCACCGTATTCGACGTCGCGGGAGCTATGAGCAAGAACTCGTACTTTCCTGTCTGTAGCCAACCGGCTAGAAACGGCGAATTGGAGTCAACTTCAACTGTGATTCTTCCAAAATTCTGCTTCAGAGTGTCATCAAGCCTGTAGTATTTCACAACCTGTTCTGCCGCCTTGGAAAGATACACTTCAACGATGGCAACGTGCTCATATTGCGATCTAATCTCTTTCATGACCTCCAGAGTTTCTCGCAGCTTGTCTCCGCTGCCGGTGAGGCCCCATGCAACCCTCCTTTTCTTGACCGACTTCTCTTTTTCATTAATCAAATTTGACCCTCAACTCTTTTGTTCGAACTCGTGTTTCCTCAATCTGTTGCGCTGTTGGCAAATTTTTTTACCGTCTTCTTCAAGCTTCTGAAGCCTTCCTCGTCCTCTTTCACTCCTGCCAGAGTGTCTTTCGACCAGAAAGTCGCTCCAAGATTGGCTCCGAAGAAGCCA
>JBGPBS010000077.1:0-6978 GCA_041481365.1 Bathyarchaeia archaeon
AAGAAGCTTGTACATTTCCTTTTTCACCATCTCGTCTTTTTTGTATCTTCCTACACTTGTGATTGAATTCAATCTGTTCACCAGGTTAGATTTAATAGGTGAAAATAGATTAATAAAACTTGTGTTTAGACTCTAGTTTTGAGGTCAAAAAAACGCCACACGAAGAAACTAAGAAAATAATCAAGGTTGGAGAAACAAGCTATGCTATCATACTTCCAAGGTCATGGCTACGCTTCTACAAACTAACCGACAAAGACGAGGTGAAGGTAGTCTCAGATTCAACCATTGTTATAGAGCCACCTCCAAAAGATTCACTCAAACCCAAAGGAGGCTAATCTCAGCTTAAAAAGGAAAAAGAAGGTTGAGTCAAATGGTAAATAGTAGAAACAAGCGCGCGCTTTTTTCCGTTAGCGACCTGGCATCAATGATTGGGGCTCGTTCAAGAATTACTCCACCTCCCGCGCACTAGCGTATGAGTAGCCAAACATACTCTCAATCTAGCTTCTCTCTTCATAACCCAATTATCTTCTTCTTGGCAAACAGTGGTGCGAGCGATTAGAATGTTCCATAAGAACACCATAAAACTACTGATCAAGGTTTCATGCGTAGTCCAGTTTCTCAACGCCCTCGCCGACTACGTGTTGTGGTTCACCACAGGTTTTCAGGTGCCTTCTTGGACCATCTCAACCATAATCTTGTTCTACTCGATAATATTGTTGGCATACGACCGACTGTGAACACGCGAAACATGCACGCAGCGCGCGCGGAAAATGTTATAAGTTGTCCTAGTTTAATATCATGCCTTTAGGGCTGTGATTATGGTGCGTTTGGCCAATGTTGGCGTTGTCGGGGCTGTTCTGTGTTTCGTCTGCCTGGTGGGACTGCTGAGCACTGTGCTTCTCTCATTGCCTACGCTGGTTATCGGTCAGGACAAAGATGCGTACATGAACGGAGTCTACGTAAGCATAGGCTTTGGCACGGTTGCTTTTCTGGGACTTCTGCTCTACATGGTTTCACTAATACTAGGCATGGCCAAGGAGAAACAGAAAGAAGGCTAAAAGACAGCCTTCCATTTTTCTTTCTACAATGTACAGATTGAGCTAAACAATGGAAACAAAGGCGCACACTTACATCCTTCTATACCACTGTTCTATAGCAATGTTACTGGCACTTTTTTATTAGAGAACAAGAATGAAATAAGACGTTTAAATGCAATTGCGTGATGAAAGGAGGAGGTGAAAGACTAATGAAGAAACTGTTTCGAAGAAATCGGAAGGGCATAAGCACCATTATCGCTACGATCATCATCGTGGCCATTTCCATAGTGATGGCAATCGCCGTGGCATACTGGGCACTCGGCATAGGATCATCATTCACACGCTTCGAGAAACTAGAATTCACAAGCGCATACGCAACCTACAGTGGCACAAACTACGTGATAAACATGACCATTAAGAACACGGGTTCGGCTTCGGCTACCATAGATCCTGTCACAATCTTCTATAACGGAAAACCAGCCTCCGCGTATATCGCACCCTATACGCCAAGTCCAAGCTTTAACACGCCAATAGTATTGGATCCTGGCAATGCCACGTCCCAATGGATAACGATGCAAGGAGGATCTGGCTCATACTGGCAGTCCAGCATGAACCTTGAAGTGATGATTCAGACCACCGCCGGCAGACAGTATCCTAAAGTAATAACCCTTCCGTAACCCTCATTAATCCTCCTGTTTTCTTTCTTTCAATATTTTAGTGTAACTGTTGGAGAAACATCGAGAATGGAAGAGAAGAAGAAAGCCACGAAACGCAACGTTCCGTTAAAGGAACGTCTCAGCAAACTCGGCAACAGCCTAAAGCATACAAGGTTTCGAGTGGAAAAGCGCAGACCTGAGAAACTCGAGCGAAAGAAGTCTCTCAAGAACGTGTTGGCCAAGAAGCTGCCGCCTCAGCCGCCCATGGTCATTTTCAAGAAGCTTCCAGAAGGCACCCAAATAACGGAAACCTACTTGATGCAGTCCCCCTACTCAAAAGTCGCAATAGCATCGTTGCCGGAGCTCGGCGGAGGAAAAGCCTACTACATAGAGGAAGTTGAACTCACAGAAAAGGAAAAGGAGATCCTGCAAAAACTCTTAGGCATAATAAGCAAGGAGCTGGAGCCTCCTAAGGCACAGGTGGACCCAAAGACCCATGTTGCTAACGAGGCCCGCAGGCTGGCCAAAAAATACGGCATCGGAAAGAAAACCGACGAAGACTCATGGTCGAGAATCCAATACTACATTAACAGGAACCTCGTCGGCTTCGGAGACATCGACGTCATCATGAACGACCCCATGATAGAAGACCTGTCAGTGAACGGTGTCGGATTGCCCGTGTACGTGTGGCACAGAAGATACGAGAGCATGCCCACGAACCTCACATTCACCGACGAAAACACGCTGGACAACCTGATCGTGAAACTGACCCACCTCGCCAGCAAACACATCTCAACAGCCTTCCCCATCCTCGATGCCATGCTCCCAGGAAAAGACAGGCTCGCAGCCACCTTCAAACGCGAAGTCTCCCCAAAAGGCGGCTCCTTCAGCATAAGGAGGTTCAGAAAGGAACCTTTCTCCATAGTTGACCTGATCGAACTGGGCACGTTGAACGAGGAAATCGCGGCCTACTTCTGGCTGCTCATAGAGAACAGAATGACAATCGCCGTCATAGGAGGCACGGGAGCCGGAAAAACGAGCACGCTGAACGCCCTGGCAAGCCTCGTCAAACCGTCGATGAAAATAGTCACGGTTGAGGAAATCCCAGAGCTGAACATCCCTCACGAAAACTGGGTTCAACTCGTAAGCCGAGAAAGCTACGGCCTAGGCGCCATGAAAGCGGGCGAAGTCACCCTCTTCGACCTGGTAAAAACCTCGTTAAGATACAGACCGGACTACATAGTTGTCGGTGAAATCAGAGGCGAAGAAGCTTTCGTTCTCTTCCAGGCCCTGGCTACGGGCCACGGAGGCTTGACCACCTTCCACGCGGAAAGCTTGGACTACACCGTTAAACGGTTGACAAGCCCTCCGATGAACGTGGCCAAAGCCTACATTCCCCTGATAAACGTGGCCGCCCTTGTGGAGAGGGTTCAACTGCCTAACTCGAAGAGTGACGTTACATTCGGGAGAAGGCTTAAATCCGTGGTGGAAGTGGCCGATATTGAGGAATACAAGACAATAAGTACGTGGAACCCGCTGACTGACGCCTTCCAGGTAGACCTCAAGAACAGTGAGCAACTCAGAAAAGTCGCCCTGAGACAAGGGCTAACATTCAAAGACGTTTTGGAAGAGGTCAGAAACCGAGCCCTCTATCTTCACGATCTGAGGGTCAAAGGCATCAGAAAGAACGTTGAGCTAGCAAAATATATTACTAACTATTCCTTGGAAGAGGATTTCCCGCAGGTGCAGGCAGCACCAGGAGGAAAGGCGGAGGAATGAAGACGGCAAAGGTCGGGTTCTCGATCACAAGCTTCAGCTACCGACACTTCGGCTGGATGGGCAGAATCTTGGGAAGAGCGTTCTACTCCAACAGTCATACCAAACTTGAAGGGACTCTGGACGACACTGGGCTCAGGATATACCCCGAAGCCTATTTTTCCCTGGTCGGCTTCATCCTCATCCTGTCTGTGATCGTGACGATCCCAATAGTACTGTTCACAGGATTCATCTTGCTTGTCCCAGCGCCGATCCTCGTTATACTCTTGGGATACGCAATCCCGAAGATAATCGCTCGCGACAGGGCTTCAAAATTGGACTTGGAGGTTCCCTTCGCAGGGACATATATCAGCGTGATGGCGACAGGCGGCTTGTCACCCTATGCGAGCCTGAAACGGCTGAAGGACTGTGACCTGCTTCCCAACATTTCCAAAGTCATAAAGGACATAGAGATCGATGTTCAAATAGAAGGCTTAGACCCTGTTACGGCTATGGAAAAATCGGCCGAGCATCTTCCCTCAAAAGACTACAAGGACATCATGCTGGGATACGCTTCTACCTTGAGGACTGGTGGAGACGTCATTCACTACCTTCTGATTCGAACGGAGACCATGTTCAAAGACCTAGCCGTGAAAGTCAAGGCCTTCGGCGAAAGGGCGAGCGTGCTCATGGAATCCTACATAACGATAAGCATCCTCATGACGCTAACCCTCACAATCATATTCATGACATCACTCTCGTTCCAACAGTTCTGGCAAGGATCCTTGTCGGCCGACACGTTCCTCATCTACGCCTACTTCATAGTGCCAACCCTCGCGATGCTGTTCATATTCCTCTCTGACGCTCAACAAATCAGCCAACCCCTCAGCGAATGGGGACCCTACAAAGTCTTCTTCGCAACATCCCCGATAATGCTCTTCCTGATTCTGACAATGTTCCTCCCGTTCGCTGCCCCGCAGCTCGCTCCACCCTTCGCCAAGCCCTTCATGGACTTCATAACGCTTTTTAGACAAACCCTCGGCCTGGACATCGGTTACGAGGCGACCCTAGGCATGGGAGTAGCACTGCTTGCGGGGTCAATACCCGCGGCCATCGCCCATAGCTACTACACGCGAAAGGGAAAGGCTGTGGAGCACGACGTGACCAACTTCCTGAGGGACCTGACAGAAGCCCGAAAGTCCGGGGCCTCACCGGAACGATGCATGGAAAACCTTTCGGGGAGAAACTATGGAGGATTCACGAAAATCCTCACGGCAGCCTCACGCCAGATCCGCTGGGGATTTCCCTTCAGAGTCATCTACGAGACTTTCAAGACAAAAATTAGATCCTGGCTCGCCCTCATCAACATCTACCTCCTGGTAGACGCCATAGAAGTCGGGGGAGGAACCCCGGAAACTCTCGAAACCCTCACTCACTTCAGCGAAGAGCTCTCCTCACTGGAAAAAGAGAAAAAAGAAACCCTGCGCCCGCTCCTTCTGATGCCATACATAGGCGCAGGCATCCTCCTCTTCTCAACCATAATCTTCCTGGGTTTCAGCAGAACCATCCTCAGTTCCTTCGGCCACCAAGCCCTACCCTTCTCAATGGTAGTGACGCTGCTTCTGCCCCCAATTATGGTTCAAACCTTCTTCACAGGCTTGGTAACTGGAAAACTGAGCTCCGGCAGCGTATCCGCAGGCTTCAAACACGCCATAGTCCTCTTGATAGTGGGATTGATACTCCTCCCACTCGCCGGATACCTATCATTACCCTTCATCGGAGGGACGTGAACAGAAAATGACCAACACAAAAACCTTCAAAGGTCGATGTTCGAAGTTTAAGAAGCTAGACAGAAGAATGAGGAGTCTGCTTTCTGACAAGCGTGCCATCAGCGTTACTCTGAGTACACTGATACTGACTGCGGGTGTAATAGCAGCGGGCATTGCTATTATGTACTGGGCTTACTCTTGGGGTGCAGTCGCCAACCAGCAGTACTCCAACTCCGTAGCCAACAGTACAGGTTCAATCGAAGAAAGCATAGCCTTTGAATACATAACCTACTCAAACAACAGTTTGACGGTGTATCTAATCAATAATGGATTAGGCAACGTGAGTCTTTTTCGGCTGTACTTGTGGAACGCCGCAAACTCAATCATTGGAACGTATCCGATTCCTGTCTTGCAGGACATAACAAGCAATTTGCAGCTCCACACGTCGCTTGTCTACAATACAACCCTGAGCATCGGAGAAGAAGGTTATTTCGTCATGGGCAATTTGACCAGCTTGTCTGGTTACTATACAATGCGTGTCGTGACGGCAAGTGGGAGGAACTTTGATGGATCATTCTCCACACCGTAGGTTGTTTAAAAGCAGGAAGGGCTTTTCTGGTATAATCGCGTCTATATTCCTAGTTCTCATAGTGTTATTTCTCTACTTCAATGTTTTCATGTTTATCTTGGATAGAAACACTGCTTTCCAAGACACGGTCGGTCAAGTCCAACAGATGAATACCGGTCGCAATGCCGAATCCTTGGCTGTCTCAAATGTTAGCTATAGTGCAAACGGAAATTACATCATTGTTTCTTGCTTACTGAAGAATGTTTGCCCCCTCCCCGTCGGAATAGTGAGGTTCTGGGTTCAGGACGCGACCCAAAGCAAATCTGGTAGCGCCAAAGAATCGTTTTTCATCCAACCTGGAGCCATGACCACATTCAATGATTTTGTGCCTGTGAGTGGCGCCCAATCCAGTGACCAAGTGGCCACCTGGCTGATAACTGCAAGAGGAAACATCATATCGCTCTTTTCGAATTTCCACACGCAGGTAACCGTAATCAATTTGAATCCGACTAGCGGTGTTGTGGGTTCGCAGGTTGCAGTCATTGGTTCTGGCTTCATGCCCTATTCTACTGTGACCATAAAGTTTGACTCTGCTCAGGTTGCAACTAACCAAGCAGATGGAAATGGCAACTTGGGAACCTCGATTTTCTATGTTCCAGGAGGTTCTTCTGTCGGTTTTCACACGGTTGGTGCAACGGACACAAACGGCGATTATGCCTCGGCGATATTTACTGTTATCACTTCTTCTACCTCTGCTTCTTCAATTTTCCTGAATCCAAGTGTTGGGTGTGTGGGTTCACAGATTTCAGTTTCCGGCGCTGGCTTCGTCCCCTCCTCAATCGTAACAATAAAGTTCGATTCGGGCGTCATTGCAACGAACCAAGCGGATGGAAATGGTAACCTGCCGATCACCTATTTCCCGGGGGGGGTTCCAGGAGGTTACTCTCTTGGTACTCATACAATTAGTGCAACAGATACATACGGGGATTTTGCCTCGGCGAGCTTCGTCATAACGCCTTCTACCATTAATTTGAATCCGGCTAGTGGCGTAGTTGGGCCAGTTTCTGTCTCTGGCTCTGGTTTTGTGCCACTTTCGACTGTGACCATAAAGTTCGATTCATCTCAAGTCAAAACGAGCCAAGCTGATGGAAATGGTAATCTCGCCACGAGTTTTAATGTTCCAGGAGGATACC
>JBGPBS010000078.1:0-6937 GCA_041481365.1 Bathyarchaeia archaeon
ACTGTGACAAGGCAAAACACATATCCAAATGCTTAGAGATGGCAATCCTCTTCGAAGTCAGCGCCAACAAACCAGGCAACGTAAACTTCGTCGTAGGCTTCGAAGGCACCCGAATCGAACACTTCTTAGCTTCCGCCGTTGCAGCCGCGCCTTCGTTTGAAGAAGCCGCCAAACGCGGAATAGCCGTCGCAAACGGCAAGCTCAAAATCAGCGAAGCCGGCATGGGTCAGCTTATGAAAGACTGCGTGGCTGACATCGACGCCTGGCAAAGAGGCGGAAACACCCTGCTGGGCACTGTGATGCTTTTTACTCCCATGGCAGTCGCAGCGGGCATGACACCCATGAACGGCAAAGGCGAATTCGACCTAGCCAAACTCAGAGAAAACATCAAACTAGCAGTTGAATCAACCACGGCTCAGGACGCAGTTTACCTCTACGACGCCATCGAAATTGCAAAGCCTAGCGGGCTCAACGGCGCTCCAGACCTCTCCGTAACCGACTCCAACTCCAAAGCGCGCCTAATCAAGGAGAACGTTTCTCTTTTCAAGGTCTTCCAGATAGCAGCAGGCTACGATGACATCTGCTTTGAATGGGTTAACAATTTTCCAATAACCTTCGGCCTTGCGTATCCTTACCTCATGCAGCAGCTAAATGGTAAGGGTAAATGCCTTAACACAGCCATCATCCATACCTTCCTCAAAGTTCTGTCTGAGCGTCCAGACACGTTTATTTCGCGGAAAGTCGGTTTAGAGAAAACCCTTCCAATCTCCCAAGACGCCAAGAACGTTCTGCAACTGGGCGGCGTGGAAACTCCCAGAGGCAGGGAAAGCATTTTGATGTTTGATAAGAAACTGCGGGAATACGGCAATGATTATAATCCTGGAACAACCGCCGACATAACCGCTGCGGCCTTGGCGCTGTGCACGCTAAGTGGCTACCGACCATAAACTCGCCTTTTGCTTTTCTTGCTGTTTATCAATTAGAATGGGAAAAGTAGCTATGTGATGAATGCTCATGCGTCAAGTTGGCATCTTACGGTTTGATCTCGCTGCTGGAAAAGCAGAAAAAACCACTGACTACGTCGCGGAAGAGTGCCGCTTCAAATCTCCATACTCCGCATACTCGATGTCTAAGATGCTTTGATGTATTCCTTTATGAGTTTAATAATCTGATCGCCTTCGGTATTTAGATTGAGTATTGGAATTTTTAGTCCACTTATTTTGGGTTTGTTCAAGGAAATTATTCCAGTAATCGCAAGAATTGGCCCCGTTGTTCCCTCCAATATGTGCTTGAGATTATTTTCATCTACTGCAGTAATTATTTTTGGAATATCCGTCCTATTTGCTATCAGCGTATGAAATCCTTCGATGAACACTATGTCTAGTTGTTCTCGCTCCAGTAACGCAATCACTCGATCCAAATCGTTGAGAGCAGCATCAGTCTTCTTTATTACCGCAATTTCCTGGTCGCTTATGGCAACTATCACTTTTGAGCCTGCTTTGGCATATCTCCATGTGTTACTACCTTCTCTGTCTATTGTGAAGCCTTCTCGGTGAATATGTTTTATCGCTCCGATTTTATAGCCTTCCGAAGAAAGGTTTGAAATCAAAAACTCTAACGTAGTTGTTTTGCCTGAACCACTTGTTCCAACAGCTGCGATAACTAAGACCGTATCATCACGCTCCTCTCTCAAAACCACTTGAATTGGCTTTAATAAATAAAGCGATTGCATCACACCAATACAATCTTGCGACTTCCGTCCAAAGAAAGCAACTACAGCTCGTTTGCACGCGATTCGCACCATGCCTTGTCAGACATTGCCCGTTCAGCCAAAAAAGCACATTGACATTTTTCGTGCTGCTTCGTCTCCAAGCTGTAGTTGGTTGCTGCTTGCAAAAACGCACTCCTCGCTTGAACTGTTAATCCAAGATTGCTCTCTTGTTTGGATTGACGTTTGAGGCTTTTCGCTTGGATTTCTCGACTATTCGCTGCCCAGAAGAAGGATTTCGCGTTTTCTAGAGTTTGGGCGCAGGAGGCAAAATTTGTTGAAGCTTCTGCGAAGTTGCCTTCTCGCAACAGTTTTGAGCCCTCACGTAAGCGCAGCAGTTCATGCGTAGGCAAGATGCCTCTGTCCACGTGCAGGTTTTTCGTGACTGCGCCATCCACTCTGCGAGGCTGAAGTTTAACTAGGTCTTCTTGGCTGTTGATGTTCACGAAGGTTCTAAGTTCAGGGTCAAGTTTGCTGAGTTCGCCTATAATGGAGACGAAAACTACTCTGGAGGTTCCTCTGATTATGTCGTCAGACCGTGGTCGTCCTAGCATGCAGAGAGTGTTTGCGATTTCCAACGAACTTTTTTTTTCTAAGACCATGATAAGCGTTTCCAATCGTCCGTTTGGCCAAATGGGAACAATCACCTTGGCTGCCTTGTCAACCGTAAACATGTATTCCACGACCTCTGGCTGAACCAGCGGCATATCCGCGGGCAAAGACAAGCAAAAGTCAGCCTCCGCGGATTCCAGTCCCGTAAGAATAGCCACAAGTGGTCCGCCTACGCAGTCGTTTTTTTTGTCAATGACCAACTTGGCGTTTAGCAGGTTATGTCTCTTCAGGATTTCAGCGTATAATGCCTTTCTTTCTCCATCGTTAACACAAATAACCACTTCATCCACGACTGAGCGGACGTTTTCTATAGCGCGGACAAGTAGAGGTTTGCCGAAGAGTTCGGCGATGGCTTTGTCTTGCCAGGTGTGTTCGCTTTGGAATCTTTCGCCTTTGCCTCCTGCAAGCACAATCGCAGCCCTACGAGTCATGGTATTACCTTTGGTGAGGTTGGTCTACTCATTGTTAGTGCAGAGGTTTTTATTTGGCTTTCTTCCAAACCCCCGTGGTTAGGTGTGGTAAGAGTTAATATCACCGACGCCCCTGAGAAATGTGTGTGCTCAATCCCGACGTGGAGCGTGATAGACAATGGTTCGCGAAGTAGACATAATAAAATTTGACCTTTCCACAGGCAAAGCCTTGAAGATTCGGGATAGTGTCGCTGAAGAGGTTCCGTTGCACCTGTTTGTCAACAAAACTTACTGGGCTACTATCCTGTGTTCTCCTGCGAATCTTAAGGAACTAGCAGTAGGGCACCTGCTCTCAGAAGGCATACTAAAAAACATAGACGAAATCGAAGATGTGTTGCTGAAAGAAGCAGAAGGCACCTGTTACGTTAACCTGAGGCCAGGAGTCAACGTCGAGGACCGCGTGAAGCTTTCCAGATTGCATCAGCGGGTTATCACTTCTGCTTGCGGAGGTGGCTCAGTTTACCAGTTCACGGGCAAAACCCCTCGAGTCACATCCAACTTAACCATTAAAGCTCAGATTATTTTTGACAGCGTCAATCAGCTTAACTTCAAGGCTGAAGGTTTCAGGCAAACTGGCGGTCTTCACGTAGCTGCTATCTACAAGAGTGACGGTTTCTTGATTGCGCTGGCTGAAGATGTTGGTAGACATAATGCCGTAGACAAAGTCATAGGTATGTCCGCTTTGAAGAAAGTTGTTTTCGGCGAATGTTTCTTGGCTTTGAGCGGGCGAATATCAGGTGATGTAGCTTTTAAAGCGGCAAGAGTTGGCTTGCCCATCGTTGCCTCAATTGCGGCTGCGCTTTCCTCAGGTATTAGCGTGGGGGAAGAGGCGAATTTGACTCTGGTTGGATTTGTGCGGGGAAAACGAATGAACATATACAGTGGCTCAGACAGGATA
The DNA here is from genome assembly GCA_041481365.1 of Bathyarchaeia archaeon. GTDB lineage: Archaea > Thermoproteota > Bathyarchaeia > Bathyarchaeales > Bathycorpusculaceae > DASPTR01. Next base: position 3,749 of record JBGPBS010000078.1, read on the forward strand.
GCCATTTGATGGTGCAGTCTGTAGGTTTTTTGAACTTATTCTTAAATATAACTATTTAATCTCTATTGGTGAGGTCGGATAATCATGTTGGAGCAAAAGTTGCGAGTGACTTTGCTCACTGGGAGAACAATAGAGCAGGGTGTAAGTAAAGAGGCTGGGAAGGGCACGAAAGAATATTTTGAAAGCACTTCTATGTGTTACATGGACGGGGGAGACATGAAGAAACTCGGCGTAAAGAACAACACTAACATTCTTGTGTCCACTCCAGACGGTTCAGTTGTGCTCAGAGCCGTGAAGTATCCTAGAGGGGTGATGCCTGGCTTAATTTACATTCCTTATGGTCCTTGGGCTAACGCAATTTGTAGCAACGAGACCACCAGCATAGGAATGCCTTCTTTCAAAGGAACTCCGGCTGAGGTTGAACCAGCTCCTGATAAACCGGTCTTAACCATGGAAGAGCTTCTTAGAAGCGAATTTGGGAGGTAAAAAGGTCTGTCAACAATAAACGCTGTAACTTGTCCAGTTTGCGGTTGCCTATGCGACGATATCGAATTGACGATTGAGGGTGGCGAAGTTGTTAAAGTGAAAAACGGCTGCGCCATGTGCGAATCCAAATTCTTAGGCTATAAGAACGAACATCGCAATAAAACCCCGCTAATACGGAAGGACGGTAAACTCGTTCCAGCTACTTACGAAGAAGCCATCCACAAATCTGCTGAGATTCTAGCCAACGCCAACTACCCGATATTATATGGCTGGAGCTCCACGGACTGCGAGGCTCAACGAGTAGGCGTAGAATTGACGGAGGAAGTCGGCGGGGTTTATGATAACACGGCAGTTGTTTGCCATGGGCCATCAATTCTGAGTGTCCAAGAAGTCGGCATTCCAACATGCACGTTGGGGCAGATCAGGCACCGTGCAGACTTAGTCATCTATTGGGGGTGTGACCCGTGGAGCGCGCATCCTAGGCACCTTGAACGCTATACGACATTCACGGAGGGGAGGTTCGAAGGGAGCGAATGGAAAAGCTACTTTAATAAGGTTAAAGCGTCTGGGGGCAAGAAGAAGCTTCAGAGTATTGAAAGGAAAGGAGTTTTGAAGCATAAATTTGAACCGGTCGTTGAGACTGTAACTGTTAACAAGCCTCCTGAAACCTTGAGCAAGAAAGGACGCAAGCTTATAGTGATTGATGTCAGGAAGACGATGACGGGGGAGATGGCTGATTACTTCATTCAGGTCGAACCGGGAAAAGATTATGAACTAATGTTGGCGATTCGGGCATTAGTTAAAGACCAAGATTTAGATGTCGACAAAGTCGCTGGCGTTCCAGTGGAATACCTAGAGGAGCTGGTTGATGCCATGATAAGCTGCGAGTTCGGCGTAATCTTCTTCGGCATGGGATTAACCCAGAGCGCAGGCAAGTTCAGGAACGTGGACGTGGCTATCTCGCTGATACGTGACTTGAACATGCGAACAAAATTCGCCATCTTGCCCATGAGAGGGCACTTCAACGTTACAGGCGCAAACACTGTTGCAACTTGGCAGAGCGGCTATCCTTACGCGGTCGATTTTTCCTTGGGCTACCCGAGATATAACCCTGGCGAAACATCCGTCGTCGATATTCTGCTAAGGAAAGAGTCAGACGCCGCGCTTGTGGTGGCTTCAGACCCGGGCAGTAACTTTCCGCGAAAAGCGGTTGAGCATTTGGTCGCGAATCCACTCATAGTTATCGATCCTCACATGAACGCCACAGCGCTGCTGGGCGATATAGTTTTTCCCACGGCAATCGTGGGCATTGAAAAGGCTGGCACCGCTTACCGTATGGACCACGTGCCTCTTCCACTTAAAAAAGTGGTTGAGCCGCCGGAAGGAATACTCTCGGACGAAGAAATATTGAGCAGAATACTCGAGGAAGTCCGATTGATAAAATCACAGAAGATGCAGGAGGCAGCGTAAGACGGAGCTGCTTATAAAGAACGGGTTTGTCTTCGACCCAATAAATGGAATTAACGGCGAAGTAATGGACATCGCCATCAAGAACGGCAAAATCGTTGAAAGCGTGCACGCGCGTAGAGTTAAGAAAATAGACGCTACGGGCTTGACGGTGATGCCTGGCGGAGTGGACATCCACACTCACATTGCGGGTGCAGAAGTGAACACTGGCAGGCTGTTGCGCCCAGAGGATCACGTCAAAGACACCGAGAGCAAAACCCCTCTAACAAGGTCTGGTGTGGGTTATTCGATTCCGTCAACGTTCACCACTGGCTATCGTTACTCACGCATGGGTTACACAACTATAATGAATCCTTCTATGCCACCTCTGGAAGCAAAGCACACGCACGAAGAATTGAACGATACTCCTATGCTGGATAAAGCCAGCTATCCGCTGCTCGGCGACTGGTGGTTCGTTCTTGAATACTTACAGAAGGGCGACCTAGCAGAGTGCGCAAGATATGTTGCTTGGATGATGAACACCTCGAAAGGCTACGCGATAAAAATCGTCAACCCAGGCGGGTTAGAATCTTGGGGTTTCGGAAGGAACGTTCACAGCATAGACGATCAGGTTCCCAACTTCTGCATTACACCCAGGGAGATAATGTGTGGTCTCGCTAAAGTTAACAAGATGTTAAATCTGCCTCACACGATTCATCTTCACACGAATAATCTCGGCTTACCAGGCAACTACGCCACGACACTGGATACGATGAGGGCTCTGGAAAGCGTGGCTACAGACGGCAAACCCGTGGCTCACATCACGCACTTGCAGTTTAGCAGTTTCGCGGGCGACGGTTGGGGAAACATGCGGTCTGGCGCGGAAGAAATCTCCAAATACATCAACGCTCATAGCCACATGACTTTTGACATGGGTCAAGTCATTTTTACGGACACGACGACCATGACGGCTGACGGTCCATTCGAGTACACGCTTTACCAGCTGAGCGGGCACAAGTGGGTTAACAGTGATGTGGAGACCGAAACAAGCGGCGGCATCATACCCTTCCACTACAAACGTAACAACGCCGTGAACGCCACGCAATGGTCCATAGCCTTAGAACTTGCCCTCATGATCGACGACCCTTGGAAAATGTTCATGACCACCGACCACCCTAACGGCGGACCATTCACTGCTTACCCAAAAATCATTGCTTGGCTCATCAGCAAGAAAGCACGTATGGCAACGTTGAAAAG
>JBGPBS010000079.1:0-6929 GCA_041481365.1 Bathyarchaeia archaeon
ATTGCTTTCAGCTGCGTCTTGCCCGGCTCTGTTTCTTCCGAATAAGCTTTCTTCAGCGCTTGTTTGACATCTTCTGGCACGTAGATCACGGCCTGCTTCAGAATGTTGAAGGCCACGTTTTCGACAAGCTTCGCAGTCTCCAAAGCTTACTCCCTCATGTGCAAGCCGATTTTATGAAAGAACCACATACTTATATCTTGTCTCATATCATCCGCGAAATCCAAGTACGCGCCTGAGAGACCGCCGAGGGCAAAACAGAAGACTCCACACAAGATAAGAGTCTCACTTTAACCCACCTCTCCACGCACCGACCGCCGTAATGATTCGCGCGTTTTAAATACGGCAAGCCTTTATGTCTGATACGTCAAAACGGGGAAAATCGATGACCGAAGAAGAAACAAAAGAATACGTTGAGGAGAAGAAGAAGTACGCACTGCTGGAAGACCTGCCCGGAGTCGGCCCAGCCACAGCACAAAAACTCAAGGAGATGGGTTATCACACTATCGAATCCTTGGCCATGGCCACTGCGCGCGAGTTGGAACCAGCCGGTATAAGCGAGAAAAAAGCCTTCGCAATAATTGAAATAGCAAGATCATCCATCGGCGTCTCTTTCATAAGGGCTGATGAACTGCTCAGATTGCGAAAAGATGTTTTGCGCCTGACGAGTGGAAGCAAGGTTCTGGACAGGCTTCTTGACGGCGGATTGGAAACGCAGACTATCACGGAGTTCTACGGCGAGTATGGCACTGGAAAAAGCCAAATTTGTCATCAACTGTGCGTAAACGTCCAGCTGCCTCCTGAGCGCGGCGGACTCGGCGGATCGGCGTTATACGTTGACACTGAGAACACTTTTAGAACTGAAAGGATCGTGTCCATGTCCAAGCATTTGGGACTCGACCCGGAACAGGTCGCCAAGAACATCATCTATGCAGAGGCCTACACTTCTGATCATCAGCAGTTCCTTCTTGAGAATGCTGATGAAGTGATCAAGCAGAACAACGTCAAGCTAATTATCGTTGACTCCCTCACTGCACACTTCAGAAGCGAATATATCGGGCGTGAAATGCTCGCTCCTAGACAGCAGAGACTCAACAAGCACATGCACAAACTCATTGGTTTAGCAAGGGCCTTCAACGCCGTGGCTGTCGTAACGAATCAGGTTATGGCCAAGCCAGACGTATTTTTCGGCGACGCCGTTCATCCCATCGGCGGTCACATCGTAGGCCACACAAGCCACACCCGCCTCTACCTGCGAAGAGCAGCCCACGGACCCATACGCATAGCGCGCCTAGTCTCAAGCCCATACTTGCCCGAAGGAGAAGAGATATTTAAAATAACCGAGAACGGCATAGAAGATGCTTCTGAAGACGAGAAGACGAAACCTCGTGGTCGTTAGAGATGCCTATTCCATCGGCTCTAGTTACGCGTTATTTTCAGCTCTTGGCCAGCAGACAATTCACGGAAGCCGAGCGGGAGCTGGACAGAATCAAGCAGAAGATGCAGAAGACAGAGTGGAACAGAGGTTTTTTTAGGGCTCTGTACGGCATGTTGCTTTCCCGCAAGGCGAATGGTGATGCGTACGCGTTTTTCGCGAAGCTGGACTTAAGCGACAAAGCAGCCCTGCATTATTATAGGCGAGAGTTTCTGGATCACGTTGGAAACAAACTTCACGGGGATTTTGACCGCGGATATTTCTCAGCATGGGCAGACTGCATGCGCGTGTTAAGCCGAATGAACATTCCCAGCATGCCTAACCAGAATGGTTCGGCCAGTGAGAAGGAAGAGGTTGGCACCGTCAGAACCGATAAGGCACAAGCAACCATGGAAAACTTTCTGGAAGCGAAGGAAGACTAAACGTGCCCAGCGAGGACCGTGTACATCAAAGTCCAGAAAGCTATCCATGCAAGCAGGTATATGCCTATTCCCGTCGTAAAGAGTTTCTGAGGTTTCTGCACCTTAGTTATGAATTTCCACTTTATAACGTAATAAGAAATCATGTACGTGATTAGGGCAAGAGCCACGCCATCTATGAAAGTGTTAATTTGAAAACTCGTGGTTGTAATAGTATTGGTAGCCACTCCGAAAGCAATGCACACAAGAGCGGCAACGAAGCCCAGTGCGAGTCTGAACCAGTATACTTGCTCTAAAGGTTTCATGATGTTTGGCCTTTGCAATTTATATTTAAAATCTGGATTTAAAGTTGCCTATTATTCAGTCGATCGCAGGTTCAACGTTTAGAAATATCTTCGGAACCCAACGATGCACACATTCAATGCTTGGAGGGACTGAATCAGGTCAGACAGAATCACTTAGAGTCTTCAATAGCTCCTGCACAACTATTTTCTCTCTGCTTTCCAGTGCCATCGCTGGCTTGCGAGGATACCCGGCGGGTATTCCTTGCAGTCTCAAGGCTTCTTTTATGGCTGAAAGCTGATTATGCTTCCTTACGAGCACGTCATTTGCAAGAGTTATGCGTTCCTGCAGCCTACTGGCCTCTTCACGTTCACCTTTTCTGAAAGCTTCGTACAGTCTCATGCACAACGCAGGAAACACGTTTGCTACCGCGATCACTGCTCCTTTGCCCCCGAGCAAGAATGTAGGCATAGCTAAGTCGGCTGCCCCGGCCAGAACCGAAATCCTGTTGTCTACTAACCTGGTTATTTCTGTCATGGTTGCAATGCTTCCGCTGCTGTCCTTGACTCCAATGACCCGTTCACTTTCACAGGCAAGCTGATGGATTATGGCTGGCTCCAAAGAAACGCCAGTGAACTTCGGAACGTTATAGACGACTAGTGGAACGTCGACGCTTTCCAATATGGTCCTGTAATGCTCTAGGATTTCTCTGTTTGTGAGCTTATAGTAGAATGGCGTCACCACGAGCGCAGCGTCTACGCCTAGGTCTTCTGCGTCCTTGGTGAACACGATGGTTTCCTCAGTGCTCATGCTGCCGGTTCCAGCCACTACTGGAATTCTTCCGTTGACCTCGTCCACAACGGTTTCGATGACCTTCCTTCTCTCGTGTCGAGAAAGGTAAGGCGCCTCGCCGTTGCTTCCGCATGGAACAAGACCGGAGACTCCACTGTCAACCCAGAATCTTACGCAAGCTCTAAGCGCTTTGATGTCAAGCTTACCTTCACGTGTGAAGGGGGTTACGTTCGGCACAAAGATTCCCTGTAGAAGAAGCTTCGACATGTCTCCTCACTCAAACTTCAAGTGCCAAGCATCATTATTTAAGTCGAGCCGAGTCTGAAACGCACAATGATGCCCAAGTCGCAGGAAACGATCTGGCGAAAAACGCCTATTTATAGCCTCCATGACCCTTACCTTTTAAGGGTGGTGCCGTTTGCGCAAGGAATTCACAAGCTTTGATGTGGCCGCCGTCGTCCGCGAGTTGAAGCAAAAAATCCTCAACTCTCACGTCAACAACATCTACCAGCTGGACAGCAGGACCATGCTCTTCAGGCTACACATGGCTGATAGCCCTGCGCGGGATTTGATTCTGGAGGCTGGCAAGCGGCTGCATTTGACCACTTACATAATGGAGAAGCCTCCCGTTCCACCAGCGTTCTGCATGGCTTTGAGGAAATATGTGCGAAATGCCAGGTTGACAAGTCTTGATCAATATGAATTTGAACGCGTCGTAACCTTTGACCTGATGGCTAACGATGGCAATTTTCGGCTCGTTCTAGAACTCTTCGGAGACGGCAACATCGTACTCTTGGATGAAAATGACAAGATCCTACAGGCACTAGGCTACAAGAGAATGCGAGACAGAAATATTCTTCGCAACGAAGCTTTTCAGTTCGCACCTGCAGGTGGAAAGAATCCTTCAAAAACTAGCGGAGAAGAACTGCGTGAGGAATTGATGGCTTCTGGAAACGTTGAAGTCGTGAGAGCTCTCGCTCGCCGCATAGGGATCGGTGGCACTTATGCCGAAGAAACCTTGTTGAGGGCGAATGTAGACAAGAACAAGAAGTGTGATGAGTTGGATCCAAGCGATACTAGTGCAATATTCAAGGGGTTGCGAGGGCTGCTGGCGCAGGTCGTTGAAGGCATCTTGGAGCCCTCCATCGTTTTGAACGCCGAAGGAGACTTCGTCGACGTGTTGCCTTTCAGGCTCAAGCGTTACGAAAACTCTGGCTTCAAACTTCAACCCTATCCCAGTTTCAATGAAGCCCTGGACGAGTTCTGCACCAAGCTCGTTCATGTTGAGAGGGCCTTGACCGACTTGAAGGTTGATCAACTGCAGAGGGAAGCTGAGAGGCTTGAACGGATTGCTGCAGACCAGCAGACTGTCCTTACTAAGGCTGAAGCCGACGCCATCGAGAACAAGAACATCGGAGACGTCATCTATACTAACAGCGCCGAGTTAGGCGTCTTGCTAAACAAGTTCTCATCAGGCAAACAAGGTGGAAAAGAGTGGGGCACGATTACTGCCGAAGTTCTTGCAGAGAAAAAAGCAGGCACGGTTCCGGGCATTTTCTTTGAGTCCTTTGACAACGGGACATTGATGGTCAATGTTATCGCAAAAAGTATGTGTTTCAGCTTGAGCCTTCGCAGAAGCCTATTTGAGAACGCTGCTGAATTCTACGAGAAGAGCAAGCGGGCCAAACAGAAGCTTGAAGGCGCCAAAGCAGCACTGAAAGAAACTCGGGAAAAACAGGTGAATATCGAGGCCAAAATGCGCAAGGCCGAATCTCTCGAGCACATCAAGCCAACCGAGGCACTGGAAGAGCTTGAACGACGCAAAATCAAACATAAAGAGTGGTTTGAAAAGTTCCGCTGGTTCACTTCCTCTGATGATTTCCTAGTCGTCGCAGGCAAAGATGCAGTCTCAAATGAAGTTCTGATCAAAAAACACTGCGCACCGCTGGACACAGTTTTTCATGCTGAAATCGTAGGTGCCCCGTTCGTGGTCATCAAGACTGAAGGCAAACAGCCCAGCGAGCAGGTCCTGAAAGAAGCCTCAGAGTTTGCAGCAGCCTACTCGAAGGGATGGCGGGACGGGTTCGCAAGCGTGGATGTCTACTGGGTTAAACCTGATCAGCTGGGAAAAGGCGGGCCCTCTGGCCAGTATGTGAGCCACGGAGCCTTCGTTGTAAATGGAAAACGAAGTTGGAAACGGAACGTTCCGCTCAGAGTGGCAGTCGGCGTTCAGGTCGGAGATGATGGAGTCACTCGCTTCGTTGGCGGGCCCCTTGAATCTGTCAGAACCAAGACACAAATCTACGTGATCGTCATGCCGGGAGCACAAGCCGGCAAGAAACTGTTTGACCATATTTTGAAGACGCTGGCTGAGAAGATGCCTAAGGAACAGCGCCAAATCATATCAAAATCTTCAATCGAAGAAATAAGGGAGCTTATTCCATATGGAATCGGCGAGATCTCAAAGGATTAGAACTTGAACATCCTTCGGAAAACTGGCCTGCTGCGAAAACTTAACGATCATGAATGGGCGTTCAGCACAAAGTTTCACGTTGAGTTTAACATCCTGTAATGAAGCGGTTTTTGGACGATCCTCTGCTCCTAGTCTTGAGCGTGAGAACCAACCTCTCTATCATATTCTTTGTTTGAAACATGTAAGCTCCTCAATACTTAGAATTCATAAAAGCTATGTAGGTTGGACAAGTGAGTTCAGCTTTTGACCGGGCATGACCTAGAGCGCTCTTCAAGCGCATGATGCAGTAGAACGGCCATCATGCATCAAATCCGGCAGAAGGAAAGCGACCAAAGATGATCAGCTGTGCGACAGTTGTCGCTTCGTTAACATTATCTACGGCCTAATCAACACTGAGAATTAGTGGCAACCAGTGTTTTTGACGCAGATGTTGGAAGCCGCAAGCACCGACGTGAGACTACAGAGCCTGAATCTTCATCTTGGGCTATCTCTGCCCTCCGAGTGTTTTTCTCAGGTTATCCCTGATCGTATCGATGTTCAACCTTTCTTCGCTGGTATGCCTGTCCTCTTCTTCCTTTGCTTCTCTTGCCTCAGTTTCTTCGTTGTACTCATCGATGCCTCGATTGGTGTCTTCTATGACTTGTTTAACCCAATCCAGCTTGCTCTTAATGTCATCGATAGTGGTTACAAGCCTAAGCTTGTCGCCGACTACGAACAGCTTCCTGTCCCATAGACGCAGGCTAGATTTCCATTCACGGTCCAAGATGTCTTGCCATGCATGATTTGGCACGGAATCTAGTGGGAGATCAATAATGTACGCATTTGGAAAATAGTCATCCCTTCTAATCGGAATAGTGGCGGCATTAATATCTCGTTTGAGCCTTACCTTGCTAGCTGTTTCCTTCACTCTTTGCCCTCAAGACAGTAGTGCATGTTTCAACCTTAAAAATTCTGTGCAGAAGTCAAGCCTGCCACCGAACAGAAAGAAACCGTCGAACGATCGTAGTAGTAGCAGTCGAAAACCTCGAGCAGACAACAAGCCGCATGTCACACAGCCTTCGGGAAAGAACCGTTAACATGATGATTGGGCTTTGGCGTTCTCGGTTGTTCCTTGCCTTTCTCCTCCAGCCGATTGCTCAAGGCTTTTTTCGTAGGAGGTGATCCGGCCGCAGGTTCCCCTACGGCCACCTTGTTACGACTTTTCCCCCCTCACGAAACCTGGATTCGACGCAGTCAAGCAAGACCACGCCTCACCCAAAAGTCGCTCGGGTGGAACGACGGGCGGTGTGTGCAAGGAGCAGGGACGTATTCACCGCGCGATAGTGACACGCGATTACTAGGGATTCCATGTTCACGAGGGTGGGTTACAACCCTCGATCCCAACTACGGCAGGTTTTCGAGATTGCCTCCCCCTTTCGAGGTTGGAACCCATTGTGCCTGCCATTGCAGCTCGCGTGTGGCCCGGGAGATTCGGGGCATACTGACCTGCCGTGGCCCGCTCCTTCCTCCGTCTTATCGACGGCGGTCTCCC
>JBGPBS010000080.1:0-6906 GCA_041481365.1 Bathyarchaeia archaeon
ACTTTCAACTCCTTCGCGCATTGCATGTCTCTTGTTCCGTCCCCAACCAACACAGCGTTTTCTGGGCCAACGCCTAAGGCCTTCAAGGTAACCTCCAAGTGTTCACTGTTTGGCTTAATGTACCGCACGCCGTTTCTGGGAACTACGACATCAAAATACTCTGCTATTTTGAACCGCTTCAATATGTAACTCGCGGCCCTGTCGCTGTTAACCGTACACAAACCGATTTTCAAACCCATCTTTTTCATTTTTTTCAGCGCAGCGACGACGCCGGGAAGAAGGGACGTGCTCCTCGCAGCCTCCAACTCATACTCCTCCGCGATGGCCAGCGCCTTATCACGAATTTCTCTCAGAACCTTTTCGGGTTTGCCGTTATTGTTCAGATAGGTCTCCGCTTTCTTCAACATGTCAAATATGCTTTCGTCCGCCGCCATAACTGACGCGGGCAGATCTTGGCCTATGAGGAAGCTGCGGACCTCAGCCCTGACCGCCATATAATCTATGTTGAAACTCGCGATGGTCCCGTCCAAGTCGAACACGACGGCCGTGACTTTCAAGCCAACAAATCCTGCCTAATAGCCAAGAAGCCTAATCAATTGCCCCAAAGAATTATAGTTTATGGCAAACGCTTGTAAAGCCACAACCAATAAGACTTTTGTTGCCCCCTGCAAAACTCGAGAGCCGCATCGTTTGGCGGCGGTCTAAATGTGCAGGAAGTCGCATCATGAATTGGCAGAAGCGTAAGTAAACCGAATAACCTACCAAGTATAATGTACTACTGATGCCTAATGACCTTTGAGGAATTCTCGAAAGAGAAACTCTGGCTTGTACTCATTGAAACGGTGCATACGCTGACGATGTATCCAAACCACAAGGCATACACGAGGGAAAACATCCTGCGAGAAAAACCTAGGATCGCAGCTGAAGAGTTGGCCGCAAGGCTCAACATCTCCAAGGGCGAAGCATTAGTAATCCTCTACGAATTAGCCCAAGAGAGCACTAGAGAATCATGACCCCTGCCCGAGTTACTTTAGCCACGTGGGGCACATACGAATTGGTCCAGCCTCGTTTCTACTCGATGACGTAGCGGAACGCTGTGTGTTCTCCTGCGGTTGGGCTTTTACGCATTATGCGCAGTACGTCGCCGGGCTTTGCGCCTATGGCTTTGACCGCAGGGTCGGATGATCCGATCTGAGGCAACTGGTAGGGCTTGACCCTGTATTTGGCCAGCAGTTCATTCTTCTCTTCCTCGCTCAGGATCCGATGTACTGGAACGAGGGCATGCTCGAAAAGGTCGAACGCTGGAAACATTTTAGGCAGGAGCTCGATTCTCCTTTTCTTGGCTCCTTGCTTCACGGCGTGCGTGTATCTCCCGTCAGTGACGATTATTCCCCTTTCTAACTCCAAGTCTTTCATGACTTTCTGCAGGCGGTTGATCGACGCTATGCCCACGGTGCTTTCGCCTGGGACACACCAGACGAGGGCCTTCTCCTTTTCCTTCGGCATGTCCACTATGTAGCCGACTGCGTCGTCATGTTTCTGTTTCTTGACAAGCTTGTATCCTCTAAGCTTGATCAGAACCTCAGCCTTACGCTCTTCCAGACTCTCTAGTTTTCGACTCAAACGATGAACCCCGGCTCAAAGAATAATCGAAACCTAAACGAAGCATTAGACCTTTAAACTTTACGCTCGAACCGCAGGTTTTGACCAGCCCCTATGGATCCTGCCTGACAAAAGGTTGAGCGGGACATGCATCTCATGATGGTGAAAAACGCGAATAAGCGTCTTCATTTTGTTTTTGCTCATGGTTCAGACGAAGTGTCAAATCACGCACGTCTGGTTTAAGGCATGAGTGAATCGGCGACGTTTTTCACTATGATGGCTGATTTTTGGAAGGCTTCTTTTTCCTTTTCGTTCAGTGGAAGGGTGATTGTTTCCTTTATGCCGCCTCGGCCGATGATTGCTGGAACGCTGAGGCAGATGTCGCGCACTCCGAGATAGTCCTCGAGGAAAGTGGAGACCGTCAGGATCGCGTTCTCATCTCTGAGGATACTTTCCACTATTCTTGTGATTCCCAACCCAATGGCGTAATGCGTTCTTCCCTTGCGTTTTATGATCTCGTAGCCCGCGTTTTTCACTTGTAAGAACAGCTCGTTCAATTGATTCGTGTTGTAGGGGAGCTTGCATATGGGACAATAGTCAACTAGACGGATTCCTGCCACGTTTGCCAAGCTCCAGACGGGTACTTCACTGTCACCATGCTCGCCAATCACGTACGCGTGTACATTCCTGGCATCAACCTGCAAGTGCTCACCCAACAGGTATCGCAGTCGAGCGCTGTCCAAAATCGTGCCTGAGCCAATAACTCTGTTCTTAGGCAGACCCGAAAGCTTCAACGCGGCATAAGTCATGACATCCAACGGATTTGACGCGATGATCAATATGCATTCTCTGTTGTACTCTACGATTCGGGGAATGATCTCTTTGAAGAGCTCAAAGTTTCCCTGCGCCAGCTCTAACCGTGATTTCTCAATCTTCTGGCCTCGGTCCACGGAAATCACTACTATGTCTGCGTCCCGACAATCTGCATAATCGCCCACGACAATCTTGGTTGGATAGGCAAATGGCATGCCGTGGTTCAGGTCCATGGCCTCGCCTTCTGCTCTTTCCCTGTTCACATCTATCAGCGTGATTTGAGAAACTGTTCCCTGAATGAGGAGCGAGTAAGCGAGCGTTGAGCCGACGAAACCGGCACCGACGATTGCCACTTTTTGTTTGTCAGGACATACAGTCAAGCTTAACCCCACGTGGATTATCTGCCTCTTCGAAGTTATGCTTTTTCCTGGCACGCGCTTCATATCTTGCAGAATATAACGTGACTAATACGGAACCGAAAAAGTCAAGATTTCCACGTCTACAGAGGCTCGAAATGATATCTTGGCCATTGTGGCCATTGCCCTGTTCCACTGCAGGGTTCTATGACCATGGATAGTGGCATCGTTATCCTTATCTTGTCAAGGGGCACGTTTTTGATCATCCCGGGGATTTTTAGTCCATTGTCAAGTCCGATTATGCCTATTGCATAGGGTGTCATTGCCTGGAACTGTGCTGGCGCGATGTGGATAACGGTGTAGGTGAGCAGTTTTCCAATGGTCGGGATCTGCGTCCATTCGAACTCGTTTGAGAGGCACTCGTCGCACAGTTGCCTTGGTGGGAAGTGTATTTTGCCGCATTTCTTGCATTTTCCCGCCATGAATTTTCCTTCGTTCATGAACTTGCAGAGCTGTTCTATCGTGAAAGGAGCTTGCGCGGCCATCTTAAGCCCTCCTGTAGATGTGTACTGCTGCAGTTGCGCCTGAACCGCCGACGTTGTGAGTTAAGCCGATCTCTGCATCTTTGACCTGTCTCCTATCCGCTCGTCCCGTGAGCTGCAGGTATATTTCGTAGGCCTGAGCCGTTCCGGTTGCGCCGACGGGATGTCCCTTCGATTTTAGCCCGCCGCTTGTGTTAACGGGAATTCTTCCGCCCAGCTTCGTCTCCCCGTTCTCGATTAGACGCCTGCCCTCCCCAGCCTTACAAAAGCCCAAGTCTTCATAAGCAATTATCTCAGCGATCGTGAAGCAGTCGTGGACTTCGGCCACATCTATGTCCCCCTGCTTAACCGCTGCCATCTCGCAGGCTTGCCTAGACGCAATTCTTGCCGCTGCGAGAGAAGTGAAGCTGTCCCTCTCGTACAGGCCTATGGTGTCACTTGCTTGGCCGGTTCCGATGATCTGCACGGGCATGTCCGTGTATTTCTTAGCAAGCCCGGGTTTTGTGAGAATGAGGCAGCTGGCGCCGTCAGTTATGAGTGAGCAATCGTATAGTTTCAGGGGCCAGGCCACGACTCGTGAGGACATGGCAGTTTCAAGCGTTATTTCCTTCTGCATGTGAGCCTTGGGATTCATGCTTCCGTGATAGTGGTTCTTCACGGCTACAAGGGCCAAGTCCTTTTCCGTCGTGCCGTACTCATACATGTGCGCCGTGGCCATCAACCCGTATAAGCCTGGGAAGGTTATGCCCTGCCATTGCTCAAACGGAAAGTCAGATGCCATGGCCAAGTACTCCGTGACTTCGGCAGTGGTTCTGTGCGTCATCTTTTCGACGCCCCCGACCATAACTATGTCCGAGAGGCCTGAGAGCACAGCGTGAATAGCCGTCCTCAGGGCAACGCCGGAGGAAGCGCATGCGGCCTCTGTTCGCGTGGCTGGCACAGGCAGTAGGCCAGACCAGTCAGCCATCGTTGCTCCGGTGTGTCCCTGGTGCTCGTATGATTCGCCCATGTGTCCGACGAACAGTGCCCCGATGTCTTTCTTGGGGTTCAGGTTTGGGCAACGGTCGAAGGCTTCTTTCGCGGCTTCTGCAAAGATTTCCCTGGCGTACATGCCTTCCAGCTTGCCGAATTTTGACAAGCCTGCAGAGACAATTGAAACGAGTGGTTTACCCTTCAAGATGGGAGTCGCCTCTGACGGCTAGCGCGAGAATGGAGATTCTGCCAGAACGACTATTTAAATTTCTTCAGCCCATTCTGGGCTTCTTCACGGCAGAAGCCGTGAAAGAATAACATCAAAAGGGGGATGTGGTTTTGGGCGAAGCGTTTGAGTTTATTTTGGGTCGAAGGTCTTCTTGACCCAGGCTCGTGTGCTGTCCATGTCCTGTCTGAAGCGTTTCAGTTCTTCAGGTGTTCTCTTCGGTGCCACTGGTTCCTCTGCGGGTGTTGCGTAGACGTCTAGTAGGTCGCCTTTTGCATGTTTTTCGATGTGTACGTTGACCTTGAGGCCGATGTTGACTTTCTCGGGGTCTACTTCTCTCATTGTCATGGGCAAGCACGTGTTTGTTCCGTCGATTCTGATCATTGCGCCGACTAGAGGTTGTAGGTGTGCCATGGATGGCCAGGCGATGACCATGATCGTGTACGAGTGAACCTCCCCCTTCTTCGGAAGCTCGACCCACTGTGTTTCTTCCAGCCTGCATTTTGGGTTGAAGCAGTGTGCTCTCGGGGGACAGTATACTAGTCCGCATTTTGGACATTTTGTGCCGTATAGTTTTCCGTCAAAGAGTCCCATGAAGAATTTTGAGACTTTGCCGTAGCTGTGATGGAACATGCTGCCGTGTGGTCTGTGCACGATTAGGAATTTTTCGGGCTTCAGATCGTTCAGTGTTGGTCCATCGTTCATTTCGACTATTTTCCATCCTTCCGGTCTCCAGCCGCCTTTGCGTTCCCATTCGTTCCATAATTTCTCGTCAATTGCCGCTTCCTTCAGAGTCTTTTCTGGTCCTGGTTGCTTCATCTTCTTACACCTCCAGCACCACGGCGCCTGCTTGGCATCCTGTGCCGCCGTGTCCGTGTATGAAGCCTTTCTTCGGCTTGCTCAATTGTCTGCTGGGTGCGCCCCATTTCTTGGCTATTTGGTTGCTTAGCTGCCAATAAGTGTCAACGACCATTGCGATAGATGTTGAGCCGACCGCGTGTCCTTGTGCCGTGCAGGCTCCGCTGAGTTGGCATGGAAGCTCTCCGTGAGGCTGTATCACGTCGTCTCGTACCATCGTTTTTCCTTCTCCTCGTTTGCAGAGGTCAAAATCTTCCAGTCCTGCCAAGACGACGCCTGCGTAGGGGTCGAAGATTTCTACTAGGCTGATTTCTTTTCGGGGGTTCTTTATTCCCGCGTCCTTGTATGCCATCCTCGCAGACACTCGAAGTGAGCCAAAGTTGAGCAGGTCCGGGTATGGTGACAGGGGTTTCGGCACGTTCTTCGGCCAGATTTTTTCGTCTTCTGGATACACGCCTTTCCAGGCTGGGTTGTCCGGTCGGTCTCCGGCCCTCATCGTGTCTGAGCCGAAGCCTACGCCGCTTATCCAAATTGGATTGTCCGTGAACTTCTTGGTCAATTCCTCGTTTGCTAGGAGCAGAGCTGACGCGCCTTCGCTTGTCATCGCGCATTCGTGCAGCCTGTACGGCCAAGATATCAGTCTGGACTTGTAAACGTCTTCTATCGTGATCTTGCCTGGGCCGTGGTGAGCTGGCCATTGAGCGTAGGGGTTTTCGAGCGAGTTGTTGTGGCACATCATTGCGACTTGGGCCAGGTCTTCTTCCGTGTCTCCGTAAACGTGCATCCGCCTCGCTTCCATAGTCGCATAGAACGCGTTGTAGGTGAAGCCTGAGACGAAGTCCCAATCTGTGTCGCCTGCGATGGCTATGGCTTCGTTGACTTTCTGGATGGGAAGCTCGTTCATCTTCTCCCAGCCGACGACTAGGACCATGGGAAACATGCCTGAGCGAATCCACAGTGCCGCGTTGATTATGGCGTCGATAGGAGTTGCTCCTCCTGATTCCACCCTGTATGATGGGACGCCGCTCAGCCCTAGGTAGTCGTTGATTATCCAGTGCATACACTGCTGCTGCTCAAGGATATCGCTGAAGTATGAATAGCAACAGGCGTAGCCTTCTTTCAGAAAGTCGCCCAGTTCCAGATCTGGAACGTCATCCAGAATCATTTTGACGGCTTCTGCGCACATCTCCTCCTGCAATGTGTGTCTCGGATTGTCGAATCGCGATATGCTGCCTGCGATTATTCCAACTTTCTTCAATTTTCCACCTCAATTTTGAAAGATGTAGTTAGTAAATCCAACAACTATAAACTTTTTGCGGTTCTAGTCTGCTCTCCTCGCATTGATGATCTTCTCGATGTCAGTATGCTTTGCAGTCGTTCTGAGATGATCTGGCACTGTTTTCCACACTCCTTGACCATTCCTTGACAAGTGCGGCATTGCGAATCTTTTTATAATTTTCCTCCTCAACGTTAGTGCTATGCAAATCCTACGGTTGGCAACTGCCCTTCCAAAACGGTGTTACGATACAGAGGAGCT
>JBGPBS010000081.1:0-6898 GCA_041481365.1 Bathyarchaeia archaeon
AGGCGTTTGGCGTGTGTTGTGGACACCACCATTCTCAGATTTGCACTATGATTGGCGCAATGTTAGCAGTGTCGATCCAATAGATGAGTACTTTACATCTTTGTACGCTGTTTCAGGCAAGTCGACTAATCCATTCCTAAGAAACTATGTTGACTATTTGACGACTTCATTGTATGAAGAGCATTACGATACTCACCTTGCACAAGCGATGGCTCCTCTTAACATAAAATATGCTGTTGCACGACTAGATGCCAAATACAAGTGGGCAGAAAATCAATACACCGCGTCCAGATTGCAGGAAGTTCTCGAACACCAACAGGGTCTGTCGAAAGTTTTTGAGTCTGGTAAGTGGATAGTCTACGAAAACACCTATGTGAATCCTTTCATAACAACCCCATCCTCGAATGTGATGATTGTCTTTGGCGATTTCTCCGAGGTTAAAAGCTTAGGTTACATGTTTGAAAAAAACCTGCCTTGTTTGCTTTTTGTTAATCCAGAGAACCCCTCGCCGAATGATGCCAAGTTAATTGCAGTATCCAACGATGTGGCAAATACTACCGCAGTGACCATAGCGATACCGTTCGATCAATCATTTGCAACGGACAATTTGCTAGAACAGATTATGGGGAAAACAAGAGTCATGTATTTTACGGAAGGGGAAAACATGACTCTAGAAGAAAAAAACCTTGTTCCAAACTTTTCTTTTGAAGAAGGACTAGCCCATTGGAATTTGGGTAACGAGGCATTTTCTGTGAACGTGGCTGAAAATGCTACTGATGGCAGAAATAGTATTGAAGTGACAACAAGCAATAATGCCACATTGTCTTGGAGCTGGATCACAAGTGACGATATTCCCATACTCCCGAAGACAATTTACAGGTTCAGTTCAAATATCAAAACGTTCAATTCCATGCAGTCCCACGTCAAAGTAGTGGGGTTCAATGAAACCAGCGGAGACTGGGAAGCGATTGGCTACGTGCCACTTGGTATTGAGGGTACTCTAGATTGGACTCCTTACGAGTTTCTCTGGGAGAACCAAGGCTTCAGCAAGATCAGAATGGTACTTAATGCGGGATGGGTCAAGGACCCGTCAGCAGGAAATGCTACAACATTGTTTGACAGCATAAGCGTCACTCCACTGGTCAGCTATGACCCCTCATTCAGCAATGGAAGAGCACTTCCATTACAAGGCAAAAGCAAAATAGAGTTGAGAATCTCTAACGCTTCAAACTACAGAATTGGCCTGAGAGCATTCGCGACTGAGACGAGCAATATCACAGTGAAGTTCACCAGTAACGACATGGAACAAACCGCACAGATGCTACTGCAGCCAAATTCCAGTGATTTAATGTACTCCTCACCAATTTATCTCACTCCAAACAACTATACACTGGAAGTCTCTTCAGAAAAACCCGTGATCCTCGATGCGTTGGTGGCCATCAGCATCAATAGAGAAAATGAAACTCTACAGGATTTCTCTTCGTTTTCAAATGAGGCACCAGCGGAAGTCGTTGTCTTTGAGAGAGTCAGCTCGACAAGCTACACAGCAGAGGTAAATGCTTCAAGCCCCTTTTTGCTTTCCTTCGCAGAACCCTATGACGCCTCATGGATTGCACTTGTTAATGGACAAAGAATAGAGCCAGTTCCACTGTACTCGGTAATAAATGGTTTTTGGATAAACGAGACAGGATTACTGGAAATTACAATTGAATATGAACCGCAGAGGCTGTTCTACTATGGTTCAACAATCTCCATCGTAACACTCATTGCATGTTTTGCATGTTTGGCATATGATGCGAGGAGGAATAGAGCACGTCTTAAGAAAATGGCAGAACGTACGATCGCCAAGACCTACATTAGTTAACGATTTTTATGCCCATTCCACTGTAGTGGCAACACATGCTCGAGTGCATAGGTCTTAAATCATATATCACAGGATTAAGAAAATAGTAGTTCTCAAAGGAGGCTACGTTTATGGCAGTTGCCCCTACCCCTAGAAGGAAATCATTCTTTGCTCACCTAATAATCGGAATTCTAACAATTCTTGTTGTCTTCGAAGCTTTTTCACTTGCTTGTTGGCTGCTGATCCCTGTTTTCCCATCCGTCTTACTGGAGAATGAAAACTCTGTAGCCGTCGCCATACTCAATGCTGAGACCGGGTTGTTTTCTTCTTTACAGCAGCTTGCGCCTATTCTTCTGGCAATCTTGCTGGTGGCAGGTGGCTTTGGACTGCTAAGATTAGTTCTTAGCTTCTTTAAGAAGCGACCGCGCTTGGTGCTTAGACTAAGCAGTAGCAAAAAAGGAGTTAACCTCCTAGCTGGGCTGCAATCTTTCTTGGACGACGTGTTTGATCCTGCGGCACAAGTTCAAGGCGTTGGGTGTTGGTCTTGGCTCTGTCCGTTCTCGTGGTTTCCTGCGTCGCGATTTACCTTTACTTGCCCGGTTTGAACCCGAATGGGCGACTCGTTGGAGCTGATGTTCCAGTCTACGTGGGATGGCTAGCGGAGATGGGAAAGAACGGGACATCAAGCATTTTCGCTCAAGCTCTCTTCGACTTGCCGTCTCGTCCATTGAGCGTTGTCTTGATGTACTTGGGCTGGAAAGTCTCTGGAGTCTCTATTGGGCAGTTCTTTCAGTCGTTGCCTTTGTGTTTGGGTTTGGTGCTGGTTTTGGTCGCGTTCTTTTTCGCCCGCAAGGCTGGTTTCAATTCGTGCGCTGCGTCGTTCGTGGCCCTGTTTACGGCTTTCTCATTTCAGGTGACGGTGGGCATGTACGGTGGCTTCTTTTCGAATTGGGTTTGCCTGATTTTCCTCTATTTGGCTTGGGGATTCCTGTTTTGGTCTATGAGGAAAGGCTCATGGAGCCTATTGGGCATTGCAGCACTTTTTCAGGCCTGCGTTCTTTTTGCTCACGTCGAAACGTGGGAGATGACTATTGGGATTGCGGCAGTGTTCCTCGTAATCACGTTCGCAACATCTTTAGTTAGAAAGAGTGGATTTCTAGACGCTAAGATGATGCTCACTTTTCTGGTCACGAGTGTCGCAGCCGGCATTGCCAGAAGCATCGTTTTAGGAAACAATTTCGCCTTTACGCATGCCACGGAATTGTCGCAAACGCATTTGTCCGGCGCCTACGTTTGGGAGTTTTGGCGGATTCTGAATCGCACGCTCCTGAGCGAGATGGGGATCGCGTTTGCGAATCCAGTTATGCTTCTTCTGGCTTGCATAGGTGGGTTGGTTCTGGCTTTCGATGATAGATTGGTCAGCCGCTTTCTGAGTGCCTGCGCCTTGACTGCCACTGTGCCGTTCATCTTTGGGGATTGGGTTATTCAAACGCGCATCTTGTATGATCTGCCAATTCAGGTATTCGCTTTTCTAGGCCTCTTCGTGCTTCTCAAGCTCACGGGAACTCTGGTTGGGAAGCGCCGCGAGGCAGTCGTGATCAAAGGCTTGCTGTTGATTCTTGTTGTCCTCGTGAACGTCAATTACGCGCTTCGCTGCTCCTTCAATCTAGCTTGAGAAAGCTCAAGCTGAAATGTTCGGTTTGGACAAGCTTGAATCAAGAACTTGCATAAAGTGAAGCAAACTTGCCCCTGTTGGAACCCGCTCTATAATTGTGCATAAAAAGGAGAGAAAAAGAAAAGGTGAGGATTGTTTTATGGGTCGATGTGTATCTTCGGATACTTGCCTACCTTAGGATCATTTACCCACGCTGGATAAGTTGGCCAGCCGTAAAGTGGGCCGTATCTGTCGTCGCTTACTTTCCATTGTGTCACGAAGGGACCGACGCCGAAGTATGACTGGGCATCGTATTCGCTTATGGTGCCGAGAGCCTCGATTATCGTCACGAAGCAGTAGTCTGTCGGGTGCAGTGTGTAGTTGAATCTGAGTATCAGTGATGTGACGCCTGGTGGCATCACTTGGAACGCGAGTGCTAGAACGTCGCTGTGCAGCAGTGCCCAAGACGTGTAGTACGTGTCGTCTCCACTATAGCCCCACGCGGTCAGTCCTACTGTGCCGTTGAGGTCCTTAGCCGTGGATATGACTCCGTACCCAACGAGTTCTTGAGATGGGTTACTAGCGTTGTACACTGACGCGTAGCCATGGAAGACCTTGAACGCGTTAGTGTCGGTATGGTTGAGAGACCAGCATGTCAAAGGCATAATCTGCCCTGCATCATGCGGGTTAATTGTCCATGACGACATCGTGACGAATGCGCTTGTGAAGTCATTGAAGTACTCGGTGATCCCGTTAGCGTATGGTCCACCCACAGCTATTATGTTGGAACTCGCCACCGGCACGCCGTTTATCCAACTGCCATCTGTCGTGTTATAGTGCATGCACCAGTCGTCTTTGAGCGCAAGTCTGCCCGTGTTGTTGGCTGGATTAGCGTCCCTGTACCCATTTCTACCTGGAAGCAAAGCTGGTCTCTGTTGAGCCAGCGTGTATGGCGTATAAGGACCCCATGTTGTGTCTTTCGTGTCGAAGCCCGTGTTCTTCACTGGAGCGCCGTTGAACATTGCCCATTCAGTAGCCATTCCAAGTCCCACAGAGTCAACTGCGGCTGATGTGCTTCCGACTGTGCCCCATTCCCATGAGCCATCATAATAGCTGTAAGTGTCCCCGCCTGTGGAGAACAGTATCTTGATCTCCGCGTCCTCATCTGGTGCCGTTGTGAAGTTAATCCACACTAGGCCGTCGTAGCTGTAGTGTTTGTGAGAATCGGATCCAGCCTCGCTTGCGTTGGTCCAGAGTATGTAGTCGACGTCACGTTCCTGAAGTACGCCGTCCACAAGGACTCTTTCAGGGAAGCTTGAACCCGTGGTTATGTTGTCAGTCGGGTCGTATAGCCCATATTTATGAAGCATATAGGCTGAGTAGTAGTTGTAGGAGTCCCAAGGTGTCCACGTGACGTTATAGTAGGTATCTGACGTCGTGTTCCAGGTGCTTTGGGAGCCTATGAAGTCGCTCGCGTCTACGTATGGCCAGCTGTCTATGTCCACGTATGGTCTCGCCGGGTACTCGTAAGTGTATTCCAGCCTAAAGTCCGTTTTATAGCCGTCACCCCATTCCTTCTGAACCCATCGCATCGTGTCCTTGGACTCTGCTTGGCTCAAGTCGTACGGGTTGAACACCATGTCCAGTTGGTAGCGGACTTCCCTGTCAATCACGTTGGGATTGCTGCCGCTGGTGGGCAGGAAGTTCGCGTCGCTTCCGTCGTGCTCATCTGTCACGCCGTAGACTGCTACGCCTCTGAATTGAATGTTCGCATATATGGGTCCGACTATTCTGGCTTTGTCGCTCAGCATGAAGTCCCATTCTCCCACCGTCACTGGCGAAGTGAATGGTTCGTCGTTCGGGTTCGCGTACGAGTCAATGTCATGTGACTCATTGCCAAGTATGGGTGCCGTCCACAGCTTTCTTCCACTGGCTAATCCGTAGGCTGAAACCGAAGATGGGTTAATGCCTCTTCTGCCAGCGTCGATGGACCAGTCGCTCAGGCTTGGCCAGTAAGCGGCGAAGCCCACGTACTTCCCGTCGTTAGAGATCATCTGGGCAACGTCGTAAGTATCGTCTGCATGGGATTCTGTTGGCGCAGGTCCATAGGCCGAGGTGTTCTGCCATCCGCCTACGATGGAAGTGTTCGCTGGAATTGTCGGCAGAGCTGTCCATAGGGCGTTGTACTCTGTTAGCTGCCCCTCAGCGAGGGTGTCGTTTTCAGGACTTCCCCACATGGGACCAGTGCCATTAGTGTAGAAGTGCGCGTAGCTGGAGTATATTGGCGTGTCTGGCGACGTCGTTTCATTGGTGCCTAAGTCCCATTCTTCTCTGTTGCTGAACTGGACTAGAATGCCGGACGTGACGTCAAATTGCTGTATTTCTGTGCCTACAGGTACTCGTACCGTAAGGGAAGACAGAACAAGCTTCGCTTGTTCAGCAATTTTGATGTCCTTGAGAACGATGATTTCCTTTGACACTTTGTTGAAGATCACGGTGAACATCACGTTGACAATGTTGATGGTATCGTTCGTTTCTTGCTGTACGTCATAAATGTGGTTCATTAGAATTGCAACGAACTCTCTTGGCCCGTCATACAGAACACTTATCGGGTCCGTGACTACTGTGCCGTTCGTCTTTCTGCCACCGTTCACCAGAGTGCCAGTCCAATTCGTCGGATTGTCTGCGCTGATCGCGTAGCCCGGCTTCGAAAAGCTCTCCTGCGATTCATTATAGCCGCCCAATGTGCTGTCGACGTGCAGCCATGGTCCACCATAGGTGCTCAGGTCTGCAAACATGGCTCCTGCCCAGAGGTTTCTGGAACCCCAATTCGAGTGAACGTAGTTGATGTCAATGTACCAACCGTTTATCCAGACGTTCTTCGGCAACTTGTGAATGTCAAGGTCCATCCCAACCAGAGGTGCCCACGGGTCACGTGCGCCTGCGTACTCAAGACCAACGTTAGTGGCGTTGTCGATGAACTCGCCGTACTTTGAAAAGCCGATGTTGAGGCTTGACTTGTCGTACGGGTAGAGACTATAGTAGTCGCTGGCAAGCTGTCCGTTTTCTTGCATATACCAAGTATCAGGATCTTTTTGAACCGTTGCTGCAACATTCATTATAGAGATTAATGGTCCGCAGATAGATATTAGAAATACCGCTGTCATCAATATCGCTATTAAAGGTTTTTTCATTTTCCTATTCCTCAATTTTATATCATTCTTTTTATAGTGTTACAGCTTACATTTAAAAGGTTTTCCGTCAAATTTCTCGCTCCGATTCACCATGATGAAACCATCACAACCGCTGCAAAACCGCGTCCCTGCCTCTTACGATGACTCGCCGACTACTCTGGAAACTGCAAGAACACGGACCAGTCGACTAGTCGCTGCCTTCGGAAA
>JBGPBS010000082.1:0-6864 GCA_041481365.1 Bathyarchaeia archaeon
CCGACTCGCTTTGCGAAAGAATTGCTATAATCGATCACGGTCAAATCATAAAAACTGGCTCACCCGAAGAGTTGAAGGAAAGCATTGGCGGAGACGTCATTGTGGTCACTCTCAAGGAGACAGAGCCGGACATTTCATCCGATATTGCTCAGATCGAGTTGGTGAAGGGCGTTCAGAAGAACGACAACAATTATCGCATCAAGGTGCAGCTCGGAGAGGAGGCTTCTCCGCAAATTACAGATCTGATTCGATCCAAAGGACTTCACGTTACGAAAATCTCGTTGACAAAGCCAACCTTGGACGAGGCATACTTGGAATTCACTGGTCGCAGCCTGAGAGAAGAAGAAGCTGACAGGATGCAGATGTTTAAACAACGCGTGACGGTGATGAGAGCAAGATCGTAGCGGTGAGAGAGAGTGGGAAAAATCAAATCGACAAAAAGCAAAGAGGCAGTACGAGAAGAACAGTCCAGAGTGGTTTCTGCAGAAAAACAGAGGATTGTCAGAGCTACTCCTAAACTGAGCAGGAGTCCCCTGCATGGATTATGGGCATTGACGAACAGAGATTTGAGAAAGTGGTACACGAACCCAATCCAACTATTCACGTCGTTGATCCAGCCGGTGGTCTGGCTCGCACTGTTCGGCAAAGCCTTAAACTTTGGAACATTTATTTCTGGATCAGGAGCCACGCTGGCAGAGCAAAACGCAATTCTGTTGAACTTTTTCGGTACAACTAGCTACTTTTCATTCTTAGGTTGTGGAATGCTTGCCTTTGTCGTCCTGTTCACTTCCGCGTTCAGCGGAATGTCAGTCGTGTTTGACCGCAGGTTCGGTTTCCTGAACAAGGCTCTTAGCACGCCTGTGGCGCGCGGAGCAATTGTGATGGGAAAAGTCCTCCAAAGTGTGGGCAGGTCACTGATTCAATCGGCCATAGTTCTGGTGATAGCAGTAATACTCGGGATGGAGACGACTCATTTCACCGTCGTCGGCATTGCAGGCGCATTCGTCATCATCTTCCTCATGGCCACGGGATTGTCTGCGTTATTCACCATGCTCGCGTTGAGATCAAGTGATTGGCAGACACAGGTGGCCATCATCAACCTGATAAACCTGCCACTGCTGTTCGCTAGCAACGCACTGTTCCCAGTAAAGATCATGCCGACTTGGCTTCAAGACATCGTGAAGGTCAACCCGGTCAGTTACGCTAATGATGGGGTGAGACAACTGCTGATAGGCGCGACAGGTATGAGCAGTCTTTTACTAGACTTTGCGGTCTTGATTGGATTTGCCTTTGTGTTATCTGCAATTGGAATCGTCCTCTCTTGGAGACTCCTCTCCAAGTAGCCCCGGCGCAGGAGCGCTCTCAAATAGGAGCTGTAACAGCAGGCCTAATGGGAGGAGTATCAGCAGTCGGAACAGGAGGTTTCCTTGCGCGCGCTTACACTATAACGCACTTCAAACATATCCTTGCCAGTTCTAGCGCGCGTTAGACCTCAAGTTTTGATTCAAGGGCAAAGAGAACAATCTCGGGTTGCAGACACTGGCATCATGGAATAGGTCCTTTAACATTAGGGACTGATGATCCAAGAGTCTCTTGTCTTATCCAGCATGTTAGTGCTGAAAAGGTGTTCTCCGTTTTGTGAAGAATTGCGAGCCAAAGGTTAAATACAAAAGTGATCTCGTTCTATGTCAGATGAATGGGAGAGAATGGTAGAGAGTGATCTTATTCCTTTCTCCCTTCTCTCGACCTGTTCTCTCCCTTTCTCCTTTCTCCCGAAGTACGCATTAAAACTGCGGAATGCGCATAGTAATTATGGGAGTATCCTGTAGAATAATGTTTTGCTCACGCCTATGCAAAAAACGAGTGCTCACCGTGCATCCATATTTAAAACAACAAGATTTTGACAGTTTGACTAAATCCTGATCTCAAACCCAAATCTGAATACTTCCCATTTGCAGAAATGTTATAGCTGGACAGAGCAGATTAAGCTAGACGATAGTGGACGAGAAATTGTCTGATTTCGGTTTCAAGGCTATGGCTTTCGCCTTCAAGATTCGAGATTTCTTCAGACCACGCAGGGACGTTGTGAAGGAAGTCGGTATTGAAGAAGGATTTCACGTCTTGGATTATGGCTGTGGACCAGGTAGCTACATAACCGTTGTTGCTGAGCTGGTTGGGAAGTCAGGAAAGATTTATGCTTTGGACATTCAGTCACTTGCTATCGACTCGGTTAAGAAGATTGCTGCAAAGGACCGACTTACGAATGTGGAAACGATTCTTTCAGGCTGCAAGACCGGATTGCCTGACGATAGCATGGACGTAGTCTTGCTGTACGATACCTTTCACGACTTGACAGATCCAATCGGCGTGTTAGAGGAACTGAATCGAGTTTTAAAGCCAGATGGCCTCCTATCTCTTAGCGACCATCACATGAAAGAGAATGAGATCGTATCAAATTTGACCGGTGCGATGCTGTTTAGGCTGTTGAGAAAAGGAAAAATAACGTACAGTTTTGCGAAAGTGAACAGTGAAAGAAGATAGGCAGAAGCACTGCGGCGCCGCATTCAGCCCAAGGGCATCTTCACCCATTTTTGTGTGTCTTTGATTGCCCGTGGAGAGAATTGCCTGAAACATGGTCGTTCTCCCGCAAAATCCTTTCTATTCTTCCCAATTACCTCAAAGCTTCAGAAGCACGCGCCAAGTCCATAGATTTGTCGCAGATCGAAGGTCGCGCGCACCGAACCAAGTGTTGTTCCTCTCTGCATCGTTGCCGATTTCACTTCTGCTGTTCTTCTTTTTTGAGAAGCAGTTCGTTCTCCAGATATTTGTGGTTGCTCATTTTCTTGATCTTTAAGTATTTTCCAGAGCCCTTTTCGGTTTCTCTTTCAAAGATGTTGATCTCTCCTTCGAAAAGATCTAGAACTGCACGAACATCCTGTGGAGGATGCATCTCGGGATCCATTACAGCAAGAGTTGTGAATCCTTCTGATCGTAATCCGGCAATCAGTGCAGCAAGGAATCTTCTAGTTTGAACTGCATGATGCTGCAACAGAATATCCGAGATTAGGCTTATACAGATCCTTCTCCGGCCCTTCAGCGAAGAGTCCAGCTTGCCAATTGCCGAGGTTAGTGCGATGCCGATTTCGGTAAGGTTTTCGACTCCCCTCAATTTGACCACGTTCGGTGAATCTTTCACGATTGCATCTGCCTGAGGATTACACACCAAGAGGTAGAAGCTTGAATGGAACTCTTCAATGAGAGGTTTCGCCAAACCAGGATCTATGGTGACATAAAATGTGACTTCACCGTTTCTCGTTCCCGCCTCAAGAAAACTCTTGACCAGCAAATCCCTCTCGTCGCCAGAAGGTGCGGTCAAAGCTACCGTGCAGTTCTCAGGTATTCCACCACACAAAAGCCCGTCAAGGCCTGTGTGCCCAGTAGCGATGTGACCGGGAATGCTCTCCGAGATTTCTGCGGCGGGTTTGGACTTCGAGACCACTTCCCGTGCAGTTTCTTCGCGAACCATTCTTGACCTTGTTTTTTCTACCCTCTTGATCGCACCGATCTCCTGATATATGTCAAGTGCTTGGTTCAACAGCGAAAAGGCTCTTTCTTCATCGCCCTCTTCGTTCCTTTCCAGATGCGTTGAGCCGTATTCATACAGAAGATCGGCGAATGGTTCGACGTACCATTTTTGTGCATCCAGGGATTTATATCCTTGAAAGCTCTTTTCGAAGTGTTGTATTGATTGTTCCCAGTTTTTCTGCTCTCTCAAGAGCATTGCTTTCAACATTTCGACTTGGGCCATAACAGGCTTGTTTTTGGCTTTTGCTGCGTACCCATGGATCTTCTCGATCAGTTCCCTGGCCTTTTCAGTCTCGCCTTTTTTCAGATACAACTTCGAAAGCTCAGGCAGCACGGAGAGAACCTGGGTGTCCACGTCTCCTGCTTCTTGATATGCGCTGTTGGATTCATTAAGGTACTTCTCTGCTTCCCCGTAGTCTTCCATTTCCATGAACAATTTGCCAAGCCAAGAGCCCGCTTCTGCAGAAAACTGGTACTCTCCTACCCTTCTTGCCATGTCATAGGCTTCCCTCAGATACTGAAGACTCTTCTCCCATTCTCCTAAGAGGAGATAGCATATGCCAATACCAGTCAATGGGACCGAAACATGAGCGGTGTATTTGGCTCTCTTGTCAAACGCCAATATTTCTTCAAACATGGACATTGCTCTCTGGATTTCGCCCATGTACGCATAGCTTGAAGCCACCATCACATCAAGCCAGGCTAAGCCGTATAAGCCGCCAGCTTTTCTCACGAACTCCGACCCTTTCTGAGCGGTTTCAAATGATTTTTGAAGCTCTCCGATGCTCCCGTAAAGTGTGGCAAGGTTGTTGTAGAGACTCGTAGCGTATCTTACCAAGTTATTCTTAAGAGCCATCTTCAGCCCTTGCTCGTAGTATTTCAGAGCCTTTTCATGTTCGCCAGATTTCAGACTTATTGTCCCCAAGTCATTATAGCACCCTGTGAGGACTTCTTGTTTGCCTAGCCTCTCTGCGAGTTCAAAGGCTTTCTGTGCCCAAGACAATGCTTCAGGTTTGCCACTTCGCCAGAGCATGTGGGAGATGTCTTCATATAGACCGGCTAGTTCCGCACTTTCAGGCTCTTTTTGAAGTATTTCCAAAGCCATGTTATGGTGTTTAGAAGCATTG
This sequence comes from Bathyarchaeia archaeon, assembly GCA_041481365.1. Taxonomy (GTDB): domain Archaea; phylum Thermoproteota; class Bathyarchaeia; order Bathyarchaeales; family Bathycorpusculaceae; genus DASPTR01. Next base: position 4,713 of record JBGPBS010000082.1, read on the forward strand.
TCCCTGTCACCGGCATTCTGCCAGAACAGTGATCCCATCCATCCGTGAAGTCGTGCACTGTTTTTCTTGTCTTCCAGCTGGTCCCACAAATCCAATGCTCTATCCCAGTATTCTAAGCAGACGCGTGGTTCGCCCATCCACCATTTGAGGCTACCAAGCCTCTCAATTATGGTTGCCTTCCTCTCAAGATTATCTCCTTGTTCTTCGAGAAGCTCAAGGGCATGCTGAAGGTAAGAAAAGGCCTCATTGTGAGCATAAACTCTCTGCGCTTTTTCCCCTGCCTTCAAGAAGTATTCAAGCGCCTTGTCCTTGTCACCAGCCTCCAAGAAGTGGTATGCCAGTTCCCCAAAATGTTGATCAATGCTACTAGCATAGACTTTCTCCAAAGCATTTCCAACAGAACCGTGAAGCTTCTTGTGTCGTAGATGGCTAACTTCTTCATGCACGACATCTCTCACCATTACATCAGCGAAACAGTACACGTCTTCTGCACGAATCACCTTCTCCTTGACCAGTCCTGTCTTCAGCATTCTTTCCATCAGTTCGAGTAATTTATTTTCTTCAATGCCAGTCACGCCGCGTAGGGCCTCAAATGTGAAGTCGTTACCGACGAAAGAAGCCAAAGTCAGAATGTCCTGGCTTTCATCATCCAACCGGTTTATTCTTGTCTTTATCACACTCTTTACAGTTGCAGGGAACTCGATCTTTGAAACTTCCCTGATCTTCCATTGGTTCTCCTCGCGAAAGATAACGTCTTCTTCCTTCAGAGATCTCATTACTTCTTCTACGAAGAAAGGGTTCCCTCTAGTCTTCTCATAGACTAGCTCACAGAACTCTTTCGGGACCTCTTCCTGCTCCAGGATCTGCCGGATCATCTCAGAAACATCATTGAGAGACATTCGCTTCAGCGCGATAGGCCTCAACAGACGTTCCCTATTCAGTTCCGTCAAGACTGGCGACAGATGATGCTTCTCGTCAACGTCAGTCTCACGATAAGCACCCAGAAGAAGCAATCGTATCTTATAGATGCCGCGCGCCAAATAGTGTAAGAGCAGAAGCGAAGTCTGATCAGTCCACTGCAAATCATCAAGAACCACCAACAACGGAGCTTCCTTACAAACGTTGACGATAAACTGGAAGACCGCCTCAAACAGCCTGTCACGCTCGTGTTCAGGGCCGACAGGCAGGGACTGAGGAATCGTCCCGAGCTTTTGCCTAAGTTCAGGAACCAACTTTGCAACCTCACCTGGATAAAAGCCAACAACCCTGTACAATTGCTCTGGACTACAGGCCTCCAAATAGTCTCTTAGTACCTCGCTCCACAGAACATACGGAGGAACCCCATCCATCCTGAACAATGCTGGACATCGACCATAGAGAACTTGCATCCCACGCAAACGCGCATAAGCACCGAGTTCTCTGGTCAGCCTCGTCTTGCCTATTCCAGCCTCTCCGGACAGAAAAACAAGACCGCCTTGACCCTGAATTGCCCCATCAACGGCCTCCCTAAGAATCCTCATCTCCTCTACTCTATCGATAAGCTGACTCTCTTTTACCGCAAGAGGACGCGGGCTCGGAACAACTTCTGGATCATGAGACGGCACAATAATTACTCCATATGATTCCTAGCAACATCGTCTAATTTGTTGTGCAACCTTAAAAGGAATATGCAACATACGCTCAGCAGCTTTGCCATGTCCGGAGCAGAGCACGCGCGTACAATGACGCGCGTCGGCCCAAATTTTTTATTTGGATTCACTCTGATTACGACTTTTTCCCAAGGAGGTTTGCGGCTTATTTCCAGCCCTCGGCAAGATAACTGAGCATCATCAATGTCTACAACTTTCTGTTTTGCACAGTCGCCCAACTGAGTAGGCAGTATGCTACAAGTTCAGATTCTGAATTCAGAGACACGCTAAAAGACTCATACCCCAACAGGTTTGAGTGAAATAATGGACCGGGCGGGATTTGAACCCAAATGGGTTCAAGCCGCATTATCTGACAACGCTTTCCCCAAAACAGGCCGCGCGTGCGTGCGTGCTCTGTGCGTGTCGTAGAGTTTGTGTTTGTAGTATCCTTTTGCGGTGTATAATGCTCCAACGGGATTGTGGCATAGGACTCTGTCTTTGGCAACCAAAACTGTTACGGGTGC
>JBGPBS010000083.1:0-6644 GCA_041481365.1 Bathyarchaeia archaeon
AGATGTGACTGAAAGCTTGCCCGAGACGGTTGAAATTGCGAGAGAAAACATCGATGCGAATGAGGCAATAGTTGAAGGTGAAATCATAGCCGTAGATGATCATACACGTCCGATTCCTTTTCAGCATTTAATGCGACGGTTTAGACGGGTTCATTCAATAAGAGAAATGGGTGAAAGAATACCTGTTCATCTGTACTTGTTCGATATTCTGTTCGTTGACGGTGAAAATCTCATTTCGCTCCCCTACCTCAGGCGGAGGTCCTTGCTGGCAGAAAGAGTCGGGAAGATACCGTTGACAAAGCAGCTAGTCACTGATAGCATTGGAGAGGTTGAACAACTTTTGGCCGAAGCTATGGATGCTGGCCACGAGGGATTGATGGCGAAGAGGCTCGATAGCCCTTACACTCCGGGAATAAGGGGAAAGCACTGGCTTAAGATCAAACCTGTCCTTGAACCGTTAGACCTCGTGATCGTGGCGGCGGAATACGGGTACGGCCGCAGACATGGGTGGCTTTCAGATTATTACTTGGCTGCACGCGACGCTGAAACCGGCGATTTCGTGGAATTAGGCAAGACCTTCAAGGGATTGACGGACGCGGAGATCTTGGAAATGACAAGACGACTCAAGGGACTCACGATACGGGAACAGCGCGGCAAAGTCGTCGTTCTGCCCAAAATAGTCGTAGAAGTAGCATACAACGAGATTCAGAAGAGCCCAAAATACAAGTGTGGTATGGCCCTCCGGTTTGCAAGGATAACCCGCATCAGAGATGACAAAACCGCCGAGGAAGCAGACACGATACAGAGGGTCGAAGAGATTTTTGAAAAGCAGTTCTTGAGAAAGGGTAGATATAAAACTGATTAGAGGCAGAAATAGACTGGGAGAAGCGGCAAGGTGTCTAAGATCAGGAAGATGAGCATTGACGAGTATTACAGTCGCCAGATGATTCTCTCAGAGCTTGGTCGCAAAGGGCAGAGGAAGCTTGCCCAGTCAAAGGTTGCAGTCGTTGGATTGGGCGGATTGGGCACGGCTTCATCGTTGTACTTGGCTCTTGCCGGCGTTGGGACTCTACGGTTGATCGACCAAGACACGGTGGAATTGGATAATTTGCATAGGCAGATTCTGTACACCAGTGATGATCTGTCTTATCCGAAGGTTGAGGTGTCAGCGGGGAAATTGGAGAAAGCCAACCCGTTTGTGAAGGTTGAGGCTGTTCCTGAGAACTTGAACAGGAATAACGTTGAGAGATTGTTGTCCGGAGTTGACTGCGTCGTCGATGGCTTGGACAACATACAAACGCGCTACTTGGTTAATCGTGCCTGCGTGAAACTTCAAATCCCCTATGTTTTTGGTGCAGCGATCGGAATTGAAGGAAACCTTTCAGTCTTTGCCCCGCCTGAGACTCCCTGCCTAGAATGCATCTTCCCCAACATCGATGACAGTGATCTGTTGTCCTGTGACGTGCGGGGAGTGCTTGGCGCTACAGCTGGGATAGTTGGAACCATGCAGGCCATGGAAACAGTCAAAGTGCTGACAGGAATGGGTTCAACGCTGAAGGGAAAGCTGCTAATCTGCGATTTTGGTGACATGTATTTTGCCGTGATCGATATTATCAAAAGAAGTGACTGCCCAGCATGTCAGGCGAGCAAGACGTCGCTGAATGATGCGGAGAAGCTTGTATGGCTATGTGGCCGCAACACGGTCAACGTCAACCCCGAGAAGCCGCTGGGATTAAAACTAAGCGAAGTCTATGGACAGATAAGGCATGATTTCAAGGTTCGGCTGAAGTCTCAACTTGCCATAGTGTTTGCATACAAAGGATATGAAATCAGCCTCTTCAATGGGGGAAGAATGCTGATAAAAAACGCTGAGGATGAACAGTCGGCTTTAAGCGTCTATAGAGACGTAATGAAAAGGCTGAAAGGGGCCAAATAACGTATTTATCCTAGTCTTGAGGATATCTGAATTGCCGGGGTGGCTGAACGGTTGAAGCGGCGGCCTGCAGAGCCGCTCTATATGGGTTCAACTCCCATCCCCGGCTTTTCAGCATACATCCCCGGTCTATGGGCGAACCCCTGGTCTCTGCATGAACCATAGTATCACTTGCGTTTTCGAAACAGCTTAACATGTTCCATCTCACAGATGTATTCGTAGCCTGTCTCGATTAATTCGGTGGCTTCTTTGACGTTGGCGGCTGCTTTGCATACATAGTCATCGTCTTCGAAAGTTACGAGCTGAGTGTAGACGAGCGCGTTCTTGTTGTTCTTGTGGTCCTAAGAGGCGCATTACGTACAAGATGTCCTTCGTCTTATGGTATTCCATCGTTGCCTTCCAATGACGGAACGTGTGGAAGGTTATCTGTCTGAGTCTTGGGTTTCCGAGCTTCTGGGCTCTTCTTGCCCGTTGTCTTTGGTACGACCGCGTGAACCCTCGGATATCATAACTCCCGAATATTCGGTCTATTTTCTTCGGCATTATGACAAGCGCGCGCCGGGATCCGGGCCCCCTGTTCTGCGGGCTCGAGTCTTACGGACCCCTGCTTAAATCCGGATGCACCTGTAACATTCAAGACAGTAGTATCGCAGGCAGCGGAACCGTGTTTTGCTGAATCGCTTCTTTTTCAAATGATCGAACATTGTGGGCGTGGACGACTGCGCCCCTAGAGAGTGGTTGTCTGCATCTGTAGCAACATATGTTTCTCTTGTGAAGACGTGTTTGAATAAACATTGGCATATGGGGCTTGGTGAACTAGTTGCCAGGTTTAAATTGAAAAGGCTTACTCAATGTTGAGTAGGGGCCCGTATGCGCGTGTGGGCCAGGGCCTTGGGGGATCCTGGTTCAAGAGATCCACTTTTTCTTAGCTTCACTTTCCTGTTCTAACCGTCTTGATGGCTGGTATCTTTGGCTTGTTCTTCCCGTTTATGGGGTTTATCCACTGCAACTGCCTACTTCAACAGGGCCCCAGGGGGGTAGGTGCTTTTTACTGCCTCGGCTAACCGTTAAAAAGATGGTTATTCCCATGTGTTGGGGTTCTGCCCGTCTGTTTTCAGGCTTGCAACGTCAGCAAGCTCTACAGGTGGGATATGGACTGCTGCCAACGAGTCTTCACCAACGAATGTGAGATGCAAGCCAGGTGAGGAAAGCAGTTGCAGCAACGAGCACGTAAGGCTGAACAGCACGCGCGCGAAAGCGAAGACGCAGGGAGACTGATCAGGATGCCAGGTATGGTTGAAGCCGCACCCACAAAGCCTGACCAATCAGTAGGCGCGCCCAGCGCAATAGCAAAGGGGTTAAGCAGAGTCTTCGACATTGTCGAGCTCAGGATTGCAAAGACTCCCATCACGCACAGTGTCCAAAAAACGCCTTTTCCCACTTTGTCAGACGTAAGATTCATGCTGCAAACCAGCTTGAACTCATCTTGACGCCGTTCACCGACATTTGGCTGTCTTTTACGTCTCTTTCACAGACTTGCCGTTGATTGGCATCCATTCGAGTTCCATGTGAATCTCGTACTTGTGGTTTTCTTTAGCATAGAGTAGTTTGAAGAATATAGGTTCCGTTGGCTCAGCTTTTCCTTTCTCTTCTGAAAGCAGAACGTCAGAGAACTCGAAAGCCTCATTCTGAAAGGCTGTTCCGAGTCTTGTGAACATTTTTGCCGCTTCGTCTCGTGTGCATTGCTTCTTGAATTTGAATAAGGCTTGATGCGTTTCTCTGTAAGTGTCTATCATTTCTGTCATTTTTGCCCACTGAGCCATAGCGGACTTCAATTCCTCTTTCCCTTTGTCGGTAATTGCGTAATGTTTTCTATCTGGTCCATGGTCTCTGAACTCTATCTGTCCGGCAATGAATCCATTCTCCTCTAGTTTTTCTAAAGCAGGGTATATTGTGCCTGTTTTGGGGGACCAATATCCAGAGAATCTTCGTTCTAGTTCACGAATGATCTCGTAGCCATACATGGGCTTGTCTGAGAGTAGCAGCAGAAGCCACAGCTGTACTGTTCCGACTTTCATGCTTCCGAGTCTATGCATTCGGTTCACCGAATTGGATGTGTGCGTTAAACTTATATAAGTAGATATTCTACTGTGATAAGTAGTTAATCTACATAAGAGAGTGTGAAAAAAAGTATGCATGAAGGACATGGCGAAGAACACCATGGATATGGTAGGCATTGTTGCCGCGAAGGCCACCACGAATATGGACAGTTCACTCGCCGCTTTCTAACGAAAGAAGAGAAAATCAAGAAACTAGAAGAGTACACACAAGAACTGAAGAACGAGATGGCAGCAGTACAGGAACGCATCAAAGAACTGAAAGCCAAATAGTGTCGGTGAAAAGCATGAAGTGGGTAACAAGACTATACGTGCACGTAGACAGAACCGCATGCCCATGGTTGATAAAGCGATTCATAGATCCGAAAGCGGAATTCCTCTTCGTTCCCGTCGAAAAGATTGAAGAAACCGTCAAAAAAGAGAAAGCGATACCGTACGACGCACCTGGAGTTGAGCTCGGACATCACGGCGACAAGTGCAGTTTTGATGTCGTAGTCGAGAAGTACAAGATAAAAGATGCTGCCGTCTTAGAACTCGCCAAAATCGTGCGAGCTGCCGACACAGACAAGATGGAAATGGCTCCTGAAGCAGCAGGAATGGAAGCCGTCATGACAGGTTTCGGCATCGTTTCAAAAGACGATTATGAAACCATCGCCAAGGCAAGCCCGGTATACGACGCGCTGTACACGAACTGCAAGCTGAAACTGATTCGGCAGAAATACAAAGCGGAAATCGAAAAACTGGAAAGAAAAGACCGAAGAGAATTCTTGAAAAAGAAACTGGCGGAGTGAACCAACAACTACCTTTTTTCCTTTGTGTTGACTGAGGAAGTATAACAGCAGTGTTGTCAATTTCTGAGCAAGTTGATCTTCCACGTCACCAACTCGGAGGGTTTGACCATGCTGATGTTCATCTCGAAAGCGGTCGTGTGTATGTTGCCCACACGGCCTTGGGAACCGTAGAGATCATAGACGGCGAGAGAGCTAAACACTTGGCAACACTAATAGGATGCTTAGAAGCGAGCGGCGTTGTGTGCGCTCAGAAAGAGAATCTGGTCTTTGCTGCTTCTCGAGGGACGGGCAAAATCCTCGTAGTTGATGCTTTGACCAATCGTGTCCTACGCGAGGCGCAAGCAGGCTTAGCACCCAACGGCCTTGCATGGGACAGCAAACACAGGCAGCTTCTAGTTGCAGACGCCCAAGATAATAAAGCAAGACTCGTTGATCCCTATTCAGGGGAGTTAATCTCCTCTTTGCAGCTTGCAGGTAGACCCCGATGGTGCGCATATTCGACGATAAGGGATCAATTTCTGGTGAACGTTCGTGAGCCATCGGGAGTGGCCGTCCTCGCACCAGAAAACCTGGTCCAGAAGGCGTTTCTACACGCCTCAGTAGCAGGACCTCACGGCCTAGACATCGACGACAAGAACAGCCTAGCTTACGTGGCATGCGACGCGGGCGCAGTAGTGATCTTGGATATTTCAACGGGTCATGAAAAAACTGTCATTCCTATTGGAGGAGGACCTGACGTGGCTTGGCTAAACGCCGACAGGCATCGTTTCTACTGTGCCATAGGGAACCCGGGAGCCATTGAAGTGATAGACACCCATAAACTGGTTGTCGATGAGCGAGTCAAGACGGAAGAAGGAGCGCACACCTTCGCGTTTGATAGGATAAGACAGAGACTCTATGCGTTTCTTCCTAAGAGTTGTCGCGCAAGCATCTACAAAGAAACGTGAGCGCGCGCAAAAGATAGCTTTCTTCAAAATCTACAAGCTGGGACAGCTTCCTGACATACAAGAGATAATAGGCGCTTTGAAAAAAATGTCTAAGACTCATAGAGCGCGTTTTGCCATGAAGGCAGACCAGAACGTCTTTCTCTGTTTTTTCCATTTTGCAGAACGTTATTATTTCAATTCTTCCATTCTTCATATCTATGGACTTGTTCAGCTTCGTCGTCACCATTATTCTGGTGACGGGTTCCGGCGCGCTCGCTCCTGGCCCATTGTTTTTTGAGAATCTGTCTCAGGGTGCAAGATCCGGTGCGAAAAGCGGTTTAGTGTTCTCTTTAGCGCACACTCTTGTCGAGTTCTCTCTTGTTATGCTGTTGGCTCTTGGGCTCTTGACGTTTGCACACGATTTAGTCGTGAAACACGTCATCGGAGTTGTCGGAGGGATCGTTCTGATTGCCTACGGCGCGATCCAGATTCGCGGCTCTCTCGCATCCAAATTCGGAGAGTCTAGACAAGCCAAGGCCGGTTCCGGCAGGCTTTTTCTCTTGGGTCTTGCCCTAACTGGATTGAATCCTTTCTTTATTGTTTGGTGGCTTACCGCCGGGGCTCAACTTGTCATCATTTCTCTCGAGTTCGCGTCGTTTGCTGGTGTCTTTTTGATGTACGCGTGCCACGTGTGGATGGATTATGTTTGGCTCACGGCCACCGCGTACTTTGCAAGGGTGGGACTAAACCTTGTGGGATTAAGGTGGTACAGGCTCCTTGTTGTTGCTTTCGGAGCAGTCTTGATCTATTTTGGAGTCAATTTTCTTCTTAGCTCTTTGTAAGCAAGTGCTAACAAGGTGCGGGTGACTGAAAGAGG
>JBGPBS010000084.1:0-6529 GCA_041481365.1 Bathyarchaeia archaeon
ACAAGGGATTAGGTTTTTTGATGGAGATTCTTGAAAAGGAGAAGTTTGACCGCTGCGTGACAGCGGGACCTGTCGTCATGATGAAAGATGTTTCAGAACTCACGAAGCCATTTGGCATTCCGACAATCGTCACTTTGGCGCCCATCATGATTGATGGCATGGGAATGTGTGGCGTTTGCAGGGTAACCGTAGGCGGGAAAATGAAATTCGGATGCGTCGACGGACCCGAATTTGATGGACACAAGGTGGATTTTGATGAGCTCATAAGTAGGCAACGGATGTTCCTGCCTGAGGAAAGATTGAGTTCGATTCTTTGGGAACTGCAAGGAGGTTGCAGCTGTGGTCGAAAGTAAGCCCAAACTCAAGCCTAAGAAAGAAACAGTGCGGATGCCCAAGCAGGAGCCTAAGATTAGGAGACAGAATTTCAACGAGGTCGCCTTGGGCTACAATGAAGAGCAAGCGCTTGAAGAAGCAAACCGCTGCCTACAATGTCCGAAACCACAGTGCGTGGCAGGCTGTCCAGTTGGAATCAGCATCCCGGAATTCATCAAGCTGCTGAAAGAGAAAAAATACGAAGAGGCAATCATCAAGATCAAGGAGAAGAACGCTCTACCAGCAATCTGCGGCCGAGTATGCCCCCAAGAAGAACAATGCCAGAAAGTCTGCATCATGGGCAAAGTCGGCGAACCAGTAAGCATCGGTAGACTGGAACGGTGGCTGGCTGACTGGGAAAGAAGCAGAGGAGAGGTCAAAGCAGAGAAGGTTGCCACATCAACAGGCAAGAAAGTCGCAGTAGTCGGCGCTGGACCCGCAGGACTCACTGTGGCAGCAGACCTGGCAAAGCGCGGACACCAAGTCGTAATGTTTGAAGCATTGCACCTGCCAGGGGGCGTGCTAGTCTATGGCATTCCTGAATTTCGCTTGCCTAAGAGCATAGTTCAGGCAGAAGTTGATTATGTTCAGAAGCTGGGCGCAGAACTTCGGCTCGGATACCTCATCGGAAGAATACACACGATTCCAGAGATGCTCAAAGCAGGGTTCGACGCGGTCTTCATCGGCACGGGAGCAGGACTGCCCGCATTCATGAATGTGCCCGGAGAAAACCTCGGCGGCATCTACTCCTCAAACGAATTTCTGATAAGAGTCAACCTGATGAAGTCTTACGCTTTTCCAATAACCGACACGCCGATAAGAATCGGCAAGCACGTTGTGGTCATCGGCGGAGGCAACGTGGCCATGGACTCAGCACGTTCAGCACTGCGCCTAGGCGCCGAAGAAGTCTGCATTGTTTACAGACGCTCACGCGAGGAACTACCGGCTCGTCAGGAAGAAATCGAGAACGCTGAAGAAGAAGGCATAGTGTGCAAATTCCTAGCCGCGCCAACCAGATTCATCGGCGACGAGAAAGGCTGGGTCAAAGCCATGGAATGCATCTGCATGGAGCTGGGCCCCCCAGACGAGTCGGGAAGACGAAGACCCGTCGCTTGCAAAGGATCAGAATTCATGATGGACACAGACACGGTCATAGTGGCCATCGGGAGAACGCCGAACCCCATCATACAGAGCACGACCGAGGGCCTGAAAGTGACAAAATGGGGAACGATAGTGACAGACAAAAACGGCAACACAAACATCGAGGGAGTCTACGCAGGCGGAGACATAGTTACAGGCGAAGCCACAGTCATAAGCGCCATGGGAGCAGGCAAGAAAGCCGCACAGGCAATACAAGAATACCTGATGAAGAAATAGAGGCATCCGCTCTACAATATTCTTAAATTGCTCTTGACTGTAGACTTTTTTATGCATGAATGTGCCCTGGCGGAAGCAGTGATTGCTGCTGCCTCACAGATTGCTGAAAAAGAAGGACTCAAAAAAGTCACAGAAGTGAAAATAAGAATCGGGGAAATGCAACAAATAGAACTGGACATATTCGATTTTGCACTATCACAGCTCAAGCCTGCTAAACTTGAGAAAACAAAATTTGAGCTAAAGACTGAAAAAGCCGAGCTGAAATGCAGAGCCTGCGGACACGATTGGTCATTCAGCGGGAATAAACTGGACAAAGATCCAGCTGAGGCAATACATTTTGTCCCGGAAGTGGCACACACGTACATCAAGTGCCCAAATTGCGGAAGCCCAGACTTCGAAATATTCAGGGGACGCGGGATCTGGCTGGAAACCATAAAGGGCGTGAAATGAAACTTGGTTGACCCGCGAACCGCAATAGTGAACGAAAGAATGAAGCAGATAACGAATGTCATCGCCGTTTCAAGCGGGAAAGGAGGCGTTGGAAAAAGCCTCGTAGCCTCAACACTCGCACTTACATTGGCCAAGAAGGGCTGCAAGGTGGGACTCTTCGATCTAGACTTCACGAGTCCATCGACGCACCTGATCTTGGGCATTAAACGCGTTCAGCCAAAAGAAGACAAGGGACTGGTGCCACCAAATGTTCACGGAATGGAGTACATGTCAATAATCTACTTCACAGGTGAATATGCTGCACCCCTAAGGGGCGCTGACGTTTCAAACGCTTTGATCGAACTGCTTTCAATCACAAAATGGGGAAAGCTGGATTTCTTAATCATAGACATGCCGCCAGGCATCGGAGACGCAACACTCGATCTACTGCGATTGGTCAGAAGAGTGAGATTCCTAATAGTGACGACGCCTTCACAGCTGGCCTTCGAGACTGTTCGAAAACTGGCAACACTGCTGAAAGAATTGAAGACCCAAAATGTTGGCATCTTGGAAAACATGAAAATGCTCCCCGATCAGACCGTGAGACAACAGACTCTGAAGCTGGGTTTCGATTTTCTGGGAGAAATTCCATATGATCCGAAGGTGGAGGAAGCGTTAGGCGATGCAAATATGCTTTTGGAGACAACCTTCGCCAAAACCCTGAGCCGGGTTATCAGCAGAATTCAATCCCAAGCCTGAAATTCCCGGAGAATAATCACTGCTAAAATGATAACACAGGTACGACTGGACAATGCTGCGAAAGGTCAATTCGGAGCTTCGGAGAAACGCCCACGAATCTTTTTATTCAAGAGCATGAATTGCAAAGCCGAACACAGAACTTGGGGGATTAGACTCGGGTCCCGCAAAAGCGGTAATTTTCGACTTCATCGGAATCCTAGTAGAGGTTAAGGGCTACAACCTTGAAGAGTCAACGATGAAACTTTGCAGAGCTATTGTTGGGGAGGGTTTCAATGTTGATCCTAAATGTTTCCTAGATGCTTACAGCTTGGCACTTGAAAAGTACCAAACCGTCCGTTACCAAGAGTTAATTGAAGTTACAAACGCCGTCTGGATTGCGGAAGCACTAAAAAATCTCGGCTTCGACACCAACTCCGAAGATACAAGAATAGGAACAGCTGTCAATGTCTTCTTCAAAGACTATTTGAATTCCCTCAGACTCAGAACATGCACAAGAAAATTGCTTCAGAAGACATCGTCAGATTACAAGTTAGGTTTGATCTCAAACTTCACGTATGCCCCAGTCATACATGCAGGACTGAGAAAACTTGACATAAACCACTTCTTCAATGTAGTCCTTGTTTCAGAAGATGTTGGCTGGCGAAAGCCGCATAAGCAGATATTTGAAACAGCATTAAGAAGACTGAGAGTCGACGCAGAAGAAACTGTCTACATCGGCGATAGTCCTCAGGAGGATATTAAAGGCGCAAAAACCGTTGGTATGAAAACAATTTTCATTCCCTCGCAGTTCTATTCAACTGAAAACCTGCTTGAAAGCAAAATGAAGCCTGACATGATGGTGGCAGATGTTTGCGAACTTGCCGAAAAGCTCCCTCAATTTCTGAGAAATGCAGACCCGTTGAAACATGTATCGGAACTAGATTGAAGCAGTTTTGTTGTACAGAGAGCATTTATCAGAGTGACTCAGGGTTCGAGAAGGTTCCCAAGAAGAAAGGAGTTTGAGTGTTGTTCTAAAGGATTAATTCAATGTTCATTGGAAATTCATGCGCTAGACACCTTACGACGAATTTGAAGACAATAGCGCACAAGCGAGTCCAAACTTGGAACAGAAGAAGCTTCGCTTTTGATATTCAATAGATTAGAGCGTTCTGAAAATCTTTATATCGAATTGAGGGGTTCTGACTATGCCAAGAAGATCAAGATGAGTATAGCAAAACCTCTTGTGGATTATGCTAAGTCACTTAAACCGCAGAAGGGTTTCGCGCAGTCCTTTTCGGCTTTCAAAAGACTTTTGCAGTATCACAGCAGATACCCATGGCACGTCTCGGCAATAGTTGCTCTTGCAGTCATAAGATCCATTCTGTTCTCGCTCGAACCGCTGTACACCAGCTTAATCATAATCAACGTGATCGGGAGCCCTCCCACTGTTCCATCAAACACTAGCCTCTTACCAGGCTACCTACTCGTCATCATACTGGCCGGAATTGGCTACGCCATCACGAACTTCATTCTGACCTACGTGCACGGAATAATGTCCCAATACATAGTGCGAGACATAAGAACAGAGTACTACCGTGCGCTCCAGGGCAAATCCTTCAGTTTTTACGATTCTGTGGGAGTTGGCGATCTCACGTCAAGAGCCACCGTGGATCTTCAACTGGTCGACATGTTTCTGAGAACGTGGCTTGGCACTGTTCTCAACGCTGTCTTCACAACAATCATCATAATTGCGATAATCCTCCCAATAAGCCCGCTCATGACACTGATTTCCATGGCCACGATGCCGCTCATCTTCTATTTCACAACGCGCCTCTGGACAGAAACGATGCCCCTCTTCAGAAACATGCAGCTGATCATGGGAAGATTGACCTCCTACATACAGCAAAACATCATCGGAATGAAAACAGTCAGGATATTCCGCCGAGAAAAGAATGTTGTTGATGGATTCAAAGAGGTGGAAGATATATACGTGAACACCGCAATCACCGCGGGCAAGATACAGTCAATCTACATGCCGCTCGGTCCAGCGCTACTCACGCTTGGAGCGGCCTTGGTCTACGTATATGCAGGAATTACGCTCGGAGTTCCTTACTCAGCCTTAGCGGTTGAACAAATTGGCTACTTGATTCTCTTTGTCAGATACATGATGAGAATGACCTTTCCCATAAGGGACGTGAGCCAGACTCTGGGCACGTGGATTGCGGCTTCCGCGGGACTGGAAAGAGTCCAAGAAATGATAGATGCTCCAAGAAACGTTGAAGATATGCCTAACGCCAGAGACGCTAGGATAGAAAAAGGAAAACTTGAGCTGGAAAACGTCACGTTTGGGTACGTGAAAGACAGGCCTGTGCTAAATAAGGTCACTTTTACGGTGCAGCCAGGTGAAAAAATAGCGATACTGGGCGCAACAGGGTCCGGAAAAAGCTCTCTGATATACTTAATCCCAAGGTTTTACGACATCCAAGCGGGCAGCATAAGGATAGATGGCACGGACATCCGCGAATTCAAGCTGGCTTCCCTCAGGCGGCAGATAGGCGTAGTGCTGCAGGATGTTTTCCTGTTTTCTGGAACGATGAGGGAGAATATTGCCTTCGGTAAGCCTAACGCTTCGATGGATGAAATAGTGCAAGCTGCCAAGTCGGCCAGAATACACGATTTCATTGAATCCCTTCCATCTGGTTACGACACACCTGTTGGGGAAAGGGGGGTTACGCTTTCGGGGGGTCAGAAGCAGAGAATAACCATAGCGAGAGCGCTCGTGGGCAACCCGAGGATGCTGATAATGGACGATTCGCTCTCCTTTGTGGACGCGAAGACGGAGCAAGAAATTCAATCCGCAATAGAAGAAGCAACAAAGGCAAGGACAACCCTCATAATAGCGCAGAGATTCTCAACGATAAAGACGGCTGAGAAGTTACTGGTCCTTGAGAACGGTTCAGTAGCGGAATTTGGCACACACGAGGACCTCATAGCAAAAGATGGCGTTTACAAGAAGGTCTATGAAACCCAGTTTGTCCAAAAAGCTTCACCCATCCTACGGGAAGCAGGTGGTTCCTAGTGTCAGGTTCGTACGGAACTTTCTCGACAAAAGAGGAAGAGAGAAGAAAAAGAACCGTCCCTGACCGGGTGTTGATTAGAAGGGTCTACGAGTACGCTCAAGCCAACAAACGAAACCTGCAAATCGGTGTCGCCGCCACGATAGCCGGCGCCTTCACCGGCCTAGCTGCCCCCTACATGCACGCGATAGCCATCGACAGCATAATAACGCCGAAGAACCTTTCGGGCTTCATATGGTGGATCCCCCTGTTCGCCGCTATCATTCTAGGCAACTATCTGTTCCAGTACATCCAAACCTATCAAATGCGTATAGTGGGAGAAAAAGTGGTTGCAAAGATGAGGGACGACATGATGGAAAAGCTGCAGGTCATCTCCCTCAGGTATTTTTCAGAAGGCGAAGCTGGAAGAATCATCTCCCGGCCGACCAACGACGCCAACACCGTCAGAATATTCATCAGAGTTGGACTAACGAGCATTCTGGTAGACATCTCCTCGATACTAGGCAGCTTCGCAATTATGTTCTATCTTGACCTTC
>JBGPBS010000085.1:0-6498 GCA_041481365.1 Bathyarchaeia archaeon
AGAATCACAGTCACCGGGGAACCGCAGAGGCTTACGGAAATAGCATACCTTGACGAAATTAGAAACTTGGGTTATGAGCCCGTAAAAGAAAGAGATGAGAAAAAGGCGAAGAGCTTTTTCCATATGATGAACTGGCTGAAGAAAAACCCGGAAAAACTAATTTATGCAAAGACTGGTTGGCCACGCCTGCAGAGATACAACCTATTCAGATATTATTGTCAAAAACAGTCAACAGAAGATAGAGAAATCAGTTCTTGAATTTTCAAAGTGTCCATTAGTCCTATATGCGATAACCAAGAAGGGGAGCTTGCTGAAGATGCCCCTTTCAAAGCACGTGTAATACATTGCATTCTGAAAACTATGAAAAGAATGGGATTTTGCGGGAGATTTTGCCACTTGAGTGCATGTCCAGCTCAGACTATTGGGTCCTTCACTTAGACAACAGGCTTTTTTAGCTTTGGGAGCAATGCATAACAACCTTTGCTTCTAGGCCGCTTTCCACCGTTTAGGTATTCGCCTGCCACACCACTATCAACTGCGCTGTCGAGGTCCATTTTCGGTTTGCAGGAAGCTTAGCGGATCATTTTTTATGAGCAGGTGTTTTCCTTCCGGTCAACAGTTTTGTCCTGGTTTCCCGAATAGCAATTCTTGGCAACGTATCCTCGTTTTCTCGCAGATATTTTTCCACCTGTTGTTTGTGATTCTTGATCAAGTCCCGTAGCAACCATGAAACGGCCTTTGTCACCAACATGTCTCGATCGTGCTTGAGCTTGTGGATGTTCGCGAAAGCCAAATCTGCTAGCTTCATTTCACCTGAATCTCGAACCGGTTTGGTGAGCAAAACCAGACTGGCACGTCTTTTGTGGGCGTTGCCGTCAGTAGCCAGCTTTCTCAACAGTTGTTTCCATTTTTTCCATTTGGCCAAGACTTCTGTTGCGGAGAATTTTGATTGACATATTGAGTCAACTTCGGCCCAACCTTGCACCTTGTTCAACCAAGCATCAAGATATTCCGGATCCAGGTTCTTCCTCAATTTGGGCAAGCACTCAAGCAACTCGCCAGCAAGAGAAATCTCATTGCATGATTCTCCCCGGTACAAAGAATTGAGTAATTCAACAAATTCAGACACGTTGAGGTCTTGATGCTTGTTGATCCATTCTCTGACTATATGCCTCTCCGTATCGGCATTTATTGCATAACAGGTCTTAGTAGTGCCAATGTAACTTTCAAGTTTCTCTTTCTGAGACTGCGTCATTGGTCTGGCGTGCGCCTTGACTTCGGACATAAGTTCCAGATGATACTTGACGCTCATTTTGTTATCCATATGATTCGAGCTCGGTGAGTTCGTTGACCATTTTGGTTCTGTATGTAGATCCACGAGCACACTTAAGCTGGCTTCACCTGTCCTTGTACGATCATCGAGTGTACAAGACTGCCTAGACGAAGTGGGAAAAAAGGGAAAATGGTGTTTTTTATGGATGAATCGGCTGAATAATGGCGAATTGGTTTCCTTCCGGGTCGACGGCTATCGCGGTCCATCCCACTTGCGGGACTTCTTGCTTCGGAACGATAATCTTTCCACCGAGCTTCTTTATCTTCTCGATGTATTCATCAGCGGACTCGACTGAAATATAGTTGACGGGCTTCATCTCTTTATTCGTCTTCTTGTATAAGCCTCCATTGACGCCTGGTCGCAAGGGTCTCATTTGCTTGTCCGCGGGTACAGTGCCCAGAAGCCAGTATTCCATGGGTCCGCTCATGTCTTCGCTGCCTTTTTCGATTTTCCATCCGAAGACTCCAGAATAGAACTTCTTCAGTTTCTCAGTGTTTTCCGCCGGGATTTCGAAATGAACAACTGTGTGGTCCACTATTTCCACCTTCATTTTTGTCAACAGAATACCTTAGAGCTAATTAAATAAGCGTTACTGCAGGCCGCAGTAATATTGCCGACGGTTCATGGTTCCCCACAAGCTGCCGATGGTTCACCCATTGAGATGTCAAGAGCTTTTGTTCCACGTGTGTGAGCACTTCGTGCATCGGAAATGCTCTATTGTTGTTTCCGTTCTGATGCCTGCGTGTTCACCTGACACTCCAGAGTACCAATGGAATGCTTCTTTGTTTCCACATTTAGGACATGCGTGAATGACTTTTACGTTTCCGTCTTGTTTGCTGTTGACTACGTAGACGGAATTGAGATGTTCAATCTTCTTCACGTTCTTCTGCAACATTCTAGGTTTAGCATGAACGATGTTCCCACATTTTGGACAAGTGAAGCCCGTTCGCTCCTCTCGCATTCGAGAACCACACTTATCACAAAACTTCATGCTTATTCACATTATCATTCAATAGTTCAAGATGAAATAACGCTTATGAAGCTCGTTCGGAAACTCGAAGTCAACGATTTTTCTTCTTTGTCAGACGATTGATTAGGGATTTGAAGATAGAAAAAAAAGACAAGGGAGTACTGTCCAGGTGAGTTCAGATTTTTTTCTTGTTCAACACTGATCTGAAGGTTTTCCCGCAACACTCATAGAGTCCGATTGTGAGTTCTGTCCTCTTGCCGCTCTTGTCTTTTCTACCAGCCATCTTCCAAGTCTTCTTAGGAGTACTGATTTCCTTTTTACATTTAGGACATTTAGCCATAGAACCACTTTTCAAACAATATACTCTTGTTGGAATAAAAGACTTTTCACGATGGCTCAAGCAGCGCAGTTTATTTCCTTATCCAGTACCAGTATTCCGCGTCTGTGCGTACGGATTCTTCCAAAACTCATAAGAACCTAAAGAAAGATACCATGAGAAAGCATACGCTGAGGTTTGAGAAAAGATGGGGACAAAGATAACAGTCGGGCAGAAAGCACCGGAATTCAAACTTGTCGATAACCAGATGAAGTGGAGAACCATGAAAGACTTTCTCGGTGACGCGTTGGTTCTCGCGTTCTTTCCAGGCGCTTTCACTTCGGTCTGCACGAGAGAGCTGTGCACTTTCAGAGACTCCCTCGCAAAGCTGGAAGTGCTGAAGGCCAAGGTCGTCGCCATCAGCGTTAATGACCCGTGGTCGAGCAGGGCCTTCGCCGAGAAGAACATGCTCACTTTCCCGTTGCTGTGCGACTACAAGCGTGAAGTGATAAGACTCTACGGCATGGAACTGCCGAACTTCGCAGGACTGGAGGGCTACACAGTTGCGAAACGCTCAGTCTTCATAATAGACAAGCAAGGCACTGTACGTTACGTTTGGGTTTCAGATGATCCTAGCGTCGAACCAAACTACGCTGAAATCGAAAAATCTCTGAAGAGAGAATAATCTAGAAACTTCTCTTCACACATACGAGATGAACACATTATCGTTTTGAGAAGTTGGAATAGAGTTGGCTTGCAGAGAGCGTTTTCGACCAAGGATAAAAATAATTCAGATTGTTCGTGTAAATGTGCGGAATGGTGTTAGATGAATAGAAGAGTGTTGCTGGTAGCCCGAGCGTTTTCTCGCAGGCTCGTAGCCCAAAAAGCGGGTGCGGTAGTTCTTTTCGGCAGTTGGGTGCGAGGTGAGGCTTACAAAGAATCAGATATTGACATTCATGCTGTAGGCAGAGGACCGCATTGCAGGCTTGAACTGTATCAGGGTTTCTTAGTATCAGTATCTTGGAGTACCCCGAGGCAACACCTGAGAGCCTTCAAAGATCCAGGTCAGGTTGGGGGAGTCATCCAGGCTTGGCGTAATGCACTTATAATCTATGATCCGGAGGGGATTGCAGAGGGACTGAAGCAGGAAGCTAAACGATGGCAATGGGACTCCTTGGGGAAGCAAGCAGCCGAATGGGTCGCCGAAGAGCTCACCGGATACGCTGAGGAAGTTCATAGATTAGTTGGGAACCTACAGCTGGGGCGCAGAAGTGCCGCATCAATTCAACGATCTCTGCTGGCAATTCATATGGCGCCGATACTGATCGTGCACCACCGAATCCTCTACGATACTGAAAATCAGCTATGGGATCTTGTTTCCGCAAGAATGGGAGCAGGTTGGGCGCGCGTGCAGAGTGCCGCTTTGGGAGAAGGCGGGCAAAGCTTCGAGGATACTTGCAAAGCCTCGCTTCAGCTTTTCACGTTGACAGCTCGAGAAGTCAGACACCTGCTGAAATCCCAGCAGTATGAGGTCGTCGCCCGCGCCTGCGAAATTGCAGGCCAACCTCTAACAGATGAAAGGTAGGAAATGCGGCCTAACCGTCAATCCTTGGGTTTGACGCCGGAGACCTTTACGCTTGCGACAGAGTTGACGATTTTCTTGATTTTCTCAGTCGGTATTTCAGAGGTCTTGACAATTGCTTGCGCAGTAGGATCGTTAGCCATATTCTCAACTGGGAAGTAATTCTCTTCAAGGACATTGACTTCTTGAAAGCCTGCCGATTTTATGAGACTCAGATATTTGTTCTTCATTTCCGCGCCTGAGAGGCATCCAATGTATGCCTGAACGTTATTTCTTATGCTGTCTGGAAGCTCCTTCAGAAGGACAATGTCTGAGACCATCAGTCTGCCGTTCGGTCTCAGGACTCTGAAAGCTTCTTCGAACACGCGTTTTTTGTTCGGTGAGAGGTTGATCACGCAGTTTGAGATGATAACGTCAACTGAGCCGTCTGCCACGGGCAGATTCTCGATTTCTCCAAGCCTGAATTCGACGTTTTCATACTTGCCTTTTCTTGCGTTCTCTCTTGCCCTGTCAATCATTTCAGGGGTCATATCCACGCCGATGACCTTGCCGCCTCTGCCGACTCTGTTTGCTGCGAGGAAACAGTCAAACCCTCCGCCAGAGCCAAGATCAAGGATGGTCTGTCCTTTTTTCAGAGAAGCCAATGCAACAGGGTTGCCGCATCCCAAGCCTAGGTTTGCGCCCTTAGGAACTGAGCCTATTTCTTCTTCGCTGTAACCTATTCTCCTGCTGATCCCCTCGTTCATATCAGCGGCATCAGAACAACAGGAAGTCGGTCCGCTGCAACAAGATTTCTCCTTCTTGGCTATCTTTGCGTAACCTTCTCGAACTATCTTCTTCACTTTTTCTTCTTTCACATTTCACACCTCCCACATGTTGGCTTATATGCGCTATCTAACACATCTTGAGTCTTATCTTCAAAAGCCCAATCTTTCATCTGCAATCACATTGATCTTCTTGGTCTACCCATTCTTTGACTTCCTCTTCTGTCGAGCCAAATGGACATTCGTCTGAGTTGCCCACGTCCTTTCCGGTAAGATCAGAGGCGAATTTGTCCATCTTGCCAAATGCACCCCTTCTGACAACTCTCCCTATTGCGATTGCTTCGAGGATTTCCTTCTTATCCACTCCCACTGATTGAGCCTGAGTGACGGCGGTTTTAAGACAAGGCTGACAATTCGCCGTTACAGAAGCTCCAACCGCTATCAACAATTTGATTTTGTCTTCCATAACATATCACCTCCTTGTTGTTTCTGACGCGTCTTCATGGTGTTTCTGACAGACGTCTCGATCTATGCAATCTGTAGATGCCCCCAGCTATCAGCAGTATGCCGAAGGCTGTTAAGGGAAAGGGCCACGTGCTTACGTTCTTGTCCATCATTCCAACTTGCTTTAGTGCCAACAGACTGCCCCACAGAAGTATTATCGTTCCAATGGCCAGCTGGTCAATTGCACGTCTTCTGAGCTTGCTTGGGTGCTCATTCTCAAGTTGCATATTGCGCTGGCTTTCTTTTGTTTCCATGCTAGACATCCCTATCGATTGTTTTCTACTATAGCAGGGTAGTAGAAAACTATTTAAGGTTTCTCTGACCTCTACTTACTAGAGGTAGGAGGAAACTGCTGTGAGCATCAAAGAACCAGTCGCACGAGACCGAATGGTTTCGCGGCTCAAAGAATTAGAATTGTCCACGCATGAAGCGTTGACTTACCTCACGCTCTTGACGCATTCCAATATAACAGCAAGTACACTATGCAAGGAAACTGGCATCCCTGACTCGAAGATTTACTATGCTCTGGACGGACTTGCTAAGAAGAGCATGCTCATAGTTCAGCGAGGCAATCCGAACATCTACCTGCCCATGCCACCGAAGGATGCTGTCGCCAACCTGAAACAGCAACTTACTGAGAAGCTCAATGAGAAAATCAAAGAAGCAGATGTTTTAGTCGACATGCTGACGCCAGCATACGAGAGCGCCGCAAAGCCGGAGGAATTGGAAGTAGCTTATATCATCCGGGGACAAAAGAACATAATCAACAGAATGAAAACACTAATTGCAGCGGCACGGAAGGAAGTAACCATTTTCATTTCACACCCAGCAATTCTCAACGGACTGAAGGAATCATTGACGGAAGCAAAAGAAAAACGCAGAGTCAAACTGAACATCGCTATGACACGCGAAGTTTCCGAAGAAGAAGACACTTCAAACCTCGGCAACATACGCTTGCTGTGTTGTTCGTTCGGTCGACCGCCTGATGCCCTTGGAATGCTCATCACCGATATGAGCACACTCTTAACA
>JBGPBS010000086.1:0-6431 GCA_041481365.1 Bathyarchaeia archaeon
AGGTAGAAGAGGTATCATTAGTCATTGCCTTAATCAACGAGTTCCTTTTGAACCTTGTCCTCTGCAATGACAAAACTGAACGCTATTAAACAAAAACTAATGCCACTTTTCGCTCTAACGAACCTTTTTTTAATTGACCTCACAAATTAAGCTTATTTGTCTCTAAGCAATACAATATCTCAGTGAGAGGTGCATCGGTATGAAGTATGAGATTAAGTACAAGCCATCCTACGCCATGCTCGTCGTTAACTTGGACCAGGGCGAGACGATAACGGCTGAAGCAGGCGCCATGACCTACATGGACCCAGGTATAGAAGCGCACACTCGAAAAAGAGAAAAAAGCCTCCTGGGCAGCTTAGGCTTAAGCATAATCGGCGGCCAATCCTTCTGGGTGAACGACTACACCGCAACAAAAGGTCCTGGAGAAGTAGCGCTAGGTGCCGCGCCAGTAGGCGACATAGAGATGCTTGAAGTCAGACCAGGCTATGGCTACGTGATCCAGAAAGCCGCATACATAGCGTCAACGGAAAACGTTGACCTGGACGTAAAATGGGAAGGCTTCACTAAAGGATTATTCGGCCAGGGTCTCTTCATGATAAGAGTCACAGGCAACGGCACCCTCTTCATAAACACTTTCGGAGCAATAGACAAGCACACGCTGAATGCAGGACAAACGATGATAGTCGACAACTTCCACCTCGTGGCCTTCAGTGACACCTGCCAATACAAAGTAACAAAATTCGGCGGACTCAAAGAAACACTATTAGGCGGCGAAGGCCTAGTAACCGAGATCACTGGACCAGGAGACATTTACATACAGACAAAGAATCTGAAAGAGTTTGTCGACTGGCTGTGGGCTTTGATGGAACCGAGAGTTCAGTCAAGAGCCCGCTAAACTCCATTTTTCCGGTTATGAAGTTGGCGCAACATAAACTGAGAGGAGACCCTGTTATCTTGGGAGACGTGTTTCAGAAAGCCTGAGCAAAAGTTATTTCACCTTCGAATAAGACTTAAGTAGCGACTTGCGATTCCCAGAAGGTGACGCTGAAAATGAAGATAGCCGTCATAGACCATGTCTATTTGGAAAAGGAGCACATAAAGAGATTACGCTCGCTCGGTGATCTCGAAGTTTTCGACGAGCCTCCAAAGACGCTTGATGAATTGAAGAAAAGGACCGAATCTGCTGACATAGTAATGGTTGGTTGGACTGACTTGACCAGAGAGGTCATCGGTTTTTCAAAGAGGCTCAGAATGGTATCAATATGGGCTACAACGTGCCATTATGTGGATCTCAAAGCCGCCGGAGAAAGAGGAGTAGTGGTCTCGCACGTCCCGGGTTATGCTATGGAAGCTGTTGCTGAACACACCTTCGCTCTCTTGTTGGGGGCGGCTAGAAGGTTGACGCACGCTGACAAGCATGTTAGAAAAGGTGACTTCGATTGGAGACCTTTTGGAGGTGTCGAATTACAGGGTAAAACTCTCGGAATAATCGGGACAGGATCCATCGGCTGTCGAGTGGCCGAAATCGCCAAGGGTTTTGACATGCAGATTCTGGCCTATGACAAATTCCCAAACGTGAAGAGAGCTGAGCAGATCGGAATGGAATATGTTGATCTCCAAGCACTCTTGAAGAAAAGTGACTTCATAACCATACATGTGACTTTGACGCCTGCGACAGCGGGTCTACTAGGAAAAAAGGAGATCGACGCCATGAAAAGAGGCGTTGCATTAATCAACACGTCCCAGGGCAAAGTAATCGACGAGAAGGCTTTGGTCGATGCGCTTAGATCAGGCAGTGTATCTTTCGCAGGTCTAGATGTGTTTTCTGAAGAACCTCCAGCCAAAGATAATCCGCTGTTCAAACTTGACAACACGATACTGTCGCCTCATATTGGGTTCCATACGGTTGAGGCAATAAGAAGATGCACAGACATTTGCATCGACAACATTGCAAGGTTCGTGGAGGGACACGCTCAGAATACCTGCTAAAATGGGATCAAGAATGAAAATGGATGGTGAATTGTTTTGTTTCTGAGCAGAGAAGAAGAGCGAATGCTCAAAGGTGAATTTGGAGAAGGAACGCAGAAAGCGCTTGAACTGCTTGTGGCGATTGGAGATGCATATGACGCTGAAGAAATGATTCCCATAACTCGTGCACATGCCGCTTCAAGCGGTCAGGAAGGAGACCTGTATTTTGTCGAGCTCCTAGCAAATGGAGGGGCACGTTGCAAAGTGCCTACGAGTACCAATCCAGTGTACGACATCAAGTATTTTGACAAGCTTTTTGCATCTCCAAAAGATGAGGCGGAAGTAGCCCGAAGAGTCATGGAAGCCTACAAGGTAGTGGGCGCAATACCAGGCTGGAGTTGCTTACCATACTTGGCGGAGAATATTCCACTATTCGGCGAAACTGTCGCCTTCTCAGAGTCAAGTGCCACACCCTACGTGAATTCGGTTATTGGCGCCCGCACAAACCGTGAAGCAGCACAGAGTGCCCTAGCTGCAGGCGTTATAGGTAAGACTCCTAAGTATGGATTGCACATTAGAGAAAATCGAAAAGCCACAGTTTTGGTCAACGTGGAAGCTGACTTGAAGGATGAGTTTGACTACACGCTTCTGGGGTACCATGTCGGCAAAGAAGTGGGATACGGAATTCCTGCGCTTACTGGCATAACGAGGCGCCCATGCACAGAGGAACTGATAAACTTCTGCGCGATGTCAAACACTTCTGGCGCAATATCGATGTTTTACATTCCGGGTTTCACGGTTGAGGCGGAGACGATTGAAGAAGCGTTTCAAGACGACGTTCCAGAAGAGAAAATCACGGTGACAAAGCATGAGCTTGATCAGGCTTATGAAGAGCTCCAGACGACAAGTGGCAAGATAGATTTCATCATGCTCGGGTGCCCTCATTACACGTTGAAGCAGTTAGAGCATGTGGCCGGGCTCTTGGGTGGGAAGAAGATAGTCAAGGGCCTTGCCTTCTGGGTGTGCACGTCGGCTACGACCAAGATGTTGGGTGAAAGAAGCGGCTACGTGAAAATCATAGAGGATGCAGGTGGGCATGTTGTGGTGGACACGTGCATTGATGAGCCATGCTGGATAGCTTACAAAGACAAAGTTGGCATGACGGACTCGCCCAAATGTGCTTATTACCGGAGATTCAGAGACGTCAGAGTGGCAAGGCTTCAAGATTGCGTCGAAGCTGCTGTGAAGGGGAGATGACGATGAGGAATTTGGAAATAACTTTGAAGTGTCATAAGATCATAGGTGGCTGCGGTGTAGGCGAGGCCCTCGTCTCCCATGAACCTATTTGTTTCTACCTTACAGACCCGAAGACAGGCATAGTCAGAGAGAAAAGCCACGAATTGGCGGGAAAGAACGTTGCAGATAAGGTGTTGGTTTTTCCTTCAGGAAAGGCCAGTTCTGTGGTTCAGATAGATGGTCTCTTCAAACTGGCTTTGCATAATGTTGCTCCTAAAGCAATGATAGTCAAGGATGTCGAAACAGTGCTCATCGTCAGTGCATTCATTGCAAAGGTTCCACTTGTGAACAGATTGGAGAAGGACCCCTTTGAAATTATACACGATGGCGACCTGGTCGAGGTAAACGCGGAAAAAGGCCTAGTTAAGATAGAGAAGCAAAGAGACTAAGACATTCATCGTCGAATACAGATTCCTGCGCCTACGCTCTCGCATGAGTTGAGGCATTTTCGTGTGACTTGGTTGACCGATACTGATTGTTGCAGGCGCTGGTGATGCATGACGCTTGCTGACTAGGCCACACCGTTCAAGCACTTGGAAATCTAGGCCCTTTTCTCCAAGAACCTTTTGATCCGGGTCATTCCCTCTTTAAGCTGTTCATAAGAGACTGAATAGGATATTCTGAGATGCCCTTCGCCTGCTTTTCCGAATCCTGATCCAGGTGCGGTCACAACTCCAGCTTCTTTCAATAGATCCGATGCGAAAATCTCATCTGATCTTTCGAAGTTTGAGAAATCTGGAAAAACGTAGAACGCTCCCTTGGGCTTGACATAAGGCACAGATCCGATCTCATCGAGTTCCTGAAGCATGAATTTCCTTCTTCTATCATACTCCGTCACCATTTGGTGAACGCAATCTTGCGGCCCTGCCAAGGCGGCAACAGCTGCTTTTTGTGAGATTGAGTTCGGACACAGGACCGCGTAATAGTGCAAGTTGCGCAGGATAGTCGAGAGTTTCTTTCCTGCCACTGCGTATCCGATTCTCCACCCGGTCATAGCGTATGTTTTTGAAAAGCCGTTCACAGTGATGGTTCTGTCTTCCATTCCAGGCAATGAGCCTATGCTTACGTGTCTGGCATGATCGTAGACTATTTTCTCGTAGATCTCATCTGCGAAAACTATTAAATCATGTCTTTGCGCAACTTCTGCCATCATTTCGAGTTCCTGCTTCGAGAACATGTGCCCCGTGGGGTTGGATGGGTTGCACATCCAGATCATTTTGGTCCTGCGGGTTATCTTTCGTTCCAAGGCTTCTTGGTCTATTGTGTAGCTTTCTTTTTCATCGAGTGAAACCGGAACAGGTTTCGCTTCTGCAATCAGGGTGTCTTCGAAACACGCAGGGTAGTACGGATCAAGAATCAGGGCTTCATCGCCTGAATTCAATAAGCCCAATGCGGCTATGAGCATGGCCTCCTGAGAGCCTGAAGTCACGGTTATCTCTGTTTCTGGGTCAGCATCAATTCCATTTTCTCCCTCCAGCTTTTCAGCTATTGCCTCACGTAGCTCTGGAGTTCCATTGATTTCCGTGTAATGAGTGAAACCTTTTTCGGCAGCCTTCAAAGCCGCTTCTACGATATGCTTCGGCGTTACGAAGTCAGGTTCACCTTGCTCTAGATGAATAGCATTCTTCACTCCCGCCGAGAGCTCGAGCATTCTTCGAATCGCTGAAGGTCTTATCGAGCTCACCCTGTTGGAACCATCAAACAATATTCTCAGCCGCCCCTTCCATGCAGTCCAGCTTTGCAAGCATTATCCCGAGCAAAGTCATATAAGACTTGACGCATGCATGTTGGAATATTGTTAAATGAAGAACAGGCACAGATTGCTCGCTCATGAAAACTCGGGCCGAATGCCCATGAATCGACTGGAGTATGCTTCTCGCGACTCTTTTCACTTCCCAAACCGCAGGTCAATCTACCACCTAGCACCTGCCAAATTCCAAACTTGAAGCAGATTTGAGAATCGGCCTTGCTTCGGTGAAGCAGGCTTGGTCGGGCGGGCAGGATTTGGACCTGCGACAGTCCGGTTTCCACATGTACGCCTGGTAGGCTGGGTAACGCCCACCGTGGGTAGGCATCTACAGCATCTTCGCTGGCTAGCGTTGCTAGCCCGCTCGGAAGCTCTGCCAGGCTGAGCTACCGCCCGACCAGAACTTCTAGAATGGTGGAAGCGGATTTATGCGTTACGCATTCGTCCTAAGTGTTCCATTCTAAGTGAGCCAAAAATAGCATCGAAGCAGCGAAACCCACTCTAAGCCAATAGTTCTCCAGTTTTTCCATCGAATACATGGATCTTCTCCTCGCTGAGAACAACCCAAGCCGACTGGCCAACTTTCACGTTTTCAGCAGGCGTTGTCACGGCTACAATGGAATAATCTCCAGCCGCTAGGTGACTATGGATTTCTCTTCCTATTGACTCGAACATTTCTACTTTCGCTTCTATGGCGTTCTCTTGATATCTGCCAGCTAGCCTGATGTCTTCGGGCCTGAAACCCAGCACAACTTCTGATGCTTGCTTCTCCTTCAGTTTCTCTTCTGTCCAGTCAGGGAGTTCAAACGTTGCAAATCCTAAGTCTATCGTCAAGTTCCCATCTTTTTTTACAAGCTTGCCATTGAGCATGTTCATCGGAGGGCTTCCGATGAAGCCTGCCACAAACGTGTTCTTGGGAACATCATACAGTTCAGTAGGAGCTGCAACTTGCTGTAAGATGCCGTCCTTCAGAACGGCCACTCTGTCCCCAAGAGACATCGCTTCAACTTGATCATGCGTGACGTAGACTGTCGTCGTTCCCAATTTCTGATGTAGTTTTTTCAACTCACATCTCATGTACACTCTCAGTTTAGCATCGAGATTCGCAAGAGGCTCATCCATCAGGAAAATCTTCGGTTCTCTAACGATCGCCCTTCCCAACGCAACTCTTTGTCTCTGACCCCCACTGAGCTGCTTCGGCTTCCTACTTAGAAGCTGCGAAATACCCAATAGCTCGGCCGTGGCTTTAACTCTTCTCAAAACTTCATTCTTGTTCTTGCCTCTGACTTCAAGAGGGAAAGCTATGTTTTTGAAAACCGTCATATGCGGGTAGAGAGCATAATCTTGAAACACCATTGCTACCTCCCTCTGCTGAGGCGGCAAGTACACTCCGCGTTGGGGGTTCGTGACGAGTTTGTTG
>JBGPBS010000087.1:0-6251 GCA_041481365.1 Bathyarchaeia archaeon
ACAACGTGGCGCTGTTAGACATCAGGCTCCCGGACATGGAGGGCACTGAACTGCTAACGCAACTGAAAGACACGACACCCAGAATGCGGAAAATAATAATCACTGGATATCCAACCCTGCAAAACGCAATAGAGGCAGTGAACAGGAGAGCAGACGCATACATAATGAAACCCTTCGACGTGAAAAAAGTTTTAGAAACCATCGAAGACCAGCTTAAGAAGCAAGAAGAGGAAAGAAAATACAGCCAAGATAAGGTCGCAGAATTCATCGAAACACGAGTAAAAGAATTGAATGTTGACGAGATCAGAACCAAGGAACCTTAAAAACTCCCGCCTTTTTTAACACAAGAACAAGACTAATAATCTTAATTGTGCACATTTTGGAAGATTCTTACATATGAACCTCCATTGATTCTTCGCCTGAGACCCGCTCGGGTTTTTAGGAAAAGATCATCAGACTGTCTCTGTCCGGGAGTGTAGAAGGCAGCGGAGTTCATTCCCTTCTCAAAAAGAAAACTGATCGCTCGGATGGTAGAAACCGCTGCGAGATTCTTATCATGATAATCAACAATCGCCATCGGACCCAAGTGACCTCTTCTGTTATCAAAGAATTTGTCGAAGCATGTGTCCGATCTTTCAACGATGACTGAAACGATTCTCTTGTCAACCCTCGCAACCTAGACTCATCCTTCGTGGAAGGGTGGGATCCTGGCATGCTTTGAGGGCAAGAACTGGTCTGTGTACCCCCTACTTTTATTAGGTTGTGGAAAAAGTATTGAAAAGTCAAGTTGTGTCATCGATGGCGAAAACTGAAAACGCCGCCAAGGGTGTCTTCTGGAGTCTCTGCGTGATGGGAGGGTTCATGATTCTAAGTTCGACGATGTCGAAAAGTGGCTCAGTCCTGAATCCCCTTTCAACAAGCCTTGGAACTCCAGACGCTTGGAGCGGCCTGTTAGTTGCAGCTTCTACGATACCTGGGATTCTGGCAAGCCTGCCTGCAGCTTCACTTTCTGACGTCCTCGGCAGAAAGAGGTTCTTGCTGATATCCGGCTTGATTTTCGCTTCAGCCCCATTCCTATACCTCCTTATCACCGATTGGCGGCAGTTGGTGCTCGTCCGATTTTACCACGGCTTTGCAACTGCTATCTTTGTTCCGGTAGCTGAGGCTTCTATTGCGGAACTTTTTCCTGCCAAACGTGGCGAACGAATTTCCCTTTTCACCTCCGCGACTTACGCTGGAAGAATAGTTGCTCCGAGTTTAGGAGGCTACATATTATTCGCTACGAACAACGATTTTCATCAAGTCTATCTTGCAGTAGCTTTTGCAGCACTGACAGGTCTCATTATATCGTTGCCATTTCTGGCAAGAAGACAACGATTGACAGCTGCTGCGCCAACGATGCCAGCGGGTAAAACGATGAAGAAAATGCTTTCTGATTGGTGGAGACTGGCAAGCAACTCTGCTACAGCCATCGTCAGCTTTGTGCAGGCAAGTCAGTACTATGTTTTTGGCGCGTTTGACTTCTATCTCGCAGACTATATGATAAATGTCCTCAAATATACGACTTTAGGGCAGGGCCTGATTTATTCAAGCGTGTTGGCAGTCGCAATCTTCGCAAGACCAACTATGGGGAGGGTTTCAGACAAAATTGGAAGACGAGTTCCGATAATTGCTGGCTGTATTCTTTCTGCTTTGGCACTCGCTGCAGTTCCTTACGTTAAGGACTTCAGGGCTCTGGTCGTTCTGCTCGTAGTCTATGGTTTTGGGTTTGCGACTGTTACTGCTTCAACCTCACCGCTGATGTGTGAATTAGTGCCAAAAGAGCTTGTTGGTACTTCAATGGGGTTTCTGGACACGTCGATGGATGTTGGACAGACGGTGGGCGGTTTTGCAAGCGGTCTGGTTCTTGCATCAAGTCTTCACTATGCTGGCGTCTTCTTCGCTTTTGCCGCAGTGTTGGTTTTCAGTTGCGTGGTGTTTGCATTTTCGGGTGCGCTGGCACGCGCGTTTAACCCTGTTGTCCGAAGGTTTCATCGAAAATCTTAAACGCTTTTCTCATTGACCAGAATCGAGGTTGTCTTATTCAAGAGAACCTGTTTCGACTATCATATTTTTCTATGATTCTGTGTATTTTGGTATCCTTCCGAACCACGTTTGACCGGCAATTTCCATATTGCAGTAGAAATGATTTAAATAACAAAACACTAGATACAGCGTCTGCTTTAACAATCAGACACTAAGGACTGTGCCGCACAAAAAAAAGTGAAGTTATGAAGTGTCCATACTGCGGGGCTGAAACACTTAGAACCCTCGAAACACGTGACTCGCCTGACAACACTGTTAGGCGGCGAAAAGAGTGTGCAGAGTGCGGCAGGCGCTTCACAAGCTACGAGTACGTCGAGACCATCGAATTGATGGTGAAGAAGAAAGACGGTAGGCTGGAACGTTTCGACGAGAACAAGATCGTGCGAGGTCTTCAAAAAGCATGCGAGAAAAGACCCGTTACAATGGATCAAATCCATGAACTGGCAGAGCACGTTAGGCGGGATTTGATGTCGTTGGGAAAGGAGGAAGTCAGCTCCCAGCAGATAGGGGATCTCGTGATGGAGAGCTTGGAAAAGCTCGATCGAGTAGCATACATCAGGTTTGCCTCGGTGTACAAGCAATTCGGGGAACCTGAAGATTTCAAGAAACTGTTGAAAGAGGTAAAAACATGAAGTTGGTCCGAAAACGTGAAGGAAGATTAGAACCGTTTGATCAGGAACGTATAACAAATGCGATTTTGAAAGCTGTCAAGGCAGTTGGCGGAAAAGACAGAGAACAGGCCAAGAAACTCAGCGACCGAATTGTGTTAGAACTGGGAAAACGTTTTGGAGAAGACGGAGTTCCAACAGTGGAAGAAATTCAAGACTCAGTTGAGAAAATACTCATTGAAAACGGGCATGCCCGAACGGCTAAGGCTTACATTCTGTACAGAAAGCAACATCAAGACCTGCGGGAGTTAGCGTCGCTTCTGAGTTCCGCAGACCTTGTAGACCAATATTTGGATATTGAGGATTGGCGGGTGAAAGAGAACTCGAACATGAGCTATTCCTTGCAGGGGTTGAACAACTACCTCTCATCAACCGTCGTTGCCAAATACTGGATCACGCGAATCTACCCACCGAACATTGCTGATGCACATTTCTCAGGAGACATGCACATCCATGACTTGGGCGTTTTGGGTGCATATTGCGTCGGTTGGGATCTGAAAGACCTGCTCATCTCCGGATTCGGTGGAGTATCAGGAAAAATTGAGAGCAAGCCTGCGAAGCATTTTCACACAGCGCTGGGGCAGGCCGTCAACTTCTTCTATACGCTTCAAGGTGAGGCTGCTGGTGCACAGGCTTTCAGTACCTTTGACACCTATTTGGCGCCGTTCATACACTACGATGGTTTGTCGCAAAAGGATGTGGAGCAAGCGTTGCAGGAGTTTTTCTTCAACATGAACGTGCCCACTCGTGTAGGGTTCCAGACGCCGTTTACAAACGTCACATTGGACTTGACGGTTCCGAATTTCATGAAAGACGAAAACGTCGTTATCGGCGGTCAAGTGATGGATGCCAAGTACGGTGACATGCAGACTGAGATGGAAATGTTCAACATGGCCTTTGCAGACGTTATGAATCAAGGTGATTCAAAAAGCAGAGTCTTCACCTTTCCAATACCTACATATTGCTTGACGAAGGATTTTGATTGGGACTCACCTGTGGCTGAGAGGATTTTCGAAGTCACTGCGAAGTATGGGGTTCCATATTTCTCAAACTTCATCAATAGTGACATGAGGCCGGAAGATGTCAGAAGCATGTGTTGCCATCTGAGGATCGACAATAGAGAGTTGACCAAGCGTGGCGGCGGTTTCTTCGGAGCCAACCCGCTCACGGGTTCGATCGGCGTCGTCACGCTTAATCTCCCACGAATAGGGTATTTGTCGAAGGATGAGGACGAGTTCTTCGAGCGGTTAGGACATATGATGGAGATTGCGAGGGACAGTCTGGAGATAAAACGCAAAGTGCTTGAGGGTTTCACGGAGCTTGGGCTCTACCCGTATTCGAGGCGTTATTTGAGAGGGGTCAATGAGCAACATGGGAAATATTGGCGCAATCACTTTTCAACTATTGGCATCGTAGGCCTGAACGAGGCCATTTCGAACCTTTTCGGAGTCGGCATTGCTTCATTTGAAGGAACCGCTTTTGCAGTGAGGGTTCTCAATTTCATGCGCAAGAAACTCGTGGAATTCCAAGAGGAGACTGATCTCATGTATAATCTTGAAGCGACGCCTGCTGAGGGTACTACCTATAGGCTTGCCCGCATAGACAAGAGGAAATATCCGGACATCATCGCGGCTAACGAGAAGAACGTGAAAACCGGTGCTGAGCCCTTCTACACAAACAGTTCGCAGTTGCCAGTTGATTTTGAAGGTGACCTGTTCGAGGCGCTGGAGCATCAAGACAGACTGCAGACCCTCTACACGGGTGGCACAGTCTTCCACGTGTATCTCGGAGAGAGGCTTCACTCATGGAAAGCGGCAGCTGAGCTTATCCGCAAAGTAGCTTGGAGTTCACATTTGCCGTACTTCACGTTGACGCCTACCTTCAGCATATGCCCAAACCATGGATACATGAACGGTGAACACAGAGAATGCCCAACTTGCGGAGCCAAATGCGAAGTCTACTCTCGAGTCGTGGGGTACCTTCGCCCCGTAGACCAATGGAATGATGGGAAGCAGGCAGAGTTTGCCGTACGCCGGACCTTCGACAAATCCGCTGTCGTGCAAGTTGCACCCATTGCGGCCTGAGTGATCAAACCCAATGAAGTTCAGTGGTCTGCAGAAGACAAGCCTCGCAGACTTCCCAGACAAGGTATCGTCAGTGCTCTTTACTCCCGGGTGTAATCTGCGCTGCCCCTTCTGCCACAACTGGAGAATAGTGGTGGATCCTCAACCGCCATTCTTAACCGAAGAAACAGCCTTAAGAATTCTTGAAGAACGAAAGAAATACGTCGATGCGGTGGTCATCACAGGTGGAGAGCCAACTATCCACAAAGAACTACCGAAATTCCTGAAAAAACTAAAAGGGAAAGGCTTCGCGGTGAAACTTGACACGAACGGGCTTGACTCGAAAACATTGGAAGAATGTCTACCGCATTTGGACTACGTCGCCCTGGACGTAAAAACATCCCCAGAAAAATACCGAAACCTGGGAGCAGAAAACACTACTGAACTCTTGAAGACGATTGAAATCCTGAGAACCGGAAAAGTAGAATACGAGTTCAGAACGACCGTCGTCCCTGGACTGGTGCAAACGCAGGACATTCACAGAATATGCGAGATCGCCAAAGGCGTGAAGAATTTCGCACTGCAACAATTCGTCCCGGGCGACACTCTGGACGAAGCCTTTAAGACGCTCAAACCCTACCCGCAAGAGACCCTCGCTGGCTATGCTGAGATAGTACGCCCATGTGCCGAAAACGTCATCCTGCGCCTCTAGGCATCAGAAGGCAGGACAGCATCGCCAGTCATGATACGCGAGTGTCATTAATTCTCTGAGGGCACCTGCCCACTTACATGGATTCATTTTTCTCCTCGCAGGCATAAGAACCCTTACCGATTGCCTGGAAAACCGACGGAGCGTTTGTTTTGTAAGGAAGTCACACCTAAACCACAGTGGTCCGCTAAATTCATGGCGGACGCGGAACGGTTGAGGGAAAACGTGGACTCGGTGATATGCGGTGTACCCTAACTTGGTTAGCTATTGAGCTTTTCGACACTCCTGTCAATGTCGTCCACAAGCCTCGGCACGTCGGCGACCGACGTTACGATATAGTCTGCCCCCTGGGCAATCAGCTCATCTATGGAGGAGGTTCCTGTGGGCAAGCCGACGGCAATGACTTTCAACTCCTTCGCGCATTGCATGTCTCTTGTTCCGTCCCCAACCAACACAGCGTTTTCTGGGCCAACGCCTAAGGCCTTCAAGGTAACCTCCAAGTGTTCACTGTTTGGCTTAACGTACCGCACGCCGTTTCTGGTAACTACGACATCAAAATACTCTGCTATTTTGAACCGCTTCAATATGTAACTCGCGGCCCTGTCGCTGTTAACCGTGCACAAACCGATTTTCAAACCCATCTTTTTCATTTTTTTCAGCGCAGCGACGACGCCGGGAAGAAGGGACGTGCTCCTCGCAGCCTCCAACTCATACTCCTCCGCGATG
>JBGPBS010000088.1:0-6232 GCA_041481365.1 Bathyarchaeia archaeon
ACAGTGCACGCTCGCGCCCTTATCATGCTCATCAGCTGTTCTTGGCTCAAAGGTTTGCTGGAGCAGGCAGCCGCGGCATTAGGCGGCAAATACTTGTTGTTCACCACTACTGTCCCGTCGTTTTTTAACATGGGCAAGGCGCGTGCAGTTTCAAGCACTTCAAAGCCAAGAACTACGTCTGCTTTTCCTCGCTCTATCAACGGAGCCTGAACCTTGTCCCCGATTCTGGCGTGTGCAACTATTGAACCGCCTCTCTGAGCCATTCCGTGAATCTCGGCTTTCGCAACGTCGAACCCCTCGATGAGGGCAGCTTCGCAGAAGATATCACTCAGAACAACGACGCCCTGTCCGCCTACGCCGCAAAAAACTACGTCCAATTTCATCAGCTTGTGCTCCGAATCGCTTTAAAAGGGCACACTTGTTCGCAAACGCCGCAGCCGTAGCAGAGCGTCGGGTCAATCTCAGCGCGGTCAGGACCGAGGGAGATTGCGGGACACCCGAAAGCCTCAACACACACGCCGCATTTGTTGCATTCTTTCAGGACTTCTCTTGCTGGACCTTTTTCCAGCCGCAGAGGACAAGGTCTCTCGGCAATTATCACGGAAGGACCATTATAATCAAGAATTCCTCTCATGACCTCGGTAGTTTTCTTCAGGTCGTAAGGGTCAACAACCTCCACTTTGTCGATGCCGAGACTCCGCGCAACATCCTGGAGCTTAACGATCCTTGTCTCCTCTCCAAGAAGGTTCTTTCCAGAACCAGGCGTTGGCTGATGCCCCGTCATAGCAACAACATGATTGTCCAGTATGATCACGCACACGTTCGATTTGTTGTAGGCGATGTTCAGCAGCCCAGGCATTCCCGCATGGAAGAAAGTTGAATCGCCGATAACCGCGAACACCTTTTCCTTAACGCCAGCATGAACCATTCCAGCGGCTTGAGAGATTCCAGCGCCCATGCAGAGGCAAGTCTGAACCGTGTTGACGGGAGCCAGAAACCCCAGCGTATAGCAGCCAATATCGCCTGTGACGATTTTGTCGGTTGTTTTTCCTTGAAAACTTAACGCCCCCTCAGGGCACCATTGAACGCATTTTGGTTCACCTTCGCATGTGTCGCACACCATGGCTTTTCGAGTATTAGGGTGGAGAGTTATCGCTCCATACTTACAGGTCTCGATGCACCAGCCACATCCGTCGCATTTTTCCTCGTCAACGGTTACCGTTCCAGTTTCCGTTGACTGCCTTAGAGCATCTTTCGGGCACGCAGCCACGCAAGGCGCATCTTTACAGGTCCTGCAAGTCACGGCAACATTGGAGAGCGTATCAATCCGTACAGACCTTATTCTAGATTTGACTGGGTTGAAGACTTTCTCCTTCTCACAGGAACAAATATACGCGCATACATCGCAGCCAGTGCATCTCTCTGGGTCACAAGCAACAAATTGACTGACGGCGTTTAGAGCAAAGTAGAAAGCCCTGTGCGGGCATCCTGGACAGAGAACGGGCGGTCGAGGTGGGAGATTAAGATCTTCTCGCAGTTCAGCCTTTTTACATAGGCCTAATTCTGCAAAAGCGTTTCTCATGGTGTCTGGAGTGAATTCGCCTATTTCCTCCAACCCCGTTTTGTTTTTTCCCAGAACTTCTGTTTGGAGGCATTGAATGTTGTTTTCAATGAACGGTCTTAGTTCTTCAACTACGATTATCTTCTTTACTTTGGAAGCAAACTTCTTGACTACTTCCGTGGGAAAGGGGTATACAAACCCCAATTTCAGCCATGAGAACTTTTCAGGGTCCAGTATCGACCTTGCGTAGTAGTAGCCTATTCCGCTGCCGATTATCCCGATTTCTTTTCCGTTGTCCTCGACAATGTTGAACTTTGATTTGTTCGCAAGGTCTGTCGCCTCTTCCAGCTTTTCCTTCAAGATTCTGTGCTGTTTTATGGCGTTAGAGGGCACCATCACCCATCTTGAACCCTTCTTGTCAAACTCTGCTTTCCGAGATTTCTTGTTAGCCTCTGCGACTTTCACTCGTGCTTTTCCGTGAGCCACCCGAGTAGTTAAGCGAACAATCACTGGCAACTTCAGTTTCTCGCTGATTTCAAACGCTTCCCTAGTTATATCCAACGCTTCCTGAGGGTTGCCAGCATCTAAAAGCGGTATGTTGGAGTGTAAAGCAAAATATCGGGTGTCTTGTTCATTCTGACTGCTGTGCAGGGCAGGGTCGTCGCAAACGGCGATAACCATTCCACCCTCGACGCCCGTGTAAGCCAGGGTCATAGCCGCGTCAGCAGCCACGTTTAACCCAACGTGCTTCATGGAAACGATGCTCCTAACGCCCGCCATCGAAGCCCCCGCAGCCACTTCCATGGCTACAATTTCATTTATGCTCCACTCAACGTATATTCCAAAATCCCGTGAAACTTCCGCGATGGTCTCAAGAATCTCCGTGGCAGGAGTCCCAGGATAAGAAGCGGCTACCTTGACGCCGGCTTCCACAGCGCCTCTGGCAACTGCTTCGTCCCCGTTAAGCAGCATGAAGCCGCCGAGTTTGTTAACACCGATCTTTGAACTCATCCCTCTGAAGCCTTCAAGTCTTCCCCGAGCGCAAATCCAAGACCCTTTTTGCCTTTCCTTCAGTTCTGGGAATTTCGCCAGGTTTCACAAGCTCAAGAATGGGAGAAAGACCGGTTATGTTGTGTATCTTCTCCAAGATTCTGCATTTCAACCCGCTCAAATCTGCTTGGGAATCATGCAAAGTTTTCTCGGCTAACTCGATCTTTATGGTGAAAACATCCAGTGCCTCTGGTCTGTCGAGGATAATCTGGTATTGGGCGGCGACTTCTGGAAAGCCCATTATCGCGTATTCGATTTGCGAAGGAAAAACGTTGACGCCCCTGATCTTCAGCATGTCGTCGGATCTTCCGCTTATTCGCATCATTCTAGAATGTGTTCTGCCGCACTCGCACTTTTCCGTTTCCAACACCGAGATGTCTCTTGTTCGGTACCTCAGAACCGGGAGACCCATTTTTGTAAGGGGTGTAAAAACCAGTTCGCCTTGTTCCCCAGCGGGCAAAACTTCGCCTGTTTTGGAATCGATAGTTTCAACGAGAAAGTGATCTTCCCAAATGTGTAACCCGTTATGTGCGTGGCATTCAACCGAGACGCCTGGGCCGCATAATTCTGTCAAGCCGTATATGTCGAAGGCTTCGATTCCGAGTTCACTCTCGATTCTTTCCCTTATTCTTTCAGACCAGGGTTCTGCACCGAAAAGTCCCGTTCTCAACTTGAGGTCCTTCTTTGGATTCACGCCTTCTTTAACCATTGTTTCAGCAAGATAAACCGCGAAGCTCGGAGTACAACACATCACAGTGACGCCCAAATCTTGCATCAATTTTATTTGCCTCTGAGTCATTCCGCCGCCCACGGGAACTATTGCTGCCCCGATTTTCTGAGCGCCGTAATGGAAACCAAGACCACCCGTGAAAAGACCATAGCCGTAGGCGATGTGTATCACATCCTGCCTTCTGACTCCGGCGGTGTAGAGAGACCTTGCCATTAATTCCTGCCAAACATCCATATCGCTTCGAGTGTATGCTCCGACAACGGGGTTTCCAGTTGTTCCGCTGGACGCGTGAATCTCAACGATGTCGGCTGGATTGACCGCGAGCATTCCGAGAGGATAATTATCTCTCAAATCATCCTTTACCGTGAAAGGAATTTTCTGGATGTCTTCGAACGTCTTTATGTCTTCAGGTGCCACTCCTGCGTTCTTGAGTTTGTTTCTGTAGAAAGCGGTGTTATCGTAACAGAATCTTACTTTTTCCTTGAAAAGTTGAAGTTGATGCTCTCTGAGTTCTTTTCTTGGGATGGTTTCGATGTTCTTATTCCAGTACCCGTCGTCCAATGCAGAAATCTCCTCATGCACCTAAATATACTTCTTTTATGTGGTCGTTAGACAGCAGTTCTCTCCCTTCGCCCTCTTTAATAATCTTGCCTTCTTCAAGCACGTACGCTCTGTTAGCGATGTTCAGGGAATCTCGAATGTTCTGTTCGATCAGGAGGATGGTTACTCCGTCCTCGTTTATTTTTTGAAGAGTGTCAAGGACCTGCTCAACTATTATGGGCGCCAGTCCCAGCGAAGGTTCATCCAAAATCAAGAGTTCAGGGTTCGACATCAGGCTCCTGCATATGACCAGCATCTGCTGTTCTCCGCCGCTGAGAGTTTGAGCCAAAGCCTTCTCCTTTTTCTTCAAAACTGGAAACAGCTGATAGACTTGCTCCTTTGACCTGATAACCTTGGCTTTGTCGTTCACTGTGTAAGCGCCTAAGCTCAAGTTCTCTTCCACCGTCATCCTCGGGAAGATTTCGCGCCCTTCGGGGATCAGGGTTATTCCTTTTTTGACGATTTCGTACGTGGGCAATTTCTCTATGTTCTCGCCTTTGAAACGGATGACTCCATTTTTCGCGGGCAATAATCCGACGATGGCTCTTGCCAAAGTAGTCTTGCCGGCGCCGTTCGGACCTATGATGCTCACGATTTCTTTTTCTCTTACCTTGAAGGATACATTCCATAATATCTGGACCATGCCATACGCCGCGGAAACGTTCTCAACTTCCAGCATTCTAATCCTCGCCAAACGAAAATTTCTTGCCCAGATACACGTTCAGCACTTCCTTGTTGGCGCAAACCTCGCCTGGCGGACCCTCACAGATTTTCTCGCCATGATGAAGAACAACGACGCGGTCGCAGAGACCCATGATAACTTTCATGATGTGCTCCACCATGAGTATGGTTACTCCCTGCTTGTTGATGAGTCGTATCAAGGCGATGGCTTCGTCGCTTTCTTTCGGGGTTAAGCCTGTCAACAACTCGTCGAGGAGAAGCAGCTTTGGCGATGTTGCTAGGGCTCTTGCAAGCTGAACGCGCCTCAGTTCCACTACGTTCAAATTTTTCGCGGAGACATTGAACTTTTCTTCCCGTAATCCTACAAACTTGAGAAGCGCCTTAGCTCTATCCGTGGGATCTTGTTGTTCTCTGCTTTCTTTCTTTGAAAAAAGCACGCCTGCTAGCACGTTTTCAATCGTAGTCATGTCTGGGAATGATTGCACAGTCTGAGCGGTTTTCGTTATGCCCCTAGAGCAGATGGCGTACGGCGGGAGTTTGGAGATGTCCTCATCCATGAAGACGACCCTGCCCGAGTCGGGCCTGTAGACTCCGCTGATAACGTTCAAGAGTGTTGATTTTCCAGAGCCGTTGGGTCCTACGAGCCCCGTGATCTCGTTCTCGTTGATTGTTAAATCCACTTTTTTTAGTGCTTGAAGTCCTCCGAACTCTTTTGAGACCTCGATACACTTCAGCAAGCCCATTTCTCCGACGTTGAAGAATGAAATGTTAGGTATGTGAAGATATAAATATTGTTTGAATCTACTTGAGATTGGTGAAAGCCTGTGCCCGTTCAGCAGATTAGTGTTTTCTTAGACAATAGACCCGGTTCTCTGTCGGAAGTATTGGCGCATCTTGATAATTCGCAGATTAGGATTTTCGCTTTGTCAATCGCTGATGCTGGCGAATTCGGGTTAATCAGGATGATAACCGAAGACCCCGAGAAAGCTGCAAAAATACTTGAAGAAGCCGATTTAAACCTTGCCAAGTCACGAAAAAACATTGAAGTGACGGTTGTCCTAACCACGGATAAAGACCACATCTCAAGAATAACCAAGATTCTAGGCGACAACGGCCTAAACATTGAATACGCCTATTCGTCCGCCGTGCATATCGACGGGAAATTTGCCTTAGTTCTGAGAGTTAATGATTTGAACAAGGCTGAACAAACCTTGAAGGAGAACAACGTAACCATTCTTTCTCTTGCTGAAATAAAACAGTATTTCTAATGGCACCCGTATCGTCCTGATTGGGTTTATTTTCTGTTCCCGACGAAAAGGGTTAGTCATTAACTCTGTTCAGCACTCTCTGCAAAGCAGCGATTACGTTTTGTTTGCCCATAGCAAGCACATACGGTCCCAGCCTAGGTCCCTGCGGGGCACCCATCAGAATCACGTAAAGCGTCCTGAAGAAGTCGCGAGGCTGCAAGCCGTTCGCTTTGGCGGCGTTGAAGATGGCGTTCTGTATTTTGTCTGGGTCGTCTTCGGTTTTCAAGGTCTCCGCAAGAGTGGTTATGGCTGTTTTCTCTGGGGCTGTGAGGGTTACGGGGGTTTCTTTGATTTCTTCGAAGT
>JBGPBS010000089.1:0-6155 GCA_041481365.1 Bathyarchaeia archaeon
CCCCGCCCGCTACAGACGAACCCAGCCAGGTCTTATTATTTTTCTTTTAAGGGTTCACTTTCTTTTTCGGAAGACTCTGTTGTTTTCACAGTCGCAGATGAATTCGAATCCTGCTTCCATGAGCTGGCAGACTTCCTGTTCTGAGTGGGCTATTTTTGATGCATAGTCGTCGTCTTTGAAGTTGACGCACGCGCTAGAAGGCCTGTTTTTCGACAACCCGGGATTTAACAGCGCGCGCACGAATTAAGCATTCTACTCTGCCAGTAGTTGTCCATTCTTGATGATTGTTTTTCCATCAATGTTAAGCGTTGCTCTGCTTAGCGTTGCAGCCATGCCGAATGATGAGGTGTTTTTTCCGCCAATATACTCGTTGTCTCCGATGCCTATCTGGATAGCTCCTTCTACGATGTGATTCATCAGATAACCATACTCTGCCTTAGGGTTCAACCCGATCTGGAGGAAACTTATTCTGTCCTTGTCTCCTGAAGCGCTCTCGAATTGCTTTGATAGGGGTTCAAGGTTCTTTGTTGCTTTCATCGATGTCATCTTACCATCCTTGAATTTCCACTCGAGGTTTGGTATGTTCAGACCCATCGATTGAAGCGGTTGGTCGAAGATTACCTTGCCATTACCGCTTGTCTCAGCAATCGTTTTCAACACCGTTCCGGCGGGCAATTGTGCATCAAGAGAATTCTTTTCGATGTCTTCTCTGTCGATTATGCCGTCGTCAACGTGGATTGCTCTTTTGTTTAATTTGAATGTCAAATCTGTTCCATTTGGAGATGTCAACCGAACTACGTGAGCCTTTTCCAGGATTGTCGCAACGTCGCGTCCTTTCCCCGCTATTTCCTTCAGATCCATTCCTAGGGCGCTGTTTACCGCCTTCTTCCATTTTCCAAGATCGAAGCCGTAAACACTGGCTCTTTCGGGCGTTAACAAGGCCAGTGGGAGGCTAACATTTCTGACTTTTCTCTCGATGTTTCTTGGATAATGCGCCTTTCTTTCTCCTTTGCCCCAAGCATCTACCTTTGAAGGTGATATGCTCTTCAAACCTTCAGGGTTTCTTGGGCCAAACAAGTTGATCGTTGCTGTCTCCGCTTCAGTAAATGCTTCGCACAGTTTTGAACATATTCCTAGGCTTTCCTCAGACAACTCCCTGAGCAGCCCATAATAGTACTCGTCTGTCCAGAGGCTCATCATCGCGTCTGCGCCTTGCTTGAAGCACTCAACCACCATGGCGTTGGCGACATCGATCGTGTGATCCCAAGTCGTTACTATGACGACATCGCCTGAGTCGACGTGCAAAGCATCCTTGACAACTGTCCTAGCCAGTTCTCCATACAACACTTT
Source organism: Bathyarchaeia archaeon (assembly GCA_041481365.1). Lineage (GTDB taxonomy): Archaea > Thermoproteota > Bathyarchaeia > Bathyarchaeales > Bathycorpusculaceae > DASPTR01. The sequence continues at coordinate 1,351 of JBGPBS010000089.1, forward strand.
TTCACCTTCAAATAATTGTTCTAGCTGAACCGATTTATATAAACGTCAGTGTATAAGAAACCCGGGGCTTTTATTCCCTTTCTAGCGTGCGTTTTTCAATAAACTCGTCTCCGCTTTTTCGGAGTTTGAGGAGTGGGTAACGGAAGGCAAAGTTAGAATGGCGGTAGCGGAGTGATAGGCAACTCTAATAGGGCAAGAACTCCACTTCTGTGCTGGAGGTTTGGCTCGTTTGGAGGATGTGATGAAGAATTTCATGAGGAGCATGAGCAAAGAGAGTAAGCAGAAAATGATGAAGGAGTTTATGGCAAGCATGAGTGAAGAAGAAAAGGTGGAGATGATGAGATTAATTATGCCCTTAATGATGAATGATATGAAGCCCGGCATGATGGCTGAAATGATGGGTGCTTTCAGCAAAGGGGACTGCAAAAGAATGATGATGGAAATGCCGACGGAGATGCGGGAGAAATGCAGGAAAATGATGACCAGCTGTCTAGAGACATTGAAAGAGATGTAGAGTCTTCACCGTAGGTTGAGTCCAGATTCCACCCCGCCCGCCATAAGACTTTTCAAGCGAAACTTCATGAGAACTACACGGGAAGAGAGAACCTGAATCAGGCCCACGCAGGAACGTAAATGCCAATCGCGCGCTTGGGCCTCATCACTTAAGACCGAAACGAAGCTCACGATTCTTATCAGATAATCTTGGCCCGCATCTTCGGCTTATTTAGTAGCAACAGAGCCGAATTGACTACCACGGATATGCACCCGGCTTCGGAAAGAACCGCGGCGAAGAGCGGATCCAAAAAGCCAAGAGAGGCCAAGCTCAATCCAACGAAGTTCCAAACCATCGAAAAAGCTATGTTCATCTTCATTTTCCTAAACGCATTCCGACTCAGACTGATCGAATACTCAACCTTCGTCAAGTCATCCCCAAGCAGGGCCACATCAGCCGTTTCAACAGCCACGTCACTGCCAGCCGCTCCCATCGCAAATCCCACATCAGCATTGGCCAACGCAGGAGCGTCATTCACACCGTCACCCACCATGGCAACAACATAACTATTCTTCATTTCTTTGATAACCTCAACTTTCTGTTCCGGCAACAGCTCAGCATAATATTCGTCAATCCCAATCTGTTCAGCAATGGACTTGGCAGTCCGCATGTTATCTCCGGTTATCATCGCGGTTTTAACTCCTACGCTCTTAAGCCGCTCTATGGCTTCCAAAGAATTCTCTCTGATCGCGTCAGCCACAGCAACGACGCCGATAAATTGCCCTTCTAACACCACGGGAATAGCTGTTTTCCCCTCATCTTCAACCTCATCCATCAAGTCACGCGCTTCCTCTGAAATCACCATATCCATCATCTTCCTCCCAATCAGGACATGCTTACCATCGTAATAGGCCTCCACACCATGCCCTGGAACAGTTTTAAAGTCCGTTGGATCAGGAATATTCATGCCCATCTCAGCTGCCTTAGCAACGATAGCTTTGGACAACGGATGCTCAGAGAATTTCTCAGCTATCGCCGCATACTTGACTACATCCTTTTCGGAATGATTGCCAAACGGTTTTATCCCAACAACTTTGGGTTCGCCCACAGTCAAAGTGCCAGTCTTATCGAACGCCACCAACTTGATATCCTTCAACTTTTCGATGTGGGTACCACCTTTGATTATTATGCCGTTCATGCTAGCATTGCCAGTAGCTCCGACAACCGCAACGGGAACAGCTATTGCCAGCGCACAAGGGCACGTCACCAAGAGAACAGTCACGGTTCTGACGATTGCCGGTTCAAATCCAATCGTGACGTAGGTGGCAACGAACACCATAGACGCTAAAATCGATATGATAGGCAAGAAGTACGTGGTAAATCTGTCCGCAACATTCTGTATTGGCGCCTTCTTCTCCTGAGCTTCTTCAACTAATTGAATGATGTGAGCAAGGGTAGTGTCCTCAGCGATTTTCTCAACTTTGATTTCTAAGGCCCCGTATTCGTTGATGGTGCCGGCAAAAGCGTAGTCGCCCTTTATCTTTTCAACAGGAATTGATTCACCAGTAATAGTTGCTTGGTTAACGGTGCTGTGTCCCGAAAACACTGTTCCATCAACAGGTATTCTCTCGCCCGGTTTGACCAAAACGATTTCGCCGGCCTTCACACCTTCCACAGGCACTTCAACTTCCCCACCATCTCGACGCACGCGGGCAGTGTTGGGACTCATCTTGATGAGCTTCTCGATCGCGCCCCTTGTTCTGTGGATGATGTAGTCCTCAAGCGTCATACCTGCCAGAATTATGAACACCACCACTGCTGCTGCTGTAAAGTATCCCACTGTTGCTGCTGTGAAGTAACTTACCGCTGCTGCAGGCAAGATGAAACCAGCTGCAATGGAAACAGCGATGGCTACAGTTGCAAACAACTGGGCGGTCACGTGTTTTTGCAGTAAAGATCTGACGCCTTTGAAATAGATGGGATAGCCACAGGCAATTGCAATCAAAGTCAAAGCAATGCTGATTTCATGCACATATGATGCCTGAATTCCCGATATGAGCCTGCCTGCCAAAGTGAATATCCCGACCAAAACAAGCAGAGTTATCCCTTTGATGTGTTCTCTCACGAAATCCCTCCTGACACAACCTCAAACTTGTAACCGAGCCTCTTCAAACGCTCAGTGATTTTCGAGACGCTGATCTTCTGTGTGTCATATTCCATGCTGACTTTGCCAGTTATCGCATCAACCCTAACCTTTGACACTCCGTTTAACCTCGCGAGTGCGTGTCTGAGGTTTTCTGCTTTGAGATCAGTTGCACACGTAGAGCACGCAGTGCAGTCTATTTTCGCGGTTTTCAGAACTATTTTCCCGATAGTCATGTTAATACTCACTCTTTCTTCATTTTTTGGAGATGCACTCTTATCTAGGTGGTTCCAAATCCTTTTCCGTCACAACTGCTTCTCTTGTAAGCTTTCTCACGGACTTTGAACCGTGATAACTGGCCGATATCTTTCTCAATATCTGGCCCTTCAGAGAAAACCAATACATATGCATACATTTAAATCTATTGTTATGACTTTCGCTTTTTTTCGCCATCAATAAATGATCACGATTACTTCCCAGAAAACAATTGATTCCCATTCAATATTAAAGAACGCCCAATTTGCGCATGCCTTCGATAAGCCCAAGATCGACTATGCTGTAGAAAACCCATTTACCTTCTTTTCTATCTTTCACCAGCCCCACGTTCTCCAGAATCCTAAGATGATGGGACGCCGTCGGCTGCGTGAGATCTAGGGCCGCCATGACTTCGCAAACACACATTTCCCGCGCCATCAATAACCCGAGGATTCTCAGTCTGGTCGCGTCTGCAAGGGCTTTGAAGACTCTGCTCTTTCTTGCCGCAATCTGTATGTTCATGTTTTTGTTAGCGATTTCTTCCAACTCTGCTGTGTATTTTGAAGCACTCTCGCAGGAGCAGATGCCAGATTCCACTAGCCGTTCCAGTCTCTTGTCTGTTTTTGATTGGGGCATGTGGCTTCCAGGCATTGATGGCGAGCAACAGATTTAAATGCGTTGTTTTATTCTCACAATCGTCGCGTGATAACGATGAAGAAAATACTCTTCGTGTGCGTCGAGAACGCGGGCAGAAGCCAGATGGCGGAAGCATTCGCGAACCACTACGGAAGAGGAAGAGTGGCCGCCTCAAGCGCCGGCGTGATACTGGCCGCCAGAATCAATCCAGTCGCAGTAGAAGTCATGAAAGAAAAAGGAATCGACATCTCCCGAAACCAGCCCAAACTTCTTACCCCGAAAATGGCGGAGGAAGCTGACAAAATCATAACGATGGGATGCAGCGTCGAGAAAATCTGTCCGGCACCGTTACTGAAAAACGTCATTGACTGGGGGCTGGAAGATCCAAAGGACAAACCCATTGAAAAAGTCAGGCAGATCAGAGACGAGATAGAAAGAAGAGTTCTAGAACTGGTCTCAGGGATCGACACTTGACAAATAGGACGTTCTGGACTAATTCCTTGGCAACCTAGGCAACGTCAAAGAAAAATGAAGGTTTGCGAGAGATTTTGCCACTGAATGCGGGTTGCAAATCCCACCCCGCCCGCCGTGACTTACGGATCCTCATTTGAAATAACAAAGAACTCGATTGATGAATAAGCGTGAGTTATGGGGCAGACGATCGACCGAGAGCCGCTTCACCGAGATTCTGCTTCCATTGTTTAAACAATGTTTGTCTTGGTGAATTCCCTGGCTCGGAAGACATTGGTCGGTAAATACGCATAGCCATGCAGGCGCGGAACACCTAAATCTCTCCTCCTGTTCGATGTGACACTTGGGAAGAGATGCTTGAACGATCGAAACAGCAACCGGGTAACAGAATATCCTGAAATCATAACACGATTGCCCGAAGCAGATATCCAGTTGAAGGGCGTTAGAGCTTGGATATTGCAGAGCGATAAGCATCAACTGGTTTTCTTCGAAATGGAGCCTTTTGCCCAAGTGCCAGAACATTGCCACCCCTACACTCAATGGGGCCTCATAATCCAGGGAAAAATGGAACTAACTATCAACAGTGAAACGCGAATCTGTGAGAAAGGCGATGAATACATCATCGCTGCCCAAGCAAAACATAGCGCGAAATTCCTGAGCAAATCCAGAGTAGTAGATTTCTTCTCTGAAAAAAACAGGTACAAAACGAAACAACAATACGCCCAAGAAAAACCATTCAGCATGGGTCCGACTTGAGCTCATGCCGTTCCAGATAAAGCTCCCCTTTCGAAATAATCACTGCATTGC
>JBGPBS010000090.1:0-5995 GCA_041481365.1 Bathyarchaeia archaeon
AGAGCGCAAATCCCTTTTTTCTATAGCGTACGCTACAGCTTGAAGAAGACTGAGACGCTGTTGTGTCAGCGGGCTCATGACGCATGTCGATAGAAATAGTCAAATGCAATACGTTTATCGGCAGTTAGCGAAATGCCTTAATGAATGTAAGGGGGCGTTCATATGAAAGTTGACTGGAAGATACGGTAGCATATTAAGCCAGGTGATATAGGATATTTTACTTATCTTCACGGGATCTTGTATGCAAAAGAATGTGGTTACGACCAAACATTCGAAGCGTATGTTGCAGGTGGGCTTGCAGAATTTGTTCAATCGTTCAGCCCCGACAAAGATCGAATTTGGCTGACGGAGACAAACGGTCGAATTATCGGTTCCATCGCCATTGTCGGGCATTCAAAAGTGGCTGCTCAGCTTCGCTGGTTCCTCGTTCATCCTGACTATCGAGGGCTTGGTATTGGGAAGGAACTCTTAAAGGACGCGATTCAGTTCTGCAGGGAGCGCAAGTACAAAACCATATTCCTCTGGACCGCAAGCGAACTAACGGAAGCTGGTCATCTCTACACACGCTTTGGCTTCAGCAAAGCCGAGGAGAAAACGCACGACATTTGGGGAAAGAGGGTCACAGAAGAAAGGTATGATTTGTATCTGTAAAACGACTTGTAAACAGCAATTTTCCTAACAGAGATGAAAGCAAGTGCGCGTTCGTATGCCAAAAGCGCTAGCGCGCGCTACCATGCAGGACTGCTCGTGTGGATTGTAGGCACTGACCTATCAGACCTATAAGAAACAATGGACATAGATAGACCCGGTAAGAACATGCCAAAGAAAAGACCACATGCAGGACTCAAGAAGAAGAAACGTTAAGAAGCATAATCAACCCTTCTTTTTGTATCCAGCGTGAAAGACTCGCATGCGCGGCCGACTTCTCCCGAACTACCACTTTGCTCAGGGCGACTTCCATATTAGCGCGCGCGAGAGAGCGCGGCGCGCTGAATCATACATCTAAGGTTCTCTTATTCTCTGCCAGCGCGCGCATGAGTGATGGATTGTCTCCTATTTGTTAATAGTTGGGTGGCTATCGCTGTGAAGGAAGGGTTATAAGAGAAAACGACGCTGTTAAACCGATGACAAATGAAGTGAGGCGTATGAGCGAGCAAAAGCAAGAACGTGACAGTTCGAGCGGAATCAACTTGAGAATTCGGAACATGTTTCTCGTGATCCTTGTGGCTCTCTGCACCTTCGGCGGACCATTTTTGGTCTACGTGTTTACTCGCTTGCTGCAAGTTGACGTGCTCGTCTCGATGGCTTTTGGGTTTGCACTCTTCTTCTTCGGCTTAGGGCTCATCGTGTTCATGGCGTGGAAAAAGATCATCACTTAAGGCGATATCGCTTTATTTTGCCTCCGATACCCTAGAGCACATCATCTGTTCAGACAATCTGATTCTTCATCGGCAAACAATGATAGTCTGCAACTTCGTAAAAAACTGTTTGGTAAGCAGAGAGCAAAGACAAAGCATATAACGTATGCTGAGGGGTATACTCATTATGCAAGAGGGCAAGAAGAAAAAGCTTGAAGAAATGATAGGGAAAGATGATGAGTCCCCCAGGCGAACCACGATTATTCTTGAGAGAGAAGAGCGAGAATTCATCGACCAGCTGATCCGACAGGGGAAGGAGCCGGGCATTAAGCCGCTTATTTCAAAGATGCTTGACGTTTACAGGAGCATGATGGTCTATGATTGGCGTTTCCCAGGTGAATACTATTGCGGAATAAGCCGCATAGCCTTCGTCAACGTTGAACTGATAAACATCCTCATTCAACACGTTGCACCGGAAAGCCATCGGGAAATAGGCAATAGCATGGGTGAGGCCTTAAAAGTTTCTATAGAAACCACTCTAGGCATCAAAACAACAGATCGCGAGAAGTGGCCCGACGTTTTCAAACGATTAAGAGTGCAAGGCTTGGGCGACTTCTATCTCAGGGACAAGTACATATTGATCAAGACTCCGTTCATCAATGAAGCCCAGATCTGGGCTGGTTTCTTGGAAAGCCTTCTCGGCATTGAATTAGACGTTAAGACTTCTTCGCCGCCGCTGGTGCTTGAGGTTAAAGAGAAGGGTTCTGTTTCGAAATGAGCGAATGAATCTTATACTCCTGAAGACTTAGATCTGCAATTGAGGTGAAGGCAAGATGTCACTGCATGAGGCTATGCTTTACGAGAAGAAAGAGGATAAGAAGGTAAGATGCAACCTTTGTGCAAGAAGATGCCTCATCAATGACGGTGGAACGGGCTTTTGCTTAGTGCGAAAGAACGATTCTGGGACGCTTTTTTCGCTTGTTTATGGCAAGGCGATCTCTGCTTGCATTGATCCGATAATGAAGAAGCCGCTCTCGCATTTCAACCCAGGCGCCATGGTCGTATCCATCGCGACGGTCGGATGCAACTTTCGCTGTCAATTCTGTGACAATTGGATGATCAGTCAAGGGAAGGAATTATCCGGTCATAATTTTCCTCCTGAAGACGTTGCCAAGACCGCGAGGGACAATGGCTGCCAGGGAATAAGCTACACGTACACTGAGCCGACGGTATTCTTTGAATACGCGTTTGAAACGGCCAAGCTTGCAAAGCAAGTTGGGTTTTTCAACACTTTTGTGACAAACGGGTACATGACACCTGAAGCTGTGAAGACCATAGCGCCCTACTTGGACGCTGCCACGGTTGACTTCAAAGGCGGCGCAGATCCGGAATTCTACAAGACTTTTTCCGCTGTCCCCTCGGTTGAGCCGATTTTTCAAGCCTTGAAGGAGATGAAGCGCAATGACATTCACGTTGAGATCACTAACCTGGTCGTGCCCAAAAGCGGAGACTCACTTGAGAAGGTGAATCAGCTTGCCGCTTGGATAAAGGCTGCCCTCGGCAAAGACACGCCTTTTCATTTGCTACGCTTTCACCCCGACTATCAGCTGACGACGATCCCGGCCACCTCCATTGAAAGCTTGGAAAAGGCATACGTCGCCGCGAGAGAAGCAGGGCTGAACTATGTTTATATTGGAAACGTGCCTGGCCACGCGTCTGAGAATACGTACTGCCCAAACTGCAATGAAATGGTGATCAAACGTTACAGCTTCGAAATAACAAGATGGAACCTAACTAGAGACATGCGCTGCCCAGTATGCGGCCACGAAATTCCAATCGTAGGCAAACTACACCCAACCGGATCCGCCCTACCATATGCCATATTCTAAACGTGCACGCGTCGAATTGAACGACAAGCACCTCCACATACAACTTCAAGCGGTTTGAAACTATCATCAGTCGGAATTTCGAATGCAAACGAATCTTTCTCGCCAAGGCCGATTCCGGATGTTGATCGGGAAAGAGGTTTCAGAGTTAGAAGTGTCTTAGAATAGACCCACAAATCACCATTGGACTAAATGTTTACCCCGAAGGTTCTGTATTGTTCCAACGCAGAAAAGGGAAGAAGTCGTTAGAGTCGCGGGCTATATGATCAACTGCGCTTTCATGCGTGGGCTATAATCCTTCTTTTACCTCGTTTCCGAGAGCTTTCATGAGGAACTTGAAGACGGAGAAGCCGGCTCCTCTGTCTGTTCTGAACCCGGTTGTTGCGCCTAGCAGGCATAGGCCTTCCAGACCGCGTTCTTTCGCGAGTCCCAGCATCAGTCCCGTCGCGCCGACGATTCTTCCCTTGCTGTAGATCACGGCGCCTTTGTCCATGAACTCTTGGGCGAGTCTAGGCGAGGTGGCTGCCACGTAGACTTGGGCCTTCTCCTCGGTCATGGGTATGCCCCCGATCGTAATTATCATGCTGCATGCATATTTCTGCACAGCGTCGAGGATTTCGTCGCAGATCGCATAATGCCCAGACACGTCGTCGAACGATGGCTGCGTGTCACCAGTCATTACTATGAAGTCGTTCTTCTCCATGGGCGCGGCGTAGAACTCGTACCTCGGCAGGTTGCAGACGCCCTTGGAGCTGATAGAGACGTAGTCAGGGAACGAGGGTGAATACAGGTCCATGAAGGGTTTTGCACCGCAGAACTTTATGAGAAGATGAGCCGCTATCTTGCCGACGTTCCCAAATCCAGGAAGCCCTTGAACAAAGATTGGGCTCTTAAGGACAGGTTTGGAAACCTCACGGAAATAGGACTGGTCCACCCTGCTCGCACCTGGATTCGATAATGCCGGTGTAATACTAAAATGTTTTCGCAATGAGAATACTAATATATGCAGGAAAGCATCTCCTAGAAGATTCGAGAACAAACCGTTCTGCCAAAGCAGCAGCGGGGTGGGGTAGCCAGGATTAACCCGCTGGGCTCATAACCCAGAGATCAGTAGTTCAAATCTACTCCCCGCTACCAACAATAACAGCGTGCTTTGCCCACTATACGAGCGCGCGCGAGCTTTGTAAGCCAGGTTGTTTGCAGCAACTTCCATCTAACGCCTCTCCCGTTTGAGAGTGACTTCTGTTGCTGTTGTGAGAATGCAAGCTAGAAGGAGCACAATTGCTATTGGAAATTCCGGTGCGTAAATTACAGATATAACCTCAAAGTTAAGAGTGTCTCCGACGGTATCTACGTCTAGGCGCGCGCGATCAAATTCACCCGTTATGACTTGCCTAGGATCATCAAAGAAGTCCAGAAGCACGATTGAAAAACGTATGTGTCACTCATATAGAAGAAGGTTCCACAAAATTCAAATGCCCAAAGCGTGCTAATGTAAGGCTGCGAAAAGGAGAATGGAGAAAATGAAAAAGCAAACATTAGCTTCAGTTGCGATCGTCATGGTTCTAATGCTTTCAATGTTTGCGGTACTAACCCCCCAAGCACATTCTGACGGAGTAATCAATGTTACATTGGGGAATTCAAGCAAACTAGTCGGTGATGATCCAGCCTACGCTCAACAACTAACTGATGCAGAGCTTGGCGCGGTTCCTGCCAGCGACCCGACCCCGTTCAACGTCGCTATGGTAGGCGCCGATAAGACATCCTATGATGGAAGCGGCATCTACGTAGCTGTACTCGACACTGGTCTGCTGTCCAACTGGCAAAACTTATTCCCGCCAGGCACAGTCAACATCGACACGGCAGACGGCATAGGCTATACCCACAACGTGTTCTTCGTTGGAAGCGGTGGCAACTTCTCAGATGATGGGCACTTCTCTTACGGTCCACTGCTTAACAACCGTGGCTTTATTACACACGACATTTACACTCCGGACGCAAACGGATTCTTCTATGGATCAGGCCATGGGGCACACGTAACAAGCATCATTACTGGCTACCAACTTGTACGAGGAACCGTCAACACGTTCATTCGAGGCGTTGCACCAAAAGCGACCATAATCCCAGTCCTAGTACTGGACGACTGGGTTGTCTATGACCCGATCTACGGAGGCTGGTTAGCTTACACGGGTGGTACAGACGAAATGGTCGCGGCAGGCATCAGATACATAGGCGATCTTGCGGCAGCAAAGCACATAAAAATCATAATTAGCATGAGCCTAGGCGGTCCTGCACCCGCAGCCTCAGATAAAGATGCAATAGACTATGCGATAAGCAAGGGTTGCATCGTGGTCGCTGCAGCAGGCAACGACGGATATGCTGGAATGGGCTGGCCAGGAGCATTCCCAGAAGTGATCTCAGTGGCGGCAGCAGGCTGGACACAACAATACGGTGGCGGACATTACAATTACTACGAATACTATTGGTGGTGGAACCTCCCGCCAACCAACCTCCATACCAAGAATTACGTCCTCGACGAAGTCACAAATATCAACTACACCGACAAGGCCGAATATTACCTCACAGACTTCAGCAGCAGACCAAACGCAACACTCGGCCAACACATTTGGGACCTCGACGTCGCATCAGTAGGAGCAGCAGTGCGTGGACCCTTCAAGAACTACGGACTCAATACCTGGAATTACTATGCGGTTTGGGGAACAAGCCAAGCAACACCACACGTGTCAGGAT
>JBGPBS010000091.1:0-5978 GCA_041481365.1 Bathyarchaeia archaeon
CTTGCTGTAACGATGGTTCCTCAAGCATTTTCGTTTTGCATACTGCCAAACCCGTCGGGTGACGACGGCAAGTGGGAGCTTTTCGGGCCGCACACGAAAGGACTCAAAATCATAATCTACTCTAGCACTGCCACTGAGTGGGCAGCCATGGGCGCAGGCGGATTAGACCTGGAAGACTGGGCTCTGGACTATGCAGATATTATGCCGTGGGCCGCTACCAACGGTCCGATCACTTTACAAAACTATGGCGGGGAAGCCGGCTACTATATCTTAGACATCAACAACAACGCCACCTACACGCCTAATGACCTTCTTGTACCGGGCATTTACAACCCGACTAGCGACATATGGTTGCGACGGGCTATAGCGTTTTGTGTCTCCAGGGTGGCAATAGTGACAATGACACAAGGTCTTGCGCTGCCGATGTACACTCCTGTGCCACCATACATGGGGGGATACGTCAACTCGGGCATCGCACCGGGCCAGCCCCTAGAGGCGCTCACGTACGGTGGTTACAATGGCAACCTCACCTTGGCAAACATGATTCTCGACGCGGGCGGTTACGCATGGAACGGTCCACACACGGTTAGAATAGACCCACACACTGGCTTACCCCTCAACCTCATTTTCTACTCAAGAGGTGGCGACAGAGGAACCTTTGGCGCCGCCCTCAGCGCCGACTTGGCAAGTGTCGGGATCGGCAATAACGAGGCCTCAAACCACGCCGTGGCGAGAAGCACAGTGATTGGCCCAGTCTTTGAGCAGAAGTACTTTAACCTGTACACTGGCGCTTGGACGGGCATCGGCCCAGACCCAGACTTCCTCTGCGACCTGTACAATGGTAGCAACTACTACCACCCAGGTTCGCCCCCAAACTATGACGGAATCAACTACCCAGCGACAAACGCTAACGCGACCACCATAAAGCTCGCGCCAGACCTTGCAACTGCCAACGCAGCCACGCTAGACTTCCAGTACTGGTTCGCGTATTATGCCGCTTCAGTTCCACTATGGTGCTATTCAGGTATCAAGGGATACAAGAACGTGCCAACCGAAACGTCAACCAGCATGAATCCGGTCACGTATCCTCCGGATGGCGACTGGAACCATCTGGTTAACCAGAAGGGCGTCGGCGTTAACAGCTGGTGGTCAACGCTTGACATGCAGACATACGGAAGCCCGCGCGCGAACTCTGAGGTTCCGAATTCGGGATTTGAACAGGGTACGCTGGGTGAGGTTCCGAATAGTTGGACGCAGGAGCTGATTGATTTTCCGGGGGAAAACCCACCTCCACAGGGATACTTTGAGCATGAACTGAGACAGTCGGACGCTGCTTACTATGAAGGCAACTATTCACTTTATGGAAGAGCCGCTTTCGTTCACACTTTCGAAAAGCACGATAACAACCCCACGTCGGAAACATGGGCTCACAGCGAATACTTTGACGCGGGAAATGCTACTAGGGTGGCTGTTCACATGCGAGACATTTACCGTGTTCAGCCCGCCTCTTGGGGCTGGGACAGCTACATCTTTCTTAGACTTGGTGATGGAGTCAACTATGCCGATTACGTTTTGTATGAATATCGTGAATACCCTGTGGGTCAGACATTGGAAGTCAATCACTGTAATCTTACGGACACAGGTGCAGATGGACAAGAGTGGTATGGCTATATCAGAGAGATTCCACCCAGCTTGAATAGTAGTCATCTCATGGTTTCAATAGGCTGGTATGCTCACACTTGGTATTGGTACTACCCCGCACGCGTTGAAGTGGCTTCCTACGTTGATCAGATCTCACTTCTGTACACGAACCTGAACGCGACCTATGGCTTCTCATCAACAGTCAGTGTGTTGAATCCGATCTACTCCCAATGGTATTGGGATTGGGAAGTGCTCGGCAGAATCTACGACGTCGGATGGACCAGGGATCCGTACACCCTGCTATGGGGGGTCCCACAGCTCTACAAGAACTACACGATAGGCACATGGACTGACCCAGCGACGCATGAGACTAAGACGAGCGTGACGGTCACTTTGCGTCCTGACGTGTACTGGCAGGATGGTAAACCATTCACTGCAGCAGACGTCTTATACACCCTCGTGGAAGTTAGCAAGGACCTGCTTGCAAAAGGCTTCCCACCACCATGGTGGTACCCAACAGTGCAGTACATGCGGTCCGTTGAAATAATCGACGACTACAACATCAAGATATTGCTAGACGTTCAGAGCGTTTGGGCAGTAGGATGGGTCATCGGCAGCGTCATAATTCCAAAACACATTTGGAAGCCAATAGTTGACGCTTCGACGCTAGCAAACCCAATAGTCCAAGGCACGACGCCAGATGCCAACATCATCGGTACAGGCCCATTCAGATGGGTCTCAGGCCTCGGCAACACTGTGGGCAGCACGGTTGTACTGACAGCCAACACACCAGGAAGCGTCGTCAACGGCATAACAAGCCCAGGCTACTACCTCTACTGTCCAGTCTATGCAGACATCAACCTGCCAAACGGCTTATCCAAAGTCAACATACTGCCAACTGATGAATCAGCCACGATCCCCGTGACCCTGACGTTGAGGAACCTCTGGACAGACGGCAGCCTAATCGTAAACAAGTACTTCTACGTGAACGGCGTGCTACAAGGAGGATTCCCAGTGGACAAGACACTGGCTCCAGTCACACCGTACCCGTTGGGCACATCTGACGTCGAAACTGTAACTCTCACGCTTCCAAAGAAGACACTGACCTACCTCAAACTGGCCGTACACATCAAAGGACCCGCAACGCTAACATACATTGAAGCATGGAATGGCCCTGGCGGCCCGCTCGTCACATATACCATACCTAACCCGTGGATAAGCCAATGGATTAACGTGACACTGCCTGTCTTCGTAACCATAAAGGAAGACATCTGTGGAACCACAATCTACGACGTAATGGGCTTCGGAACAATGCCAAGCTCGATAAAGAGTGAGGCACCAGCCCCAGACCGGAAGGTCGACGGCAAAGACATCTCATTGGCAGCAAAAGCATTCGGCACAGTACCCGGCGATCCCAGGTGGGCATCAGTAGCGGACATCAACACTGACTATAAGTGTGACGGAAAAGACATCGCCTTGATCGCAAAGAAGTTTGGCTATTAGAAGCGCTCAAACCAGAATAAGATCTCCTCCCTTTTTTATTGAAAAACTTGGCGGGCTGTCGTTGTTCAAGATGCTGTTTGACGGGAGGTCGTCGCGGATCGGTTGCCTGTTTTTTCAACTACAGTGAAGCCAATCAAGGTCATTGTTAGATTATCAACGGCTCTGTAGGAAACTCCTATTTCACACCAACCAACGTAAGCTGTCGAAACTGACGCCAGCACAATAGCTTGTGGTCGAAATCCATTCGCACCTGCCACAAACAATAAACAGAGAATTGCAGAGGTAACAAAAGCAGTCTGGCCTGTCATAACCACCTAATGTATGATCCCGAGTATGATGTCTTGTGGGACAATCTCGGAAGCGCTGTAAATGTGAAAACACAATTTCCCTCTTTTTTCTGTTTTTTGCAGAAGAGCCATGACTTTCTTCCATAAATAGGTCCGAGTTTGTGCCCTGAAGCGGGGATGAGAGTTGAACCCTACCACATAGTGGAGATATCATCCCCAAAACCTCTTCTTTTTCCGTCTTATGTGATGGAACATGTCTGTCGTGTTGAGTCTCTGTGTGGTTTTTGCAGGGTTGCTTTTGAATATTGATCCTGTGTCCGCAAGTGTTTAATCGGGAGGAGACTCTTAAGACAACGTTACTGTTGCACATGTGCACAGTGGCCAGCATGAAAGATGATTTGCATGGTTGAATCTGCTGTTCAGTTGCAGGCCGAGATAGTTGTGGGCTCCGCTGAGAGGCCGAAGATTCGTGTCTTGCACGTTGATGATGAGCTTGGCTTGTTGAAGGTTGCGAAGCAATGCTTGGAGATGCAGGGCCCGTTTCACATGGACAATGCATGCTCCGTTGAAGAAGCATTGGCGAAACTGCAGAAGGAGCAGTATGATGCAGTTATTTCGGACTATCAGATGCCTGGAAAAGACGGTTTAATGTTTCTGAAGGAGCTGAGACAAAAGGGGAATGGCATTCCCTTTGTCATTTTCACAGGAAGGGGTAAAGAGGAAGTCGCTGTTAAGGCATGGAATTTGGGTGCTGATCACTATGTCAACAAGAATGGCGATCCCGAAATAGTGTTTTGTGAACTAGCGCATTGTTTACAATCAAGCGTGGAAAAACACGCCGCAGAAGCTCGGACAAGAGAGACAATTCTAAGGCTTCAAACGATTTGTCAAAACGCCGTCGAAGGAATCTCCTATGTGAGCAATGAGGAAAACTTGGTTTTTGTGAACAAAGCATTCGCAGACATCCTAGGCTGTGAACAGGACCAACTTACAGGCATGAACCTGCGCAAATTCGTTGACGATAAGAGTTGGGCGAAAATAAGAAGTGAGACAGAACGACGTCGGCAAGGAGAGGCCAGTCGTTATGAAGTGATGTTTCGCAGGAGCGACGGCACAGTTCGGAATGTTCTGATTTCCGGTGCTCCCTTGCTTGATCCTGATGGACAATTCGCAGGCACGGTCGGCATAGTTCTGGATATCACAGAACAAAAGAAAGCCGAAGAGGCTCTCCGAGAGTCCGAGGCGAAATATCGGTCTTTGGTTGAGCAATCGCTGCGAGGAATAATAGTTGCTCAAGGACCGACCCCTCTCTTGGTCTTTGCTAATGCGGCCATGTCAAAGATTCTGGGATATACTCCTGAAGAACTGACATCGCTCTCGCCTCAACAGACAATTGCGCTTGTGCACCCAGATGACCGAGACTTATTCTTCGGACGTTTCAAAGACAGATTGGAAGACAAGCCAGTGCCGTCAACCTACGAGGTTCGAGGGGTCAGAAAAGACGGCATTGTGATTTGGATGGAATTGTCCTCTGTTAAAACAATATACAATGGGCAACCTGCGGTTCAAGCGACATTCACAGACATCACTGACCGCAAGAACGCAGAAGAAACTGCCAAAGAGTCTGATGAAAAGTGGCATTCACTGGTTGGAATGGTTCCCGATGGCATTGTCACCGTAGACTTAAAGGGAGTGATTACATCAGTCAATGATGCTTTTCTAAGGTTGACGGGCCACCCCAAGGAAGAGATAGTTGGAAAACACTTTGCAAGATTGCAGACTATCCGAGCTAGAGATATTCCAAGATACCTGAAGCTATTGGGCCCCGCATTGAGAGGAAAGCTGCCCCCGCCATTCGAATATTCCTATGTCCGAAAAGACGGCTCTATTGGCTGGGCAGAAGCTCACATCAGATTCTTGAAAAAGAACGGCAAAACGACGGGTTTTCAGGCATTCTTAAGAGAAACAACCAAAAGCAAACAATCGGAAGATGCATTGCGGAATGCGAAGGAAAAATCGGCGCCTCAGACAGAGAACACCAATGACACCGTGATGATTATAGATGACAATGGCGTAATTCAGTTCATCAAGCGCGCCCGCTTAGCTTGACACAGTCTATGCGCCTCCTTTTAATGGGAGAGGCTACGTTAGCTTTTCACCTTCAACGTCGGGCGGCATTCCGTGTTCCGTAGAACTTGCTGGTGGAAGTTGGTCTCCCGACGTGTCTATTAATCTTCTTTCCTCAACTTCAACTACGGAGATTTCGAAAAACCTGCTCTGGGCAGTATATGGGGTGAATACTGCGAGCTTCTCTTGTTCTGGAGGCGAGCCCCACCAAGGCGTCGCGCGCTGCGTGGCGGGTGATACATAAAGATTTTCTGTAATAATGGGGCGCGGGCGTCTGTTGATCTCTGATTCAGACTCTATGAGTCTAGGCTTTATGATTTATGAGGCATTTTGTTTATAAGTATCGGTGTGAAGGGTAGGTGCAGCGTGTAAGAAGTGATTTTTGCACAGCAACTATAAGAGGAGTTGAGAGAGTTGACA
>JBGPBS010000092.1:0-5905 GCA_041481365.1 Bathyarchaeia archaeon
AGGAACAGCATGGAGTATTCCTTGTTTCTGCGTTATACATGCGTTACCGCATTTTTATCCGCAAGGCTTTTGACTAGTTTACGGCAAGGTTTGTTGGTTCTTACGAAACATTTCGAGAATCGTTCCCTTTCTTTTATCCAAAGAAGAAATAACAGCGCGGAATAGCCGTGAAAAAACCTCAATTCGTTCTTTTCGAGCTTTTCGCGGCGCGCGCTAGCCTGTTGCTAAATCACCTCTTTTGTGTCAATTTCTGGTCACCTTCCGAGGAGGGTTAAGGATCTGGCTTTTTCCCCTATTTTCAGTATTAGCGCGACCAACGCTGTGAGAAGCATTGCGATCATGCAGAGGAAGGCATGAATTGTAATGTTGTTCAGGCCTCTTACCCTGTGCCTGTTGAGGCCCAGATGCTCCTTCAGCCTTGAATTCATCCGTTCGACCGCTGCTCTTTGCCTATATATCCTTCTTTCATTGGCTGGGCCGTGAGTTCTGAAGCGCTTGTCCACTCTCAACAGCCTCCTCTCTCCTCGGCGCTGGTTTGATGGGTATGGAATTACCGCTCTCACTCCGTGAGCGCTGGATTGGTCCCTCAGTTTTCTGCTCGAGTACTGTGAATCAGCAACCAACGTTTTCGCCTGCTCTCCCGTTGCCCTCAACGCTTTGTCAAACAGTCTGGAAGCGTGTCTCTTTTCGTTCTCGTTAGCCGAAGCCACGATGACAGCTAGGGGCAGCTCGGACTTCGCGTCTGCCGCAACGTGCAACTTGTAACCGAGCTCGTAGGTCTTGCCGTTCCTGCCCACCCTGGCCTCCGAGTCTGAACCTCCTCTGGAGTTGTCATGCGGGTCTCGTTTGCTGTAGGCTTTGATGAAGGTGGCGTCCATAACCAAGGTCTCAGCGCTGACGAGTTCCCCTTTCAACAGTTTTCTGACCATCTTGTTCCTGATCCTTTCAAGCCTTTTCGTTCCGATGCGGTTTCTGAGCCGTGTCAATTGTGACGGATGATAGGGCTTCTGCTCATCTTCCAAATCGCACACCTCCCTTAAACCGGGATCATTCCATAGCCGTCGGTACAGCTCTCTATCACTCGGCACCTGCTGAAGCCTCTTCACCATCAACGCTTTGAAGATGCCAATAGGCTTCCTAGGAGGCCTGCCCACTGAACCATCCCGATGATAAGCCTCGCACACCACTTCCTCGACATCGTCCAAGTCCAGCTTAAGCAAGATGACACATGAACTCTCAGTTTCCTCCATACTCCAAGATAGGAACACCCACGCTCAAACACGCCTAAACAAGGACCTGTCAACTCTCAGAATTTAGCAACACCCTAGCGCGCCAAGTTGCGTTTGATACATCTTTAGAGAGAATGCCTCGTTTGCCTCATCAAGGACCATTCAGTAAAGCATTAATACATCCTTCTTTCTAGAGTAGATCTGTTGTGGTTCTGAGAAGGGGAGTGCGGGGAAGGTAGAATGAACAAGAGAGTGTTAGGTATTATAGCGTTATCTCTACTTATTGTAAACTTTGTGTCAGTTTCGTTTACCGTACAAATGTCGATGGCAGGGAACTCGCCGCCCCTTTTTAACGACAATCCGTCGTTGCAGAACGACCGCGTCGTTTCATCTGACAGAGCCAAGAACCTTACCGAGCCCGAGGGCTCTAACGGCAGAGGGACGGAATGGAACTTCAGTAGTCCAGATGAGTGGAGTAAGGTCGCTTATGCAGATGGAAACAAGACTAGACTTATTGTCGGAGTCAACGAGGAGAATAACGTCAGCATGCCTGAATTGAATGAGATAGCGGCCAGACATGATGCCAGAATCGTAAACACTGTCACAATCAGAGGCCGGACACGCGCAGTGGTTGTGGAACTCATGTTCACGTCAGTTCCTCGTTTTGTACAGGAAACCCAACTGGCCGGTTTAGCAGACTACATCGAGCCGAACTTGAAAGTCAAAGTCAGCCTCACTCCGAACGATCCCTACTGGAGCTTGCAGTGGGGTCCAAAGAAAATAGAGGCAGACTGGGCTTGGAACACGACGGTAGGAGGTTCTGACCTGCTTGTTGCCGTTATTGACACAGGCATTGACTACAATCATCCTGACCTTGCCGCGAACTACGTTCCACTGGGCTACGACTGGGTCAACAATGACCCCGACCCGCGAGACGATTACGGCCACGGGACTCACTGTGCAGGCATCATCGCGGCAGCAATGAACAATAGCGTTGGGATAGCAGGCGTGGCTCAGGTCAAGATCATGGCGGAAAAGGTTATCGATAATGGCGGCTGGGGATATGCAGACTGGTTTGCAGAAGGGGTCATAAACGCCACGGATAGTGGCGCCAAAATACTCAGTATTAGCCTCGGCGGATACGGGGACAGTGAATTAATGCATGATTCCTTGAAGTACGCATACGACGCTGGAGTCCTGATCGTTGCCGCTGCGGCAAATGATAACAGCAACATAAAACCCTATCCCGCAGGTTACAGTGAAGTCGTTGCCGTTGCGGCCACTGATCAGAATGACCAAAAAGCTTCATTCTCAAACTGGGGCGATTGGATTGAATTGTCAGCGCCGGGCGTAAGTGTCTATTCGACCATGCCCACGTATTCGGTAACGCTCAACGGGTATGGATATTCAATGAACTACGATTATCTCAGCGGTACTTCTATGGCTTGTCCGCACGTTGCAGGAGTGGCAGCGTTAGTGTGGAGTCGATTCCCAGGCAAGTCAAGAGATTGGGTGAGATTGTGGCTGCGGTCCACTTCCAATGATTTGGGAACTCCTGGCTTTGATGTCTACAACGGTTATGGCAGAGTGAATGCGAGAAGAGCGGTTGAGTATGCAACTGCTCAGCATGAACTCGAAGCCTTCAGTATGGCCGCACCTCTCTACGTCAGGCCTGGAGAGCAAGGCACCATAAACAGCACTGTCTTCAATTTTGGGGAATCAGATGAAACAGATGTGACGGTACAGCTTTGGGCTAACGGCACGATGGTATCTGCTGGAACCATAGATTATTTGGCCACTGGCGAATTTGCGATCGTCAGTCTTCCTTGGAGTCCCACTGCTCAAGGAATCTACAACGTCACAGCGTACGTCGTGTCTGTAGCAGGTGAAGCAAGGTTGGACAACAATGCCCTCTCAAAGTACGTCTACGTTGGCAACCCTGTAAAGGCTGTTGTGCTGCATTCATCTGGTAACGTGCTGAGTCAAAGTATCACGACTTGGCAGGAACTTAACGGTCAATGGCATTTGTTCGGCGACACTATGATATACGTTGATTATACATCGTTGAACAAGGATGACATCTCATACACTGATCTCGCTGGCTCAGAAGCAGATGTGCTGATAATTTCGTGTGCATACGACAGGAATGTCGGATGGGAGTTCACGGACTCTGAAATTGCGGCGATAGAAAGATATGTTTACGAGGGACACGGGTTGATCGTCACAGCCGGAACGCTCTATCAAGGGGTCCCCAACAACAACAAATTTGGAAAACTGTTGGGCCTTAGCAAGGACGTCCAGTGGACAGTTACTGGAACCGACTTGCTGGAAACTGTTAACGCGTCTCATCCAATATTCTACAATGTGCCAAACCCATTAGTTTTTCCCAGTCTCCAGACGGTAATCCCAAGTGATGGAAGCTGGGATTCCAGTGAACTGGTTGACGGGGAGTATCTAGCACTTGGACATTATCAGGAAAGCGCTGTTGTTGCACGCGCAGGCTTGGTCTTCATCTCTCCTTGGCTTGAAATCATACCCCCCTACTACAAGCATCACCTGCAACTTCTTTACAACGCAATCAGATGGTCACACTACCAGAAACCACAACACGAACTCATCGTATCCTTGGAGTCTCCGAAATACCTTCAACTCGGCGAGTCAGCACTACTCAATGCAACTGTTTGTAACGTGGGATTAGGCAACGAAACAGATGTGGAACTGCAACTGCTAATAACTTGTGCCGTCGTCGATTCTGTGCTGATTCCAGAATTGATAGCAGGAACATCTCATATGCTCAGCTACCTCTGGACTCCTACTGTTGAAGCGACATACAATGTGACGGGTTACGTACCTCCCGTGCCAAATGAGGAATATGCAGTGAATAATGTTGCTTCAGTGAATGTCAAAGTGCGTGGCGCAATTACGCGGGTGGCCGTTCTGAATTCTTGGGATGAACCCTACTACTTCACAGGCGGATGGAGCAACGCGTACCAGACTTTGGTAGATGCGTTGAATGCTCAAGGCTTCTTGTATGCACAAGCAGTCACAAATGCAGAAATCACGGACGGAGTTTTGAGTTCCTTTGATGTTTTTGTGATGGTGGATAATGTACCAAATGACAATGCAGTTCCTTATGCCGTTGACTTCTGGTTAAATGGGGGCGGAATTGTCGCTTTTGACAGTTCAATCTGCTTCCTTTGCTACGCTGGAATTTTGCCCTCAGAATCTGTCGACCACAACGGCTATGGTGTTTACTGGGGCTATGAAACGGGTAGTCAAGCGAAGATATCAGCTGAGCATCCCATTACAGCAGGATACGAGGTTGGTCAAATAGTCCCTGGTGTGAGTGGAGACGCAGAATATTGGGCTGATGCCCTTGCGGGTACAAGTGCCTACCTGTATTATACTACGCTGGCTGAAGACCTAACTAGACAGAATTGGGCATATGTATCTGCCTACGAACCGCCATCTGCAGGAAGGGCTGTACATATATGGGACCAATACCATTGGAGCAACACAAATCTTCAATTGATGATTTTGAATGCGATGGAATGGGCGTCACCGCCTCACCACAAACATGACCTTGCGGTATCGTTAGACGCTGCCGCTTTTATGGAACTAGGCAATTCAACGGTGCTAAACGCAACTGTCAGAAACAAAGGATTAAACAACGAAACTGACGTGGAACTTTATCTACTAATTGACGGCACGGTAGTTAGCAATGTGACAGTTCCTGAACTGCTTGTGGGCGAGTCCTACACCACAAGTTATTCATGGACCCCAACGAGGACTGGAGGCTACAATATATCTACTCATGCACCGCCAGTCGCAGGGGAAAACTATACGCAGAACAATTTCATTGCGAAACAGGTCTCAGTTTTCTTTTACACGCATTCGAATGAGTCGCGTAAATGGGTAGGAGGCGGATACCATATGAACTGGCATTCGGACGACTCCAGTTGGGAATACGCTCTACCGTTCAGTTTCCCGTTCTACGGAATGCGCTTTGACAAAATCTACATTTCAAGCAACGGACTCATCACTTTCAATGCACCCGACTCGAGTCTCGGGAACAGTATTCCTGCATTGGCACGCAAGCTTGCAATCGCGCCTGCATGGACTGACTGGGTAACGGCTGAGCCGTATGACATCTATGTTCAGTCAAATTCGACGTGCGCTATTATCCGGTGGGACGTTCGCCATTATGGCAGCAACACCGAAGCCCAGTTCGAATCAATACTCTGGGCAGACGGAACTATCGAATTCGACTTCCGCTCTAGCAACGGGCCGTTCTCAGCGACGGTGGGCATTTCGAACGGTGCAGGTCACATAATCGCAGAAGACATCGACAACTTCAGCGGCGTTGAATCACGGATCTTCCTACCTTACCGACGGGACGTCGCCGTATATGACGTTCAAGCCTCGCCAGCCGAAGTCTATTCAGGTCAATCAGTAAGCGTCAACGTGACTGTTGGAAATGAAGGTGAAATGCCAGAAAGCTTTGACGTACAAGTCTTCTACGAGAACCTGGCCCTGAATCCAAACGTGCGAACATCCATAATAAGTTCGCCGGCTTCTCCAAATGAACCCCATCCTGGTGACGCGATCTGGATTGAGCCTTCCTTTGTGGATTTGGACGGTCTTGGCATCGGACAGAAGTTCAACGTAACTCTGTG
>JBGPBS010000093.1:0-5842 GCA_041481365.1 Bathyarchaeia archaeon
CTGGTTGACGACAGCAACAGCAGCCGTTTTTGCCTTCACAACAGCCTTCTCGTTAATCAGAGGTCGAAGACGAAAACCCCAATAACGCGCCCCCGATAACTGCTAGTGCGCGCGCTCGCTCCCCGCGCAGGAACTTCTTTCTAGGTGGAGTCGCCCAGATGGCGACCATTTCTGTCATACAAATCGGAGATCAGAAACATGACTCAGCACACGCGAACTCCCAATTCATCCAGGGTCTCGCTCAACCTCTCTTTCAATGGTCATGTTCGTTTCCCAGAAACCCTGTTGCCTTTTTGGGGAACGCATTCTCGATCTAGTGTTCGCTTCGTTTCGGAGATTCAAGACAACTTGCAAGTACTCTTCGAGCAAAACGAATCTTGAGCCTACCAAGTTCTGCCGTAAAGTTTTGCGGCTTTGGCTATGTCAACCATGTTGACTTCCGAATCGTGGTTGATGTCAAAGACGGCGTTCCAACTTTGCTGGTCCTGGCGGGTGCCGAAGGCGCTGGCTATCAGAGCCATATCCGCAGCATCAACGATGCCGTCATTGTTGAAGTCCGGAATAGACGTCTCTGCGTAACCGTTTACTGCCTTGAAGTCCATCGGCTTCATACCCGAGTTGAGCAAGAAAGTGTCGACATCGTCGAAGACCATCGTGCAGTTTCCGGACTTGACTGACCTGAACTTGATCTTGAACAGCGTCCCACTTCCCGTGAATGGCCACTCGCTTCCCATGAGCGTTGCCCCAACCAGAGTGTAATTGCCCTCGATCACAGGCGTCGGGAACAAGGGAATGCTGTATGCGAAAACATGGTCCGAAGGCAACCATGCCTCTACGCACTGGAACACCGTCTGATTGTAGTAAAGTTTTATTTGCCAAGTGTACAGGTTCTGCACGCTGTCTACATAGATATTCACAGTGAATTCATCTCCAACGTCCACGCTTACCCTGGCCGGTTCAAAAGAAACATACGTTGTGAAATCCGCGACAACCACCACTCTTCTCAAGTCGAAATTGTTACCAGTGTACACTTCCCCAGGAATCGGAGAGACACAGGCCGCCAGATCATACTGCCCACCTGTCGAAGGAATCCACAAGATGCCCGCACGGTTGAATGAACCTGTACTCAACTCCGACAACGTCACTGATCCAATTACGCTACCATTTGCGGTCAGCTGCAATACTATGTCTGTCTCGTTGACCGACCCAAGGTTAGAAACAGTCACGTTCAGCAAGACCAGTACACCGACTGACATGAGCCTAGGAGCCTGCAGCGTCACAGACACTTCATGCTCAAGCTCAAACGGAACATAGACCACGGTGTGAAGATTGTTGACGCTCTCAACACTCTCAGTGAGCATATAACCCTCCCCATTAGATATTCCCACGACTGCGGCCGCTGACTGGTTGCTGAAACCGTAGAAGAACTGAATTGTCCCGTCCGCTCCGAATTCTGCCGTGAAATTTGCAGTCACGCACTGAGCGTCAATTGCTTCCCAACGAATGAGAACATGAGATGGATCAGCTTGTTCGACATATATGCCGTAAGATCCGGCCGTCGACCAATCATGAAAAGCAGGAGCAACTGCCAGAAGTCCGGCGAACGTCTTTGTTGACTTGTCTTGAGTAGAATTGATTCTCGAGAAAGTGATCAGGCCGTCAGTTGAGATGTAGATCGTCCTGTACAAGTGGTTGCAGAATGGAAAATCAAACGTCAACGCGTACGGCCAACTGCTACTTTCCGAGTGCCACCCCATAGGGAGGCCGGATTCTACTCGACGGTTAGCAAAGTAGTAGCGCTCGTAGTGGAGCACGGGCACTGTTTTCATCGCGAAGTTGTTTGCAGTGAGATTCTCTCCTGCCACTGGGCGAACGTATGCTGTGAAGTTGAAGTCAGCGTTCTTTGCAGGTGACCATGAATACTTGAAAGTGTACGACTCTCCTGACTGCAAATATGGAACAGTCACAGACTGCAGTTCCTCCCCACTCACCCATAGACACGCCTTGACGCCTGTTTCATCTTCAAAACCCTTGTTGCGAACAGTCGCGTTAACCGTTGCCGATTGACCCCTTTGGACAAACGCAGGAACTTCCAGCGTCAACGCAACTTCATTTTTATACACGTGCCGCGTGCCTAACCAATGGGCCACATTCATGAAAAACTGTTCATTGTCGTACTTGCCTATTCCCTTGTCTGTCATGATGTTTGGGTCGCTGATCACCACGATTTCCTTGTTCTCGCCTGCGCATACCAAGCTGAAATGGCGGCCGCTGCGAAGCACCCAAACTATCTCTTGAGACGGAGGCGTTGACTCGGGACGCTGGGCGGAAGCAATGTACAACGAATTCACGCTGTCTGTTATTGGATGCCCGACGAAATCGGTAGTTATGGTCTGACCATAGAGATCACGATACAGTTGAATCCCGAAGGGCAGTGTCAGGTATCTAAGAGTCCAGTCAAAGCCTGCGCCGACAATTACAAGGAGAGAACCGCCCTGACGAACCCACTCGAGAACGTCAGTAACCTCCCTCGGCAAAAACTCTTTCCTTGGCGTCATGAGAACAAGAACATCATAACCTGAGAGAAGCTGACTGTTTAAGATAGCGTTCTCCGAATCATGCACTGTGAAGCCCTCGCTTCTCAGAAGCTGATGAGCAACTAGATAGTCCTCCTCACGAAGCCCACTCTGGCTTGTGTGTGCGTTGTCCCACAGGATCCATCTCCCAAAATGGGCGGCGATGACGCTTGACGCAAAATTGTCTCGTGTCTGCTCTTCGTCGGCAACCGCAGGAACAATGGCCGAAACATTGTACCGTCCTTCAACCGTTGGTCCCCACGAGTAGCTTATGGCTTCGAAAGAACCGCTCGGAAGCTCTGGCACGACAGTCGAGTTTACCGTCACACCGTCAACCGAAAGAATCAACTGCACGTCTGTCTCGTCTTTCAGCCCCCTATTGTACACAGTGGCGTTCAGCACGACTGTCTCCTTCGGCTTCACATATCTGGGACTGTCAAACGTCACAGTCAGCTGATCCACGGGCTTCTGATACCGAGAATACAGCACCGCGTTGTACAGCAACTGCAGATGATGATGATACTGAGGCGGTATCGTTTCCAGGAGAAGGGAGAAATACAAAAGCCCCTTAAACTCCACTATTGCGCTGTCATTGAAGAAGCCAAGACCCAAATAGCTGCCGCCTGCAAGCTGACCTTGACTCCACTCTCCGGCTGGACGGGGCACGGTGCTGGGAACAAGAGGAAGAACAACAGGGCTGGGGACTTTGTCAAACAAAGGATGTTCTGGATGCACAATCTGAACCATGTCCGTCTTGTTGAAGAACCAATCTAGAGACAGGTCCCTATCAAGTCCAGTGAACTGCGTCAGTCTTTTGTTGTTCGGAACCTCCCAGTTGAAACAGTCGCCCGTCATGATAAGGCCGTGCCCCTCGTAGACGTACCGTTCAATAGCGGCGAGTTCCACATTGTCGAACTCTTCCGTTTTTGCGTTTGTGATGACAAGAACGTCAGCGTCTGTGGAAACTATGTCTGAATAGGTTATGTGCGCTCGGTTCAGGCTCATGTAGTCAACATAAACCATGCGACTTCCAAATTGCTGCCACGCGCCATTGAGTGCGTTCCAGTTCCTGATGGTTTCTTCACTCATTCTTGCTGAAGAATGCAGGACAACAGCCTTGACCGCGGAACCCACGTAGATAAACTTGGTCACCACATTGTTTTTCAGGTTCGCCTCTCCGGAAAGAGGCATAACATACAGTGTTATGTTGCAGGGTCCCTCGGCCGTTGGCATCAGGTCCATGTTCACGGAAACAGAATCATAGCTCGCCACTGACCCCACCGTCTGATTCCAGACTAGACTATCGTTCGCAAAAAGCTCGACTACAACGTCGTTTTCTGTGTTCTTACCTAGGTTGAATATCTCAGCTGTCACCATGTTCACTGCTCCGGGCTTGAGATACGGTGGAGCTGCCAGGTCAATAGCCACAAGTTCATGGTCTGCTGAGGGAGAAGCTAAAGCCTTTCTTGCGTTTACTCTGCCATACCCGTAGTACTCGTCAAAGCCGGATTCTCCAAGGTCATCAGCCGAGTATCGAAGCATATACCTTACAAAGCTGGTCGACAAGTTTGGAAACGCGCTCAGGATAAGAGCACATAAGCCGGCGACAAACGGGCCTGAGACTGACGTTCCACTGTAAGATTGGTAGTCGTTGTTTGGAAGTGTCGAGAGCACGCCGACTCCTGGAGCTGCTAGTTCTATCCAGTCTCCGAAATTTGAGAATGACGCCTTCAAGTCTTCAGAATCAGTCGCCGCGACCGCTATCACTTCATCGTATGCGGCTGGGTAAAACCTTGCATCTGCATTGCCGTTGCCAGCGCAGGCTACCATCAGGACTCCGGCTGAGTAAGCATATTTTGTGGCCTCGTGCACAACTTCGTTTTCCTCATAGTCGCCGAAGCTCATGCTAATCACCCGCGCCCCTTGTTCTACGGCATGGTAGATTCCCGCAGCAGTCCAGTCGGTGTAGCCTTCGCCCCGATTGTTCAAAATCTTCTCGGCCATGATGCGGACCTGAGCCATGCCAGCGATTCCGGCACCGTTGTTCAGCGCCGCCGCTATCGTGCCAGCACAATGAGTCCCGTGACCATAATCATCCATAGGGTCGGAATCGTCGTTAACCCAATCGTAACCCAGAGGAACATAGTTGTCAACAAGATCAGGATGATGCCAATCAATCCCTGTGTCCAAAACGGCGACGAGCACATCACGAGATCCCACGGACACGTTCCATGCCCAGTCAGCCTCAATCTTCTGCAGTCCCCATTGTGCACTGAAATACGGGTCATCTGGCCAGAATTGAGTCTGGATTTTCCCGCGCGGCTCAACATAGCTTGCCAAACCCTTTTTCCACAAGTTTTCAGTGAAAGATGAAACGGAGCCGGATGACAACTGAACAACTACCGCGCATGGCTCTTTCCCAGCAAAAACAATGTCGATGATCGTCCCGTTGCTGGCCTCCGCAAATTTGGCAAGAGCTGAAGGCTCTACAGGGCATGTCCTTTTCAATCCCACTACAAGGGAGACAGTTTCCTCCTCCGGAACCATCGAATCCTCGCCGGTCTCAGCTTGTTCCGTCGCCTCGCCTGCAACAGTCGAGCAGGGCGCCTGAACCGTACTTTCAGGAGAGAACAGAGGTTTCTCACGTTCTTCCGTATTGGTCGCCAATGATCGTAGAAGGTCAACTGAGAAGAACATGGGAAGAAAAGAGATCACTATCAACGCAAGGGCAACAAAGCGGGTCTCAATCCTTTTTCCAACAAAAGATACAAAAACCATTAGAATCATCCCTATCTAGGCTGTAGGAAAATGAATATTTAAGTCCGTCGCGGACCGGCTAGGCGGTCTAGGGCAGCGACTTCAGGAACTCATCAAGACCACCCTTTCCAAGATCTGGCGCACCCCGTTCAAAGACCTCCTGTGAAACTTGCTTGCGCAATTGATATCCTTAGTGACGTAGCCTTCGTGATCCATCTTATTGTCAAGGCAACGAAGAGACGCGGCATCTAGCGGGCAACTATTCTCCAGCTCACGAGTCTGTAAACCACAAAATGCCGGATTCTTCCACCAGACTCCGGATTGCGCAGGAGCGCTTTAGTCAAATTCGTCTCTAGTCCCTGCCAAATGAGAGGGTAACCTTAAGAATCCATAAAGAGTTTATTAACAGGGGACCGCAGTAGAGTTTCCTAGAATTGGGTTCTCGCAGAGGAATCTCACGGTTGACAGAAAAAACTTTCCAGAAATGTTTTCTTGAGGCAGTAGACGCC
>JBGPBS010000094.1:0-5769 GCA_041481365.1 Bathyarchaeia archaeon
GTCATAGATGTAGGATTGGTAGTACTTTATTTTTGATTCCCACACCTTGATGTCTTCTTGGGCGATGGGTGTTTCTGCGACTTTCGGGTAGTCTTCAGGTATTATGTCTCTGATGCAGCCTGATGGTCGGCCTCCAACAGCCAAAGGATCATTCGTAACTATCTTTGTGACTTTAACGTTCCTGTTGCACAACGCGTCAAACTTTTCCACTATCTCAAAATGGTCAAGGCCAGGATGCTCCGTCAGCCTACTCATCTTCTCAAGTTCATACTGGGAAAGATTCGTGAGACAGTAGGGTTTGTGCCCTGTGTTGTCAAGCCAAAAATAGATCTGACCAGAAACCGGCTCGTAAAGCTTGATCAAAGCCTTTTTAGCCTGGCCATCATAAGTCGCAGAAACAAAATATGAAAGGGGCAGGTTTTCAGGGGCCAGCGGTGGAAAGGCGCGCTTTCTTTCATTTTGCTCCGCAGTTTTCAACGCTTGGGCCGAAGGTGGTTGCACGCCGTTTACCCGCATGGGTTGATCCTTCGAGAACAGCTGGTCCAAACGTTGTTGCGCCATTTAGTCCTGACCTAACTAGCCTATTGAACAGCGTTGCCTAAAATCTCTTGCTAGTGGCTGATTCCCCATCGTCTGCGCCGCTTTCGATGATGATTTTGGCGAGCTCTCCTGTTGTCAAGAAGCCTATGTTGCCGAATCCGTGTTTACGGACTGCTATTTTTCTTGTTTCAGCTTCGCGTCTGCCGCACAGGGCTATGTATGGAACCTTTCGGACTTCCGCGTTTCTTATCTTGTGGCTTACGGTTGACGTGCTGGAGTCGAGTTCTGATCTTACTCCATAAGCCCGTAGTTCTCTGGTGACCTCTTGGGAATAGTTCAGAAAACTAGCGCTGACAGGCAGGACTTTAGCTTGTGTTGGGGCCAGCCAAGCTGGGAAATTTCCGTTGCAGTGTTCTATGAGGATGGCGAAGAAACGTTCGATGGCTCCGAGTAGGGCTCTGTGTAGCATGAGGACTTCGTGTTCTTTTCCGTCGGTTCCAACGTATGTCAGGCCGAAGCGTTTGGGAAGGTTGAAGTCGAACTGTATCGTTGTGCACTGCCACTCTCTGCCTGCGGCATCAACTATGTTTAGGTCAATCTTGGGTCCGTAGAATACGGCTTCACCTTTCATCTCGCGGTATGGTATTCCCTTCTTCTGCAGTGCCTTGGCCAGCGCATCTTGTGCCTTGCTCCATTCGTTTTCTGATCCCATGTACTTTTCTGGTTGCTTCGGATCCTTCGTTGAGAGGTAGAACTTGTATTCTTTGAAGCCAAATCTCTGCAGCATGTGGTTGACGAAGTCTAAGAGTCGGAGTATTTCGTCTTCAACTTGTGCTGGCGTGCAGAAAATGTGTGCATCGTCTTGGGTGAATCCTCTAACTCGCAGCAGTCCTTGCAGTGTTCCCGATCGCTCGTACCTGTAGACTGTTCCCCACTCGGCGTATCTTATCGGCAGTTCCTTGTAGCTTCTTGGTTTAGACTTGTAGATTTGAATGTGAAAGGGGCAGTTCATCGGTTTCACAACGTAGCCTTCTCCGTCCTTTTTGAGGAGGTACATGTTCTCCTTGTAATAGTCCAAGTGGCCAGAGATCTTCCACAGTCCTTGTCTTGCTATGTGCGGCGTGCAGACAAGTTGGTAATCGTTGTTCAAGTGCTGTTTTTCCCAGAAGTCCCGTATTAGGTTGCGGACGATCGTTCCCTTAGGATGCCAAAGGATCAGTCCAATGCCAACTTCTTCGCTAATGGAGAACAAGTCAAGCTGTTGACCTATGACCCGGTGGTCTGCTGTCGAAAGCTCTCTTTCCTTATTTCTGTTTACGTGAGAATTTCCGTTCAGGGATTTTTTAGGGGATTCTCTGTTTTTGAGAAATCGTCTAGCGTTCTGTTTGTGAATTCCCCATGGTTAGCACCGAACTTGTCTAGAACGGCATCAGCCTATTTATTCATTGTTCCTGTCAGTTCTTATGAGAATCTGCGAGGATAATGGCAGGGTGCCTTTAGTCTTATCTATGTCGTTGCATCTGTCTATCTGCGTGTGAAGGCGTTGCGTAGAGAAGCTTGGACGATTGCAATTGAAACCTTGAGCTGGATGCAGATGCAAAAGCTTAGCGAACGCTTGGCCTTGGCGAGAACCGTTAGGCAACTCGAAATACGGGATTCCGTCGCTGTGCGGTTTGCACATAGACTAGTGTGTGAGACCGTCCGAAGACAAAACCTCATAGACAGATTCATCAACGTCGTCCTCAAACCCAAGACGATGATCGAACTTGACCGTGGCCTGCGGGCGTTTCTGCGTCTCTATGTATACCAGACTCGAGTGACGAGAGACTGGTCCAAACCTGACATTGAAGAAGCCGGGAAAATAGCGGGACTAGCCCGATCTATTCTAGGTTGGGAGTCTCTCCAAGAAATCGAACCCTTCCTCGGCTTCTTGTTGACGCAGGAACCCTCCGTAGTGTTTGAGCACTCAGGCGATGAAGACCGTATTGGGCTTCGCACTTTTCACCCATCATGGTTCGTAAAATACTGCTTCAAACTGTTCGGCAGAAGCCAAACTATTGCCATGTTAGAAGCGGACCTGCAGAAACCGCCATCTTACGTAAGGTTGAACACTCTGAAATCGAGCGAGCCCAAAATTCTGGAAAAACTCGAAGGAGAAGGCGTTAAAGCTGAGAAAATCGAGCAGTTGAGGTATGTGTACAAAGTGACTGGGACCAAGACGCCTCTGACGAGAACAGAGAGTTTCAAGGAGGGTCTCTTCTACATCCAAGACAAGGCAAGCTGCTTCGCTGCGGAGGTTTCTGACCCGAAGCCGGGAACAAACGTGTTGGACATATGCGCCGCTCCAGGGGCCAAAACGACATACTTGGCACAGCTGATGCAGAACAGCGGCTCGATATATTCTGTGGACTACTCAGAGCGGAGAATGGCCCTTTGGAAAGCCGAGACGGAGCGGATGGGCCTTGAGATCGCAGATCCCGTGATCGCTGATGGACGCTACACTCTGCCCCTCGAGCTCAAAGCAGACGTGGTTGTCATCGATCCACCATGCACTGGAACTGGCACTTTCAGAAAGGTGCCTTCTGCCAAGTGGAGACTCTCACCGCGTTCCATCGACAGGATGGCCGATATCCAGTGGCAAATACTCAATTGCAACGCAGGAAATGTAAAGAGCAGAGGCATCTTGATCTACTCAACTTGCAGCATAACAGTCGAAGAGAACGAGCTGCAGATCGAACGGTTTCTGAAGTGGAACCCGGAGTTTTCGCTGATTGAAATAGAACCAAGAATCGGCTTGCCTGGTTTGAGAACCTTGGAAAAATGCCGGAGACTCTACACGCATATTCATGATTGTAATGGATTTTTCATTGCGAAGCTACAGAGAGACTAACCATCAAATGGCATGTCATTTATCACTTTCTCGATGTAACGGTGCCAAGTGGTTCTGATCCATTTCTTTTCCCCCCATATTCCACTCCATCATGCGCTACTGGCGGCGAGCGATTGCTTGCAGGTGTCCCGCTAATGCTAGAGCGTCTGGTTTCTCACAAATGGCAAGCTCAAATTGAAGTATTTTCTCAAATAAGTCATCAGTGTATTCCTTTTTCATGAATACTTCTGTAGATATTCTCAGAGGCATAGTTGTGCCCTTGCCGACGATTTTCTCAGTGCGAAACCCATTTCTTTCCAGAAGGGTGCGGAACTCGTTCGGAGTCCACGTGTAGATCTTCACTTCGCGATCTTTGGTCATGGTGCTATAATCTTCACGCAGCAACAGTTTCAGCGCCCTGTCAGCGTTTTCCGTCTTCGGGTTCTCTGAAAGCGAGGCCAGACATTGCACGTACCGGTTTTGGGCTGAAATGATCAGCCATGCGCCTCTCTTGAGCACTCGCCTCATTTCCTTAATCAGATGCTCTGGTTTTTTGAAAAGAAACATTGCTTGCTCGCATAATATCATGTCGAAACTTTGGTCCTTATGGCCGAGTTTTGTAATGTCTCCCTTCTCGATGGCAATCATGTGTTGCAATCCCTCTTTTCGCGTCTTCTCAGCCGCAACTTTCAACATTTCTTCTGCTGCATCAACCAAGACCACACTGCAGCCTTTCCCCGCGATCAGTATCGCCCAGCGACCCGTTCCGCCTCCTGCGTCGAGAACAAGACTGTTTACGGTCTTTGGGAGGTATGGTTCTAGGTACTTCCAAGTTATAGCGTCAAGTACGCGGAAGCCTAAGCAGTCAAAGGGCGAATCGTAGTTTCTTGCTTTTTCATTATAATATGCCCTTGCTTCTTCCATTTTTGGTTACACTTTTCGCGATTTCTCCAGACAGCACAACATTTCAAAAATGACTTTTGCTGCCGCAATGGCTGAAACCCCATTGTCATAGTGCGGGGCAACCTCCAAAACGTCAAAGCCCACGGTTCTTCTATCACATATTCTGCACAAGATGTCAAGTAACGTGCTCATTCCAATTCCATCTGGTTCGGGGTTTTGCACGGCAGGCGCGTAGGCAGGATCGAGGACATCCATGTCAACGGACAGGTAGAGACTATGATACTCATCGAGTTTCTCTTCCAGCTGGCTCGCGACCTCTTCCTTGCCCAGTTTTTCCATCTGTTGAGCGGTGAGGAATTCTATTTTGGCCTTTCTTGCGAAGGCGAGTTCTTCTTTGCATACTGCTCTTGTGCCGACCTCGATGATTTTCGCTGGATTTGTTTCTTCGCATGTTCTGCGCATGAAGGTCGTATGTGAAAGCTTAAGTCCTGAGTACTCGTTGCGTAGATCGAGATGGGCATCAAAGCTGACTATCGCAGTCTTGGAGGCTTTGGAGCCCAAACCTTTCATTACGCCTAGAGTGATTGTGTGTTCGCCGCCGATTGTGATTGGCGTCTTGCCCGCCTCAAGGATATCGTTGATGACGAATTGAAGTCTTTCCAGAGTCTGCTTCGTATCAGTGGAAACGTGCAGATCGCCCAAATCATGCAGCCTCAAATCCTCAACGTCCAGCCCAGTGCGAAAACTGTACGTTTCAATGTTAAGCGAAGCCTGGCGAATCGCTTCAGGCCCAAACCTCGCTCCGGTACGATATGTGCTGGTAACGTCGAAAGGAACGCCCAATATTACATAATCTGCCTCTTCAAACGGCTTCTGAAATCCGCTGAACACGTTCTGTTGCGAAACAAAAAGCTCATGATAACTCATTTGCTGCATTCTTCCCTCTTTTTTCACTATGGCTAGCTCTAATTGCTCCGCCTGCTTTTATATTTCCTGTCTCACTGCAGCGAGATAAATAAGTGCGACAAATGACGTGCCCACTTTCTTGAATTCCGCTGA
This sequence comes from Bathyarchaeia archaeon, assembly GCA_041481365.1. GTDB lineage: Archaea > Thermoproteota > Bathyarchaeia > Bathyarchaeales > Bathycorpusculaceae > DASPTR01. The sequence goes on from JBGPBS010000094.1 coordinate 5,372, forward strand.
TACCAGCAGAAATGGCAGTCTTCAAGCGTTATGCTAGCGCGCGCTAAGAATCTTCGATTTAATTCTTGATGTAGGCCATCAGTTTTCACCACAGCAAAGCACGCGCAATTCTTATAGACGTAAGAACATAGTCTAACGTCTTAAGGAGGGATGAATTGTGCCCAAAGGCAAGAAAGAGAAAGCTATAGACCATAAACAGCACATGAAATTGCAGAGAGATAAAGAACTGAAAAGGAAAGAGAGACGGAACGTTGAACTCCCTGCAGAATATGATAAAGGTAAGAAATAGCGCACGAGAATAGCGCAATAGTCTAGTCTATCCATATCTCTCAATTTGCAGCATTACATAGTCTCTTCTTTTTCAGTTCTTATGACTTATGGAAGAACCTTCGATTCAA
>JBGPBS010000095.1:0-5616 GCA_041481365.1 Bathyarchaeia archaeon
ATGACGGAGCCGTTGCTTGACATGGACACCCAATTAACCGCTGTGCTTGTTGTATCGAATTCCCACTTGAAGTTGCCGTCACCGTCATAGGCCCAGATACTGCCGCCCTTTCCAGTGCCAGCAACTATCAAGGAGAAGTCAGGCGTCGCGGCAATCGCAGTCGGCCAGATGAATCCATTCGTCACTCTTGCCCATAGCAGTTCTCCGTTTGCAGTATCAAACATCCGCAGAACTGAAGTTCCAACCAGCAGTTTGCTGCCGTCCGCGCTGAAGAGGGTCGCTCTCGGATCGGCATACTCATCAGTGTGCGTTGTCCAGAGGATCGCACCCGTGCTCGCATTCCTGTATTCAATCGTGCCGCGAAAAGCAGTGTCCACCAAGTATTCCCCGTCTGGAGAAAACTTTGCAAATGCCCCTGCGCCATTGGGCCCTGTTGCGTTGACGTACCATAGCAAGCCGTGCCTATCAAAAACAAAGAGCTCTCCGTTGGTGGTTCCTGCAGCCGCTAAGGAGCCGTCTCCCGTTGTGGCGGCGCTCCAGAACCCTCCGTAAGTGTCGCTTGAGTCGAGGGGGTCACTGGAGTTGGTCACAGGCCCGAACCTCCAGAGTATTGTTCCGTTAGTATCAAACATATAGGTATAATAGAGGTTGCTGAAAGACGGCGAGGCTGATGCGTGGTAGCTTGCTGTTATGTGCTCTCCTCCGGCCAAGATCACGGTCTTGAAGTCAGATGATATCGCTCCGTAGTAGATGGGGCTGAGCAGGGTCGAGTTCCATTCCAAGCTGTAGTTCCCTATAGTCCCCGAGGGAATCAGCTCAAAGTTCTGTTGGACAGGCTGCTGTGAATCTTCAGGCAAATAGTAGTCGGCGTTGACGTACGTTTGATATCCAGGGGCCATCGCGATCGCGATGTGCGAAATTCCTGTCAACATCCTTTCTGCCGAGTAATTTCCGTCGGCCTGCGAAACGATTGGATATCCCGGGTTTCCGAACTGGCCGTGCATATCGAAGCCGACGTAAGCGCCGGGAATTGGGGCTGAAGTGTTTGCGTCGAGCACCTTTCCGCTTCCGCGAAGGAGCTGCCAGTTCCATGAAGTGATCACCGTCCAGGTTATGGTCACGTTTGCGGCTAGGTATTCGCCAAATGGAGGGTTAACGTGCCATGCGATCACGCCGTAGGTTGCGGTGTAGGTGGTTCCATTAAAGTCGGAACTTGGACAGTTGTACACCATGTTGATCCAGACCGTGTCGGTTCCCCCTGGCTGAACCGTATACTGATAGTCAATACGTTCCCCCCAATCTGCCACTGGCTGATACTGAATCATGATCGACCTCGACTGAGTGCCAGAGTTGGTTATGTTGAAGTTGAACCTAGCCATATCGGTGTACACGAGATCCACAACCAAATGTTGCGTGAGCGGCAAGACTTGGAGGTCTGAATCATCATCTCCTGAGACACTGTGGATCGACATCACAAAAGACGCTATCAGCAGAAATAGCAGAACTGGGACGAACCGACAGTTCATATACGACCACATATTGTGCACGTGACTTTTCACCTTCCCAGAAAGATTAGCTTTATGAATCCCAAATCAAGAGCGGCGATAACGGACTTCTAACATCCCAAATCTCCCGCACAATTCCCTCCTTTTTGTGGTCTTTGTTGATGCTTTTGTATACGGGGAGTGATGCCTCGCTTGCTACGCCTTGCAAGGGTGAGGACTAGGGAGGGGCTGAAGCCTTGTGTGCTTTTTACTTCTCAGCATAGTAGCACCCATGCCGATGCCGACAACGAGAATAGCCACTATGACAATGCATAACCACAAGTCCAAACCCAGTGTTCCCGCGCTCCCGCTGGCCACATTGGTTTTATGGATTGCGTGTCGAGTTGAAGTCCACACAGTTAGGGCTGGGGGCATGAAATCTGACCATGACATTTTTGCGCCCCAAGAGGAAACAAGAACTCATGACAGTCGGCGGGATCTAATTGACTGAGATTCAGCGGTTGATCGTGAACGTGATAACTATCGCGCCATTGGCTTAGCACAGGTGTCTTACCTCTGAGATTTCTCCCGTGCGCAACCCCCATTTTCCATGCTTTTACATGAACAGAACGGTGGGGCCGTCGGCGAATTGAACCGTGCAGGATGAATTTGACCTGATTCCCAAGAACTTTTTTTCTGTTTCTATTCTGGCTGACTCGCCTGAACGTTGTCTGTGGTTTGCTCAACTGTTCTCCATGTCAAGGCCGGATTGAAGGGTCGTATCTCGGTTTCAGTTCCTTCCTCAAAGTATCTTGATTCGGTTTCTTCAACTTTCTCGCCTGAATATTTCCTGTAGATCGCCATGACTATCAAAGCAAACGGGCAGGTCACGTCCTTTGGTTTAAGTTCTTTGTGGATGTGTTTTGCCCATGCGCAACCATCAACCCTCAACAAGTACTTCCCCGATCCCATGTCTTTGAAGGTGATTTTCTTGACAGCATTTGCGTTTAGAAGCATCTTTGAGAATGAAGCCACCGCTTTTTCCAGGGTCTTATCTTTAAACAGCCCCAGATTGTATTCATCATTAATGTTGGCCAGAATTTCAAGCGTCGGCTGGACAAATACTTCGCATCCTGATCCAAGAACGTTTTTTGCTGCCTTTTGATAGGCAAAGAGCAAACCGTGGAAGAGCGTTCCAATGTTCAATCCAGCCAATTCGTTCGAGCCCATTCACTTTAAACCTCATGTTAAATCATGTGTATCATTCGCGTTAGAATAAGAGTTTTATGAACCTAGGATCAAGCTTCCACCTTTCGAAGATCGGCCATGAAACCTCAAATACGCAGTCAGTTGCAGATCTCAATTCCTCTCAGTGGAAGCTTCCCAGTGGATCATGAACGAGCGGTTGCCAGGCGTAGGTTCACATGGTCCTTCAGACATGAACAATCTTGTATCTAAGTCCCAGTCTGAGAGAGTTGAGAGAGAAAAAGTGAGGTTTGCCAACCACTAGGTGGCCATGTTCAAGCGTGTCTGTCTTTTGTTTATGGTGGATAAAGATCTGCTGACTCGTCACCCGCTGAGCCTAGGTGTCCTGGTTTGTAGTCGTTAATCGTGTTTAGTGTTAGTCTGCCGTTTGCATCTACGACTATGTCGAATACTCTCCAGATTGTGCTGTTTGCAGGCTGTTCCGTTGGGGGTGTGAACCTGTATATTCCTGTGTCGGGTAAGACCACGTTTACTTCTGCGCCTGAAGTTGAGATTGTTCCGTCACCCGCGAAGTGTCTTACTGAGTAGCGGTAGGTTCCTTGGCTTAGTCTCGAGATTGTCACGACTTCTGGGCCGAACCCGTTTCGAGCATCAGTGTCCAAGTTTGCCCAGGGGTCGTAGCTGAGTGAACCTTCGTTGCTGTAGTACACGTGGAAAGTTGTGTTTCCCGTGAGTCTTGCTGTAAGGTGGCTGTCGAGGTCTCTTGGGTCTGCTCCCCATGTGAGGGTGATCTGCACGATTGGTGAGTCAAGAACGATGTCGCCGACATTGATTTCTTGATTCTTGGCAAGGGGGCCAGCTTGGAGAATCGCGCTCTTGTGGCCGCCTTTTGAGGCTTGATACTTGAAGACAACTCCGACTTCAACGGGTATGCGTGTGAAGTTGCCGTCCGCTCCAGTCTGTGTTTCTCCTGAAGCCCATCGTTGCTGGTACCATCCTGTGCCCCAGCATCTTATCTGTGCTCCTTGCACTGGACCGCCGAGAGAATTGACGACTCGGCCGCTGACGAAGCCTGCTGGATAGCGTATGTCATAGTTCCATACTGAGAAGTGGGTTACGTTCCCTACGAAACATCCGATAGTGTCGTCATATGTTCCTGAACCCTCTTCTTTCCATGTTCCTGTGGTTGTGTCGAAGTACCAGAGTGGACATGTTCCCAAGTTGGTTGCATCGGTCCGCATGCTTGCGGGGACTGGAATTGCTACCGTGGCTGTCTTGCCTGAGGACAGGCTGAGTTTGTCTCCGTTGGGAGTGATCACGGAGATGTCCATGAATCCAAAGGATTTGATGGGTACGACTGTTTGGTTCTGTGCCAAGACGCCCAAGTATTCTCCTGGGAAAGCGTTTGCTTCCATTTCGTTGCTAGGGTCGAAACTTGTGATCATTACAGTTGCGGTTCCTGTGTAGGCAGTGCCTTGAGTAGTGGCTAATGAATTGGCGCCTATCGTTACGTAGGCGTTGTTAGCTTGGTTTGTGACCGTGCCACCAGTCGAGGCGTTGATGGGGCTTGTCTGATCGATTGATCGTATCGTGGCTTCTACGAAGCTGCTCTTGCCTGTTTGAATATTGGTTGTTTGATATGTCGTGGCAGAACCGTTCTTGCTGAAAGTGATGAGTTGTTTGTCTCCGGGCGCTATGTTTGAAACGGTGTACCATCCTTGAGGGTTGCTCATAGTGGATTGGCCTCCTACGCTCACGGTGACGTTTGAAATCGGGTTGCCGTAGGTGTCGGTGATTTTGCCCACTAGAACGCCGTAGTTTACAGGTGTCTGCCCTCCCCCTCCGAACTTCCAGGGGATAATGTTGAAGATGGAGAGCACAACCATCGCGGCGACGATTATCACGATGAGCGTTGCAGCAATCAGGGCTGACTTCAGCTTTCGGCTTGACTTTCCCGTCGGTGCTGGCGGCGGAGGTGGCGGTGGCGGCATAGCAGAGATTACTGGTTTGAGTTTCATGTATATTTCACCTTGTTTTTGAATGTGCAGTCATACGCCTTTCAGGCACTAATATAACTTTACCTATCCTAGTTCGTAACTCAGTACACGCGCTTTTTTGAAAGAAAAATACCGGAGAAAATCGAATGCTCGGAGAAGGGCGCGCGCTAAGATGTTTTGCGTATCTACCTTGAAAGTTTTTAAGGGTTGTTACATAAGTAACTACTATGAAAAAGCTGACGCGGTACATACTATCCAGATGACAAGCTTACCGCGGATACGCCTTTCAATTCCCGTTACTTGGGATTTCTCCATGAATCTTGACATAGAATCGATTGGTGACATTTCCAATGTTACAACTTTCAATTCCCGTTACTTGGGATTTCTCCATGAATCTCGCGTTTGAGTTGGCTCGCTCGCCACGCACGCAATAAACTTTCAATTCCCGTTACTTGGGATTTCTCCATGAATCACAGGAGTATCAACAGAATCTTTAGTTATTACTTCCCAGCCACTTTCAATTCCCGTTACTTGGGATTTCTCCATGAATCTAACAGCACTTGGAACAGCATCGTAAAAAACATGCACTTTCAATTCCCGTTACTTGGGATTTCTCCATGAATCATATACGCTGACTGCACGGGCGTCGGCAATTATATTGTCTTTCAATTCCCGTTACTTGGGATTTCTCCATGAATCTCTCGGTTCGAAGCACTCCGAGCTTAAGCACGTCTAGCACTTTCAATTCCCGTTACTTGGGATTTCTCCATGAATCGATCAAAGAGAGCGAGAAACGATTTGGTGAAGAGCATCTTTCAATTCCCGTTACTTGGGATTTCTCCATGAATCTTAACACGAGTGTGGCCGGAGATTCAAGCTCGAAGTTATCTTTCAATTCCCGTTACTTGGGATTTCTCCATGAATCCGAC
>JBGPBS010000096.1:0-5599 GCA_041481365.1 Bathyarchaeia archaeon
GGAGGTTTGACTTTTGCCGTTAAGCAAAGAGAAAGCTTCGCTGTATGAAATTGCACGGAAGGTTTTGGAAGAGGCCACAACCACGGCCTTGGGACCAACTTGCAACACAGTCATCACGTTCCACCTCAAGCAGAAGTTTGGAAAGGACCCTTGCCAAGTGTTCATAGACGACCCCAAAGCCTTCTACAGTGCCCTCGAAGAGATTTTCGGAGCAGGTGCCCAGAGCATCATGAACGTCGTGGCCACTTTTCTCAGGAACAAATACGGCATGGCCTACAATGCTGAAGAATTTGTCAACCTCATGGTTAAAAGCGACAAGATATCAAAAAACAAGCTTGAAGAAATACTATCATCCACGGTAAGCGGAACATGAAACTGATACGCGACACGCGCAGGGCGACCACAATCCGCGCCCGCAATGCTGGCAATCATGGTCTACAAAAGAAACCGTTCATGGCAGGTTCGATAGTCGACATCAGCACGCGCTGATCTCTTGTTTTGGGTTCAAACTCGGGCTCTGCCGGTGTTATCTTCCTTTGCCAGTTGTATTGTTTCTGGAAGGTTCACCCAAACATCTTTGGTTTCCTCGGTTCCAGGTTCAATCGGAACGTCTATCCTGAAGGTGGTTCCTTTTCCAACGGTGCTTTCTACAAAGATAGTGCCCCTGTGTGCCTCCACTATTCTTTTGCATATGGACAAACCGAACCCCATGCCTTTTGCCTTTGTAGTGAAGAGTGGCGTCCACAGTTTTCCCAGCGCTTCCTTGCTCATTCCAGTTCCAGTATCTGTGAAACTGAAGGACACGTGCTTCTCTATCTCTTCACTTCTAATTGCTAATACTCCGCCTTTTGGCATAGCGTCGAAAGCGTTTTTGATTATGTTGACGAAGACTCTTTTCATTTTTGGCACGTCAGCCCTCATTCTTGGCTTGTCTTCAGTTTCATCTTGCACTCGGATGTTTTGAGGGATCTCCAAGCTGGAATATGCCTCTTTCAACATTGATTTTGGTGTGGTTTCAGCCAATTCCAGCCTTATCTCCTTTGAGTAATCTAGCAAATCGCTGATGATTTTGTTTGAATACTCTATTGCTTTCTCGATGATCTCCAGCATTTCTTTGCCTTTTTCATCAATCTTAGAATCATATTTTGCTTTTAAGTAGTATGCAGCTCCTGCAATGCCGGTCAGCGGGTTGCGCAGATCATGGCCAACCATTCCGGCCAACTCACCAATCGCAGCAAGTCTCTCAGATCTCAACAGTTTTCTCTGAGCATCAACTAATTCCCGTGTTCTTTCTTCCACTTTTGCCCCAAGCTGCCCTGCATGTTTTCGGATTTGAGCATTAGCATCATTCAACTGTTTGATCAACTGAGCATTTTCGATTGCCACTGCAGCCTGATGCAGGAACAACTCCAATGGCGCCAAGGATTCCCTGGTCGGTCGCCTGCCGTCACTAGGATCGTCCATGCTCACTGCAGCGACAATGCGTCCATCTGCTAATTGAAGTGGAGCGTAAAGCAAGTCATCAAGGTTCCAATCAACCATCTCTTCGGGCTTCAGGTGGCTTAAAACAACTCCTTTGCTGAACCTCTCCTTGACTAAAGGATCGTTACAGGGCAGATAGTAGAACTCGCTGATTTTGAAACGTTCAAATTCGGGCCCAAAACGTTCTCGCCAAACTTTTCCAGGTTGACGGTTAGTCCAAAGGAACTCCTGTTCTTTCTCTGCCAACCCGGCGGTCACAAGATCCTCGGGTTCTGAAATGTCTAGCTGCTCGTTTCTCACCGAAAGTACGACTCTTCGCCAACCAAGACCATGAATCGCATCTACAATCGCTTGAAGACGCTGACGCAACTCTGTGGAGTGAATCATCGCTGCAAAACTCCGCATCAATGATGACTGCTGGTTAAGAGCACGCCGGAGCTTCTCCTCTAGTGCCTTTCTGTCTGTAATATCAATGAAGCTCTCAATCAGTTGCGTTTCACCGCCTATTTCTACAGAAGACACAGTCTTGATCACAGGGATGGTGTTCCCGTTGGCTGTGAGTAGTTTTCGCTCTGAATTGCTTACCGTTTGCCCAAGGTCAGTAATTGGACACTGTCCTTTTTCTGCAGTGCAGATGAATTTGTAGCATGTTGACCCTATGATTCTGTCTTTTGAGGCGCCAAACATTCTTATCGCGATAGCATTGGCGTCGCGGATCGAGTGAGTTGCTGCGTCAACCACAACGACCCCTGTTTGCAGCGAGTTCAAAACGGTCTTCAGACCATCTTCACTTTTCTTCAGATCGGCAGTTCTCTCTTCCACCTTGGCTTCCAGCTGCGCCGAATGTTCCTCGAGTTTCCTTTCCATCTCTTTTTTTTCTGTGATATCTCGAATGAGAGTTTCACATCCGACAATCTTTCCATCGTGTCTCACGGGGTTACTCGCATATTCCACAATGAGTTTTCCTTTTGGAGTGATTATTTCTGTTTCGCCCTCAGCGTTTTTCCCACGAATAACGCTAATATGTTCCTTGAACAGTCTAAGTCGGTTTCTTCTTGGAATAAACTTGAGCATACTTTTTCCGATAATATCCTTTTTGTCTAGACCAAACTCTTCCACGACTCTATTCACATAGGTGACGGTTCCCTTTCTATTCATTCTGAGCATGAGAAATCTGGCGTCTTCGCATAGCGTTCTGTATCTTTCTTCAGATGCTTCAAGCTCCTTGCATGCCTGCTCCTGTGTTTGTTTCAGATCTTCTTGGGCTTTCTCCAATTCACCCTCCAAGATGAAAAAAGAGGCCATATCACCGGCAACCCGGTCATTGGTTACAGTGAAAATCAGAGCGGTGAACACCATCCCGAAGAGAGTGAGCAAAACAGTAATCTCCTCTGCCAAACCAATGTCCAGGGCGATCCATGAAAACATGAAACATGAAAAAGCCAAAAAGAACATAAGATCAGAATTGTCTCGTCTTTTTATGACCAGGTATATTGAAGCCGGAAGAGATAGCAATGCGAATGCACTCAACAAGGGTATGCGAAAAACCTCGGCCGCGCTAGGAAAAACCAGAAGAACAATGGATGCGCCCAAGCTGAAAAGGAAGCATTTGAAAGGCCAGTCGAAGTTCTTGAGTTTCAATAAACTGGACATTGTCGCGATCAAAACTGCGGCAGTTACTGGGACAAAAGACCACTTGTAATTGTTATCCCATATGGTAGGAACCCCATATCTCTGAAGCATCAGATTCGAATAGCCAACAGACGCAAACGCAAAGCCTAGCATGAACATGATCTTCCGTTTGTCTCCATCCTTGCGCGACAGATATAGGAGAAAACCGGAAAGAACTACCGTGACAACAAAGGGAACCGTCCAGAACAAGGCTCTCAACAACTGGTCCAAGTTCATTTCTCGCGAATACTCCGTTAGGCAAATCCAACTTCAATCGTTACAGAAATGAAAGAAATCCTATTTATGAGTTGTGAATCCGAAATATGTAGCTACGTAGTATAGCATTTGATTCAAATGCGCGCTCGCGCGAATCCGTTATGACATGAGGTTCCATGCCGCGGGCTATCTCGAACTGGATGTCCAAGGAAAAGGCGCAAGCCGCAAGTCGTGCCGAGCTCAAGGTTGGCTGGTAAGTGCTGCAGATGAGGTCTTTGGACTTCAGTTCCGTTCGCTTTACCAAGACAAAAAACTAGTCGCGTTCCAGCAGGATGTCTTTTCCTTCAACTTTCACCGCGTAAGCAGGCTCGTCTTTGATTTTTGGGTGCATGAGAAGAACCCTTGGGCCCGAAACCACTTTGCCTGTTGTGACGTCGAATTTTGCTTTGTGATTGGGGCAGGTTACTATGTTTCCCTCAAGTGTTCCTCTTGATAGTTCCCCATTCCTGTGTGTGCAAATGTTTCCGATGACGTAATAAACGCCTTTTACGTTCGCAATCAAAACCTGTTTTTCCACGAACTTGAAGGCCTTCATTTGTCCCAGAGGGATCTCAGACGTTTCCGCAACTTTCACAAAAGTCAGTTTTTCCACCTCCAATCGTTCTTCATGTTTTTCTCCCCTATTTTGAATCGCTATTAATTGCTAATGGCAGGCGCTTGCCGCAGATACTTCGTATCCTGCACTTGCCTGAACAGGAAATCGGCCAAATCTGCACGCGAAATCCATGTCCCCACTTCGCCCTTGCCTACATAGCCGGCCTTGACTTTTCCAGATTTGGGCTTATTGTTAAGCATTCAAACGCACGATGGCCCAATCAAGATCGGAGTCACGTACCGTTTCTGCGACGCGCACGTCTTCTGATCATTAGAATTAGGGTTAACGTCAAGCTTGCTCATCACTATGCGCTGCCTTCTTCCATTGTTTAGATCCGCTTTCTGCCCTTTTGCTCGGACCGTTCTAGTTGGGCTACTCTCCTGTTGATTGCCGCTAGCTCTTTCTGTAACTCTTTTATCATTTTCTCAATCTGTTTGCGCTTACTCTCTAAAATGCTCATCGTATCTTCTGGTTTTTCTTTTCTCTCCTCCAGGAAGACTGAGAAAAGGTTCGGTATTCTTGGGATTGAAACGGTCTTCTCTACATCCAACACGTCTTTCATGAGCTCTGTGAACAAGCCGCTCATACTATTGGCAATTTGACTCTCTTTGGCCAGAGACCGCTTCAAAACCTGCTTGCCTGCCTCAGTGATTCGAAATATCTTTCTTTTCCTTTTCTTCTGAACCTCCCATTTTCCCTCGATATATCTCGAGTCTTCTAGGTTTCGAAGTATGGGATAGATGCCGCCAGCGGTGGGTCTCCAAAAACCCATTGTTCTTTCCTTGATCTCTCTCATTATTTCATAGCCATGATACGGCTTCCTGCTGAGAAGAATCAGCACGGCAATACGTATGTAGCCCTTCTGCGTTTCCTTAAGCCAGTGCCCAGCAGTTATTTCGTCTTCACACTGCATTTTAAGTTCATCTTTCTCATTGAGTATTATCGGAATATTTATATTTTACTGCGATATATTGCACCGAACAATATCGCGCGGTGATGCTCTCTTGGAAAATGGCCCAATAATTGACGTTAAAAACCTGACGAAGTCATTCAACAATTTCGTGGCGGTTGACAACATCTCCTTCGACGTGAAAAAAGGCGAGGTATTCGGTCTGCTCGGTCCCAACGGAGCTGGTAAGAGCACAACTTTAAGAGTGCTCTCCACATTGGCCAGGCCAACGAAGGGAACTGCCACGATTGGCGGTTACGACATAGTGAAGAACGATACTGAAGTGAGAAAACTGATAGGAATCGTTTCCGAAAAGATGATAATGTACAACCGACTGACGGCCAAAGAGAACCTAATATTCTTCGGAAATCTCTTCAACATCCCTAAAAACATCTTAATGAAGAGAATTGACGACCTGCTGGAGCTGGTTCAACTTACCAAATGGAAGAATGCTCAAGTGGGAACGTTTTCCACTGGTATGCGACAGAGGATGAACGTGATACGGGCTCTGCTCAACATGCCCCAAGTGCTTTTCTTGGATGAGCCAACTCTAGGTTTGGATCCTCAATCGTCTGTCGAGATCAGGGAGTTCATAAAGAAACTCAATAGAGAAAACAAGACCACAA
>JBGPBS010000097.1:0-5520 GCA_041481365.1 Bathyarchaeia archaeon
ACTTTGCTAAATTCTTTCATCTTTCTTTCTCCCTTCTCCTTATTTGCAGTATTAAACACTGTTGCCTGCCAATTTAAGCGTTACGGAATTATCTTCTATGCCTTTGTGCTAGTGACGAAAGAGAAAACAAAAGTGAAAAAAGGCTTATTTGTTCACTGCGAAGCACGCGACGTAATGTTCATTGCCAACATCGACGAGAGGCGGTTCTTCATGTTCACACGCATTCGTCGCGAGTGAGCAACGCGGATGGAATCTGCATCCTGCAGGCGGATTCACGGGGCTTGGAGGTTCTCCGGAAAGCGGTGCACGTTCTCTGCGCCTAGTGGGGTCCGGAATAGGAATTGAGTTGAACAAAGCCTGGGCGTAAGGATGAAGCGGGTTCTTGTATATTTCCTCGGTTTTCGCTTGTTCAACGAACTTTCCGAGGTACATTACGGCAACTCTGTCGCTGATACATTCGACAACGCTCAAGTCGTGGCTGATAAACATATAGGTTAACCCTAACTCCTTTTGCAGATCCTGAAACATGTTCAACAATTGCGCTCTGACCGATACGTCAACCGACGAGGTTGGCTCGTCTAAAACGATGAATTCGGGCCTGGTGATCATAGCGCGGGCTACGGCAATGCGCTGACGTTGTCCACCGCTGAACTCGTGAGGATAGCGGAAGAGGTGTTTCTCGTTCATGCCAACCATTTCAAGGGCTTCCAGCACACTTTCCATTGTTCCAGATCTCTTCTGAAGTCCTTGAGAAACAAGTGGTTCGGCAACTATGTCTTTCACGAGCATTCGGGGGTCAAGGGAAGTCGTAGGATCCTGATAGACTATTTGCATGTGCCGCCTAAGCTTCCTCAGTCTGGAACCTGAGACGTATGCGTGGTCGTACTCTCTCAACAGATATTTCAGAGACTTGGACTTCGGGTTGTCCCTCTCCAGAGATTTGATTGCCTCAGCTATGTCATTCGGTAGCTTGTAGAAAATGTGGCCTCCGTCTGGGTTCAACAGCCTCATTATGGTCTTTGCCAGAGTTGTTTTTCCGCATCCTGACTCGCCGACGACACCGAAGGTTTCGCCTGCGTATATGTTGAAAGTCACTTTGTCGACGGCTTTCACTTCAGCTATTTTTTTCCTGAGAACTCCACCCATAACTGGAAAGTACTTTTTCAAGGATTCGATTGTCATCAGATTTTCCATTTTTATTTCGCTCCATAGAATAGGTGACAGGCAACAAAATGGTCTTTCTCAACTTCGGTTAGCTCTGGTTCCAAATGAATGCACTTGTCCTGCGCGTAGTCGCATCTATCATAGAAACGACAGCCTTTGGGTGGTTTAACCAGACTTGGGACGGTGCCGCGTATTGAAACGAACTTTTGCCCTGGCCTTGGAATAGATTCCAATAATGCTTGAGTGTAGGGATGCAAGGGTTTTTTGAAAAGCTCTATGACATCTGCTATTTCTGCAACGTTTCCGGCATACAGAACCGCTACTCTGTCACAGATCTCCGCCACTACACCAAGGTCGTGAGTTACATACAGAATCGATGTGTGCAGTTTCCTCTGAAGGTCTTTGATCAGTAGAAGTATCTGAGCTTGAACCGTTACGTCCAGATTTGTAGTCGGTTCGTCAGCTATTAACAGCATAGGATTGCATGATAAGGACATTGCTATGACTGCCCGCTGAGCCATGCCGCCGCTGAGTTCGTGCGGATACATGTCAATGACTCTGGCAGGGTCAGGTATATTGAGGGATTTAAGCATGTCTATTGTGTATTTCCTAGCTTCATTTTTCAGCCTGTTCTGGAAACGCTTCACTAGAGGGATTTTCATCAAGAGGCGCAGGCTGAGGGATTTCGGGTTCTTCTGCATTTTCTCATAGTATGAGAGTTCACGTTTGTATATCGTCTTCTTGAGACCGCTTGCTTTCTTCAAGTCCTGTTGGAGTTGAGCTACGGCCCCATCAACCAGTTCTGCTTTTCGATGGTGAAAGTATACTTCTGCTATCTGATCACCTATCGTATAGACGGGATTCAATGCGGCCCTGGGCTCTTGAAATATCATCGAAATGTATTTTCCTCTGATTCGCGCCATCGTAGCGTCAGTTAGTTGCAAAATGTTGTAGGTTTTGCCTTTCAGGTTTATGTCAACCTGCCCCTTCTCTATTCTGCCGGGCGGAACTACGATTGACAAAGCGGACAGAGACGTTACACTCTTGCCAGAACCCGTCTCACCCACCAGTCCGAGGATCTCGCCTCTTCTTACGTCCAGCGATATCCCATCTAAGGCTTTGACAACACCGTCGTAAGTGTAGAAATTCAGGTACAAGTCCTTTATCTGCACCACACTTTGCTGATCTTCCACAGGTCATTTCCTCCTTGAAAGCGGGTCGAGAACGTCCCTTAACGCGTCGCCGAGAAGATTCCATCCTAGGGTGAAGAGCACTATGAAGATTCCTGGATAAATGAAAACCCACCAATAGGTCAGTCCATTCCCTGCATATGGAACTCCGTCAAATATCAGCCGTCCCCAGTCCGAATAGCCTGGCAGTGAACCTAGGCCTAGAAAACTGAGAGCAGCGGCGGTCAACACTATTGACCCAAAGTCCAGAGAAGCCACGATGATGACTGAGTAGATAGAGTTTGGCAGAATGTGTCTCGTCATGATTCTTAGATCTGAGGCGCCCGAAGCCCTTGCAGCCTCCACGTAGTCTTCACCTCTCACTCTTAAGACTTCTCCTCGAATCAATCTTGTATAGCCGGGCCACCCTATGAGTATTATAGAAAGGATTGCAGAGTTGATAGTTGTCCAGCCTGATCTGCTGAGCACCGACACGAAGACCATGGCAAGAATCAAGCCTGGGAAGGCTAGAATTATGTCTGTGAATCGCATTATCACTTCGTCGATGAATCCTCCATAGTATCCTGCCAGCATTCCTAAAACCAGACCAATCGCAAGAGTACAGAAGATGATCTCGAGTCCAATTTGAAATGCGAATCTTGTTCCCCATACGCATCCATAGAACAGGTCTACTTGCATACTGGTCGTTCCGAACAAATGGCCTGCGCTAGGTGGGGTGGGCTCCATCGAGTATCCAGCGGTCATACTCCTCGGAATCATGTACGGATCAGACGTGGGGACACCAGTCGTATTTGGAGCAATTATCGGTGCAAACACGGCGAGGACAATGTTGTATATTATGAGTGTTAGCCCTGCGACTGAAAGTGGGCTCTTCAAGATGCGTGTCACCGTGAATTTGATCTCTTTGACTGTAGGCTGAAGTCTCTTTCTGAAATTTCCAATTTTTTTTGTTGACGTCATCTGCAGGGTCATCCCAAACGAATTCTAGGATCTATGTATGCATAAAGGACATCGACGACCAGATTGGCAAACACGAAAACAGCCGCAGAAAAAAGTGCGTATATGATCACAACCGATACGTCAAAGCTCTGCGCGGCATTAGCAGCCCATGATCCTATACCAGGGAGCAAAAATACGGTTTCCGTAATTATGAGTCCAGTCATCATTCCTCCTACGAGAAGACCTGAAATTGTCACCACAGGGATCAACGCGTTTCTTCTTGCATGTTTGTATATTACCTCGTGGTTCGTAAGACCCTTTGCTCTTGCCGCTGTTATGTATGTTTTGCTCAAAGATTCAAGCATACTTGAACGTGTCACTCTCACAAGTACGGCGGTTTGTATGAACACTAGAACCATGACTGGAAGCACTAGATGTTCTAGCGCATCGACAAAAAAGTCTAGTCTGCCGTTTAGAAGTGAATCTATTGTTAGCAAACCCGTGTATTGGTTCCACGCGCCAGCGTTCTTCATTAACGACAGGGCGGTGCTAAGATTCGGTGTAAGTCTCCCAGCAGTGACCCATCTCAATTGTGCTATGAAAATCGCTGAAAGTACGATACCGAAGAAAAATGATGGCAAAGAGGTACCTAGTATTGAAATGACCCTCGTCACCTGATCAAAAGGTTTGTCCTTTCGAACGGCTGACTCGACACCCAGCCAAATTCCGACAAAGATTATCACTGGGGCGCAGAAAAGAACGAGCTCGAAAGTTGAAGGTACTCTTGCTAGTAAGCCAGGCAGCACCATCTGTCGGTAGGTTGGAGAATACCCGAAATTTCCTTGGACCATCCCCAGAAGCCAGTGGTAGAATTGTTCATAAACAGGAGCATCGAGTCCGTATGCATGAATCAAAGTGGTCATTAACGATTCCGAAAATTGTCTGGGGTTCCTGATGTAAATTGTGACTCTTTGGAGGGGATCAACAAACTGCATCACACCGAAAATCAACAGAACAACACCTAACATGATAGGAATTAATAGAAGCAACCGTCGAATTATGTACTCTCTTAGTCCCATCTAGATGCCTCTCCTTAGCGTATAGGAAGACCGAGGGGAATTTATAACCTTGCCGCTCAAGTCTGGCACGTTGAATCTTAGAGCCCGCACTTGAATCTTCGCGCTGCTCCTCAACATGTGCCTCTTGAAAAACGAAATCTCTTAGGGTTTCGAACAGAAATGAAAAAAAGGGATGTTGGTTGTTTAGGTTTGTTGTTTATGGATGTCCAGGGCCGTGCGCGTTGAAGTTGGAAATAGCGCCAGCAATATCTTTCATGTTGCTTACGCGATCTCCGAATGGATCAACAGCGCCGTTTGCACCATAGTCTCCGACCCATTTTGGATCTACCGGTAGGCCTGGAACTGGTGCTTTAGCGTTGAAGTGGGTTATCAGATAGGCAATGTCTTTCATGTTGACAACGTTGTCCGATGTTCCTGGTGTCGTGCCGCTAATGTCATACCAAGGCGTATCCTGTTTCCATATGTTGCGGAAGTACCTGGATGGATATACTGCGTCATAGTAGTATCCTTTGACCCAGTACCATTGCCACACTCTGCCTCTTGGGTTGTTGATTGGAAAGCTTGGGCAATCAGTGTAGTATATCATTGCCAGTTGGTCGTATAGAGCTTGTCTTGCTGGACCGTCAGGTGTCAATGCTGCCTGGTCAATCAGGATGTCTTTCAACGTGCCATAACCGTTTGCGGCGGTGTATCGCTGTCCATATGAATAGGCTCCAGAGCTGTGCATGTACGGGCGGACAAAGTCGTCTGCGTCTGCAAAGTCAGCTAGCCATCCGACATCCCACATTGGCAATAGCTTTGCTCTTTGTTCAGGAAGCATTGCGGACCAAAGCATCTCTTTCACTACTACAGTGAAAGGATGCAATGAAGTTGACCTGCTGTCATAAGTGCTCAGTGTGGTCATGAATGTTGAAATCATGGTGCAAGCTATTCTTCTAATGTCGTTTCCAGTGTTGTAGACCAATTCAAGCGTGAAACCGCTATCCCAAAGGCTTGTTCCGTTGAAGATTGCTTGTTTCAGCTCATTTTCGGCGGAGGCATAGTTGATGCTGAAGGTTGGTGCTGCACTTTCGTTGTAGTAGTCTGGATACAATCCGAGAGCTAAAACGTTCTTTCTGTAGTCTGACTCACCGAAGAACACTTGTTCA
>JBGPBS010000098.1:0-5503 GCA_041481365.1 Bathyarchaeia archaeon
CGGTGCTTGGATACATGTAGGTCGCAGTACCGAAGTCATTGAGAGCTGTCTGCTGGTAAGGTCCGTATAGTGCTTTGTCTGCGGCAGTGAGATCGTTGCGCGCAGGGATGGAACCCTTGAGCGGGTTGAACGCGTTCTGTCCTTCTTTTGATCCGACTTCTCTCAGCCAGTTGAGAGAGTTTGCCGGATGCTTCACACCTTTCGGATGTTCAAAGCAGTCAAGAACTAGACCGTACATGTTCGAGGTCCCAGGTACGGGGAACGTTCCGTAATCTTTGTTGTAGGTTGCGCCTGCTTTCAGGAATTCTCCGTTAGCCCAGTCACCCATTATGTTGAACGCTGATTCATTGCTAATGACTAGTGCGGTTGCTCCGTCCCAAGTCAGGGTGGCATGATTTGCATTGGTGTAGTTCAGGTACTTGGCAAACGTCGTTAATGCATGTCTAAGCGTTGCATTGTTGGCATCAGTTACATTGCCATTTATGAAGTCCTGGTAGAAGCCTATTCCCTCGCTGGCCATCATTTGTTCCAGCACGTGTGCCGCGGCCCATGGGCCCTGATCTCCGAGCGCTATCACAGAGAATTTGGAGTCAGACATTAGAGTTGCGTTTTGGCCTAATTTGTCGCACGCCGCGAAGAAGGCATCCCAGGTTGTTATGGGGTAGGTTATATTGTTTGCATCTAGAATGTGTTTATTGTACCATACGACGTTTGCTCTGTGAATGTCTAATGGAACGCCATAGTAGTTACCGCTGAAGTTGACCATGTCCTTCACTACGGCAGGAAAGACGGTTTCAAAGCCTTCGGAACTCCAAAGATCGTTTATTGGATCAAGGTACTCCCCATCTATGTATGGCTTCATTTCGTAGCCTGCGTGCACCTGGAACGCGTCAGGGGCTTCCCCTGCAATAACGAGCGGTTTGATAACTGACCTGAACACGTATCCTGCGCCGCCCGCGACAGGGCTTTGGATCACAGTTACATTATATCTGCTCTGGAAAACATTGACAAACGCATTTATGGCTGCAGCTTCCCCGCCGGAAGTCCACCAATGGTAGACTTCAACCACATCAGCCGACGCAGGAGGCCTCGTGAAGTACCACACTCCGGCTCCAACAACAGCACCTGTGATTATGATGGCTAAGAGTATCGCATAAGCTGTTTTCATTGCACCAGAATTCTTCTTAAACATTTGATCACCAAGACATCTGTTTACTTGTTGATGTCTTTTTAAGACTTTCCTCTTGAAGCATCGACGTGACATTCCGCAGTGGATTATTCACAGTGTTGTCATAGAATACACCGCAGTTCAAGATTGTCGCGATTGTAGAAAAGACCCCGCCCCAGTCAAAGTTGAATTCCAGAAGCCTGAAACGATGCTTGTCGACCACAATGGGGCCTAGCGTAAACTAGAAGTTCATCTGATCGTGTTAGATGAAGAAGATACAAGTCTTGAGTGGGAGGATGCTAGCGCGCGCTTCTAGGTGCCCCTTCGTAATCTTTCGCGCCTTCTGACTTGGGGCACAAGAAAAATAAAAACAAATAAAGTGACTGGCCTAACATACGTGCAAGGCGAATCGCGTGTCTTTCTGCTTAGGTAGAGAAGTGGCGAATCAGTCTCCTGTCGAGTTGCCAGTGAAGGCTTTTCATCGTCATTTTATGGCTTTGGGAGGCAGCGGATCCGGCAAGACAGTGCTCTGCAAATGTGTGATGGAGGAGGCCGTTAGAAATGGTATCCCTCTGCTCATTGTTGATCCTCAGGGCGATATTGCCTCGCTTGCCGTGAAAGCACGCTCCGAAGAGGTTGAGAAGCATGGAACGTCGGTGGAGTTCCAAGAAGGGTTCTTTGAAAAGGCGAGAGTGGCGATATTTACTCCGGCCAGCAGCAAAGCCATTCCCATCAGCGTTAACCCGCTGAAGTTTCCGTCTGAAGACACTTTCCGCGAGGAAGCCATCCTAGCCCTTGACATGACTGCCACATCGCTGACAGGGTTTCTGGGATACGACTTAAACTCGGACCCGGGAAAAGGAGCCAAAGCCTACTTGTTCACGATACTGGAGCACCTGTGGCAGCAGGGACAAACGGTGAACGATCTGGGCCACATGGCTGACATAGTATTGAACCCGCCTTCAAGAATCTCAAGAGCTCTCTCCAATCTTGTCACACGAAAAGAGCCCCAGGAAATCGCCAGGAAACTTCGCTTTCTCACCGTGGGAACGCCGTCGCTCATGTTTCAGATGGGGGTTCAGATTGACATTGACATGTTCATGGATCGTAGCGATGGAAAGGTGCCTGTGAACATTATCTATTTGAACACTCTCAGCTCGGCAAACGACAAGCAGTTCTTTCTTGCGACGTTGCTCAGGGAACTCTACGTTTGGATGCTGAAGCACCCTTCAGAAGATGTTCAAATGTTGTTCTACGTGGACGAAATAGCCCCGTACATTCCTCCGTACCCCAGAAACCCGCCTTCAAAAGAGGCGTACAGCTTCCTCTTCAAACAAGCAAGGAAATATGGGGTGGGACTCGTTGCTGCAACCCAAAACGTGACTGACATAGACTACAAGGCTTTGGCACAGGTGAACACGTGGTGCCTGGGCAGGATGATGACGACCCAAGACATCGCCAGAGTGCAGAGAATCATACAATCAATAGATCCACTGCGGGCCGACATGGTGTTGCAAAGACTGCCAAGCCTCAAAACAGGCGAATTCCTCATGCTTTCTTCAGACTTCTATGATGACGTAGTTGACTTTCAAGTCCGATGGCTCGTAACAGAACACTTAACCCTAGACGAGAAGGATCTCTCTCAGATTCTGTCGCCTGAGTCAAAGAAGTTCTTCGAAAAATACATGCCAAAACAAGAAGCAACAACGAACCCCGTCCCACTCATTCTTCCTCCTAAGGCCAGACCTGTCGAAGAACGAGTCCAGCTGTTCCTCAACTCTGCGAGGAGAGCCGTGCCAACAGACTCGATCGCTGAGAACTTGAAAGTCAGCACTGAAGACGTGCAAGAGGCCCTCGGCTCCCTCGTCAAGAAGGGAGTCGTAGAAAAAGGCCGTGCTAAAGGCACTAATGAAACCGTGCATTGGCTGTCAAGATTCGGGTTCAAACCATCCGAGAACATCGTCGGAGAGGTCCTCACCATACCCGCAAGAATAAGCCAGGTGGAGGCCTCTAAAAAGGCAAAGTCCATGCTTGAAGGCGGACATTTCATCAAAAACGAAGAGATCTACGATGCAGAGTTCTCATACGTTCCTATCTGGAGAGTATCTGCCACACACAAAACGAAGAAACTCCTCTTCTTCACGAAAGAAGAACTTGACAAATACTACCTCAGCGCAGAAACCGGCGCCATAATGTCCCTTGAGAAAAAGGAAATACTCTTCCAAAAGCTCATGACAAAGGGACCGGAAAAACTCAAGAGCCTAGATGACGACGAAGACGTGACCTTCATACCAAAACTCCCCGTCGAAGTGCAAGAGCTACCCAAAATAAAGATGGGAACAGACAGGATCTACCGAGCACTCGAACTGAAGCTAGGCGTCAAACCAGTCTCAGCCGAAATCATCCTGCTGCCACTATGGACGCTGAAAGTGAAACACAAAAAAGACATGGCCAAACGAACAATAGTCATGGACGCAGCAACAGGCCGCCTACTGCGGGGACACTTCCGCAGCTCACCAGAAGACTGAAACTCGCCTGAAAGTTCAGAAAAGAAAACAGAGGGCCAGAGCAGATAGCGCCCCTCAGCAAACGGAATCAGAACATTTTCTATGAGAGCATCTGATTGTCACAGAAACGCTATACAAGAATGTACACATATACTGGCTTGTATATCGCGTGCCAACTGAAAACACGACGGACTACTGGAACGTTGCAAGGACACAACGCCCTATTTGAATGACCCCACGGGCCCCCTTCTTTTTAAGGCTAAGACGGCCTCGTAAAAAGAGCCCACTCCCCAGTGCCTCACTCCTGAAAACTTTCGGACCTCCGAAAATCAATAGTTTGCCAAAGGAACGCATCTTTCACAAATAATGAGATTTGCTCCGCACCCTTTCTATTCGCTTTCTCTGTGTTTTCTTCTATATGCTATGGCTACCAGTAGTGTTGCCATCATGAATAGCATAACCACTGAAGCGGTTGGGAACTCTGGAATGACTGCGTAGACGTAGTATTGTCCGGCATTGTCGTTTGTTGCGCTGTTCCCAGCGCGGTCATAGGCTGTTATCCAGTACTTCACTACAGTGTCTGCTGATCGTCCGAAAATGGAGAACTCGTAGAGATTTGTGCTAGAATTAAGAGTCATCGGCATGTTCACCCATAGAGCAAGCCAGCTGTACGTGATCCTGACACTCTTTATGCCGCTCAATGAGCCAGAAGCATTAACATAGATTGTTACTGATTGATCGGGTTGTATGTCTCCTTTTGGCGTGCGAGATATCGTTTCAATAATTGGATCTGATGTGTCCAAGACTATATTATCTGTGCAGACGCTGGATGTTAGTCCGGCATTATCCCCAAACTGACAATAAACTGTCCTTGTTCCATCGCCAAGCGTCAGTGACCAAGCCTTGGACGCATTGTACATTTCCCATGTTGTCCAAGAAGCATTGTCGTTGCTGAATCGCAGCTCAGCCACGCCTGAGACATTGTCACTCGCGGTCAGACTCAACGTCGCAGAAGTGGAATTCGTATAGGCTGCGCCATTGTTTATGAGGATGGAGCCTGTCGGCTTTGTCTTGTCCAGCTTGATTCCCGTCAGAATATGGCGAGCTTCTTCGTTTCCGGCCTTGTCAACGCTCCAGTATTCCAGTGTGTTGTTGACGCTCTCCGCAGTAATCTGAGGTTGTCCGTTTGCGGTTATGTTAAGAGTCGAGCCATGATTGATTCGGTAGAATGTTTCTAGCACGTCGCTTTCCTGGTCTGTGGCATTCAGGTTTATCATGAAGTCTACGTTATGCCATAAGCCATCATAATCGCCGGTTGTGATTGGCGGGGTCAAATCTGCCTGTAGGTCGACTGTGACTTTGTGGGTGCTTTGAGAGTATGTACAAGTTAAGATCCACGAATCTCCAGTTGAGGCTGTGGAGTATTCGATTTGGTTGCCATCTATGTACACCTTGGTGTTTGTGATGTTCGTCACGAAGCTTTTTGCGACTGTGAGTTTGGCGTAGCCCATTGTGCCTGGGGGACCGGTGACGTTGAAGCTTAGCTCTGAACTAGTTGTGTTGAACGCTAGCGCTGAGACTGTGCTGTTGGATTCTACACTGAGAATTTGCCTGTTCTGGTAGGGCAGGACGCTTAGAGTCACGTTGTTGCTTGCTCCATAGTGTGTTCCGTTTCCTGCCCATTCTACCTTGATCGTGAAGTAGCCAGTGGCAGATGGAGTCCACTGGACGTAATAGTGTCCAAGATTGCCCGTGAGGCCTGAACCAAGTGGAGACCATGTTGTGCTTCCTTGAAGGTCATAACATAGTGCAACTTGTTCGTTCTCCA
>JBGPBS010000099.1:0-5443 GCA_041481365.1 Bathyarchaeia archaeon
GTCGTTCCAATGATCAAACATTGTTAACAGAACACTCTGGGCACAGTTGTATCCGTCGAGGAAATGCTTCACTGCCTTTTCACTAAGCATTTTCTTGTCGGTCATGCTTTTTCACTGGCTTGAAATTGGTCAGAAGTTTTTCGGGATTTTCTGAATGGTAGCGTTCAGCAATTTCACAGTGTTCTCAACGTCTTCTAAATCTAGCATAGAGGTTGGACTGTGGATGTAGCGCGTTGGGACAGCTATCACGCCGCTGGGAACGCCTTCTCTTGCCAGCAGTATGCGTGCAGCGTCTGTGGATCCTCCCATGAACATTTCAAGCTGATACGGGATCTTGTTCTGCTCTGCCGCGTCAACGAGGAGCCTGAGGATCTTCGGTGGAACGATCATTCCTCCGTCGGCGACGGTCAACGCTGGTCCCCCTCTCATCTTTATCGCTGTTTCAACTTCCTTCACTCCAGGCGTGTCTCCAGCCACTGTAACGTCAAGCGCAATGCCAATGTCCGGGCATATCCCAAAAGCCGACGTTGCCGCACCCCTTGAACCAACTTCTTCCTGCACCGTTCCAACTGCGTACACGGAGCATTCTGTATTCTTCAAACGTTTCAACGTCTCAATCATGACAGCGCAGCCGATGCGATCATCTAGGGCTTTGCCGATAACGACGCTTTTTCCGATTCTTGCGAATCTAATGTCAAAACTCACGGTGTCGCCGATTTTCACGCCCATTTTCTGAGCGTCTTCTCGGCTTTTTGCTCCAACGTCTATGAAGAGCTCGTCGTAGCTGATTACTTTCTGGCGTTCCTCAAGCTTCTGTATGTGGGGTGGCTTAGAGCCTATTATTCCATGAAGAGGCCCCTTCTCCGTGTGGACTATCACCTTCTGAGCCAAGAGGATGCGGTCGTCTATTCCCCCGAGCTTTCCGAAGTACAGAAAGCCTTCCTTCGTGATCGTTTTCACGAGTAGACCTATTTCGTCCATGTGCGCTGCGAGCATGACTTTGGGCGCGTTCTTCTTCCCTTCTCTTATTCCGATGATGTTTCCAAGTTTGTCTTCTTTCACTTCGTCAACGCAGGGCTTGAAGAATTTCTTCATCAGACCTGCAATTTCCTCTTCCCTTCCCGTCACGCCGCAAGCGTTCGAAAGAGCCTCTGAAACCCCAAGGAGTGACATTATTGATGCCTCTTAGAAGATTCTGAATTACCGAGTTTTGTATTAAACAATTGCGGTTCCAAATTCGACCTGTATGCAGAATCTGAAACACAATGCACCTGAAAAGAATACACCCAAAGCTTTTCTTCAGAGCCTTGCACTACTACGCTGTGGTCAAGTGCGAAAGAGCCTGCAGTTTAGCCTTGCTGCTGTCTTCGGAGCGCTGCACGCCATACTATACTTCATCTCGTTTGGCTTGTGGCGAAACTGGGGAATATACCTAGAATCCATTGAAGGAATAGTGTTGGGTCCCGGAGTTGGTTTCCTAGCCGCTTTTTTCGGCAGTTTGACTGCTCGAATAATCAGGCCAGACCCTCTATTTTGGATGTTCGGTGTAATTGCTGAACCTTTTAGCGTCATGACGGCGGGATTCTTAAGCAGAGGCAAATGGAAGCCCGTTCTAGCGGTCAATGCAACAATGTTGTCGGCATACTTCGTTCACCCATTCGGAAGACTCCTTCCTATCTGGACAATCTTGGACGTGTTACTCGCACTCTTCATCATATATCCAACCGCAAAATTCAGCACATTCTTCTCCGAAGGCAATATTAAGCGCTTGTCGACAGCCTTAGTCTTAGTCTCTTTCGTGAGTATAGCAACAGATTCGCTTGTGAGAATTTTCTTACTCATTCCTTGCGGCTTGTACAACTTGTTTTTCGCAAGTTTCGAAGGCCTATACGGAGTGTTCGTTGGAGCCGCTGTTAGTTCATATATCGAGGATTTCATTGTCGTGATTGTATCTTTTCTGGTTGGTGTACCACTGCTTGTGAGTATTCTGAGGCTCAAATTGTTCGAGGGTAGGACAACGAAAGAGGAATAGGGAGAGACGAAGGAAAACTGTTGCGTCAGTGTACGCACTAGGATTATGCAGATAGCATCCAACATGCGCTACTGTCATAGTGCGTGGTTCAAGCTTTCTTTTGACAACTCTTCAACCTGCGTTCAACTCAATGCCTACATAGCTGTTCGGATGACTATCAGCGTTCCAGCGCGCGCGGATAGGTGAAGAACTTGCAAGATTCCATAGATACAGCGTAGCTGAACAATTTGCTTGGAGTTAGCAGAGCCTCAAGAGAAGTCTTTTATCTGAACTTCAAACATGTTTTTTGCTGGTTAGCATGACAGAGAAAGGAGAGACTATTAGCGGCATTAACCTGATACTTCAAGAGTGGAAAATTGTCATTCGGACACAAATGCACTTTAATGAATTGCTTATGCAAATGCGGACAGCAGGCGTTAGTATTGTTCTCGCCGTGTTCGGAGCTGCTGCATATTCGTTGCAGTATGACAAACTTTTCTTGACGTTTTCTACCTACCGCTTCCATGTGGCAGTTCTAATAATCGTCTTCGGGCTTGGAATGCTTTTTGGTGTGTTTTGTCTCGACTATTTCTACTATTACAAAATGCTTCTCGGAGCAGTTGAGCGAGGATATGAAATTGATAAAACCTTCAAAGACAAATTGGTAGACGGATACAAGCTTTTTGGCATGTCAACGATGATTAGTAAGGCAATTGGCAAACCTAAACGGTCAAAATATTTTGTCTGGCTATTCTACGGGATGGTTTTCGTCTTGGGTATATTGTTCATCATTGGTATTCTCTTGGGTTATGCACCAATTGTGACTAAGACTTAAGTGGCTGGCATGTACATGAATCTAGGATTTGATATAGATGGCGTGATTTCCGATTTTGTAAAATCGTTCGCAGGAGTAGTAAAGAAACATTATGGTCAAATTATAACGGAAGATGATGTTTATTGTCATGATCTAGACTTGGTTCTTGGTATTACTAAAGAAGAAAGAAATGGACTCATTAGAGAAACCTTGCAAGAAGACCTTGCGTTGAATGCAGGGGCTAGAGAGTCGATACAAAAACTGTACTTAAATGGGCATAAAATCGTGATATTGACTGCACGCTCCCGTGACCTACGTAAGGTTACAGAAGATTGGTTGAAGAGCAAGAGTGTTTCCTATTCTGAGTTGATTCAACTGAACGAGGGAGAAAAACATCTTGCTGATGTCAGTCTTGATGTAGTAGTTGAAGATAATCTTGAGGATGC
This sequence comes from Bathyarchaeia archaeon, assembly GCA_041481365.1. Lineage (GTDB taxonomy): Archaea > Thermoproteota > Bathyarchaeia > Bathyarchaeales > Bathycorpusculaceae > DASPTR01. The sequence goes on from JBGPBS010000099.1 coordinate 3,272, forward strand.
TATAGGCTGGTCAAAAAAAGTGAGGCACATACTGATATACGACCATCCGTGGAATCAATCCTTTAATGTCAAAGGCTTGTTCAAACGGGTATACAACTGGAACGAGATATTAAAGGAAATTGAGCAGTTAGTTGTCTACGTAGCATCACCCGACTGTTAACACGTTGAGCAATCGCCCACCAAGTTAACAGAACCAACAAGAGCAATTCTTAAACGTTCCAGAAGTACCACAACAAGGGGAGGCTTAGAGTTGCCAGAGCAACAGTTCAAAAAAGTCGGAGTGTTCAAATGCGGCAACATTGCATCCTCACCCCTGTTCGAACTCCTCCTTGACGAACTGGCCGACAGGCAAGATATCAAAACTCGTACGGTAACTACTGGTTCGAAGATGGCGGTTGAGGATGTCGAAGAGGCTTTGCCTAAAATCCTCGAGTTTAATCCTGATCTTTTAGTTTTTATATCTCCTAATCCGGCCCTACCTGGTCCAGCAAAGGTCAGAGAAAAATTCTCAAGCTCCGGCGTGCCCTGTGTGATGATTTCGGATGCTCCGGGAAAGCGTGTCAAAGCAGAGCTTGAAAAACAATGTTTGGGCTACATGATCATTATGGGCGACCCCCTGATTGGGGCACGAAGAGAATTCCTAGACCCCACGGAGATGGCAATTTTTAACTCCAATATCATCAAAGTGCTCGCGATCACAGGCGTATACCGGATAATTCACCAAGAAATCGACAAGCTGATATATGCAATCAAGGCAGGCGCAAGTCTACTCTTACCCAAGTTGATTGTGGATGTAAACATTATTCGAGATCATTCTGACTTCCAAAACCCCTATGCGCGGGCGAAAGCTATGGCCGCCTATGAACTCGCCGAGAAAATCGCCGAGATCAACTTTCAGGCTTGTTTCGTGGAGAAAGAAAACGCCAAATATGTGCCGCTTGTGGCATGTGCACATGAAATAGCTCAGGCAGCAGCTAGGTTGGCAGAGGAAGCTAGGGAAATCGAAAAATGTGGCGACACCCTAGTAAGGAAACCACACTCAAGAGAAGGCAAACTCAAGATCAAAACCAAGCTGATGACCCCCCCAGTTCTTGATGAAGAATTTCACTGAGAAACTGCTGAAAAGCCTGCTGGTTTGTCAGAGAACAGGGGTTTGCCTCTTTTTTTTGGACAGCTTCTGCAACAGATTCATGGCGTTTGGCTCCTCTATCACGTCTCTTGTTATGATGATTCCTGCCTTTTCAGCGGCCTCAAATAGCTCTTGGCCTCTTTTCGTGCGAACCACTGTAAATGTCCAATCGTTCAGCCCCAATCCTCCGACCGAAATGTCGGCCAGTTCAGAACTAAAGTCGCTGCAAGACTTGCAGTTTTCGCGAGCGTATTGCTTTATTTCTGAGAGCGGAATTGCACAGACGCCCGAGTTTGTCGTGACAAGCATCTTTCCTTTAATATTCATTTTTCTCACGCCGTCAGGTCTGATGCCCAGTGCTTCATGGATATGTTTTTCCATAAGCCCTTCATAGGTGAAGCATTCCGAACACATGAGCCCAACGAGATACTTCAAAGGGGCTGTAAGCCTCCTTAAGCCGGCTCTCTGAAGCTTTCTGATAGCTTGGATATGGCATGGTGTGCCAACGAACGCCATACTTGTTTTTTTCTGCTTGATGCCTTCAGTCAAGGCAAGGAGATTCGGAGAGCAGAAGTATCTCGATCCCGAGCATTCTAAAATCTCCGTTGAGGTTACAGCCAATCTCGGAATTGGTAGAAAAGGTTTTTCCATGGTAACCCCAGAAACAACTGCGCCATCAATTAACTTGTTTTCCAAGGCGAACAACAGTAACGCGGTCACGACGCCGCCATCCTGAGAAACGCCAAGTATTCTACGATCTCTTGCCTGGGCCACGGAGAGTCTAAGGTGGATCCCGAACTCTTCTTCAGCGTTTCTCTCTCTGCCGAATACATATCTCTCCAATTGGGGCTGAGACTGCCTATAACGTGGACAGACTCTTGCACAGATACCACAGATCTTGCAATCCTTGATTAACATAGCCTTGTCATTCTTGTATGACAAACAGTCAAAGGGGCATGCGGCAACACATGCACCGCAACCGACACATTTTTCAGCGTCGACAACTTCTGCGCCTAATGATTCCTCGAAGCTGATTTTGCTGA
>JBGPBS010000100.1:0-5103 GCA_041481365.1 Bathyarchaeia archaeon
GGAAAAGTAGACGGAAGAGACATAGCCGCAGCGGCCAAAGTCTTAAGCAAGACGGCCCAGATGCCAGGTTGGCTTCCTTGGGGACCATGCGCGGACATAGATAATGATGGCAGAGTGGATGGCCGCGACTTTGTTCTCATAGCCCTGAATTTCGGCAAGGCTTGCAATTGAAAGCACCAAGGCGAAGACGGCAGGAAACAATCTCTCATTTTTGTATTTCCTAGAATGATGTGATTGACTAATGAGCACGCACGAGCATTTTTCACATTGATATTCGGGACATATTGTCAAGCTCTCAACAGCGAGACTTCAATTCGTCTGCGCCTGCGGTTTGAAGGAGTTCGTCTTTGACGACGTGATTGACTTTGACGGAACTGCGGCTCCTGCAATAAGCAAGAATGTGGGTCAGCAGAGATTCAGATTTGCAGCTGAACTCTCTCCTGAAGCCCAATGTGCCGATTAGGATGCTAATCTTACTATTGCGTGCGCGTTGCGAACTTGCATGGAAAGAGAATCAATTACTCTGCAAAGAACGAAAAAAGAGGGGTTGTGCGGGAGATGTCTCCAGTACAGACTTTAAGCAGTCACAATACGTGAGTCTTGCTTTTAAGGTTCAATTCGATTCTGAATCTGCAGGTGAGACACTGTGACCGCCAGAACAACTGTTCCTTCCGGAACTAGGAGAACATTGGAGACTGTTGAAGGAGATCTAATAGTGGGCAGAAATACAGTAGTCAGCGGTGGCGGAGCAGGCACTGAAGTGAAAGTGCTGGGTTCGGTCTACTGTCAAGGAAACGATCTTTTCGAGTGTAATCTCTCAGCCGAGAAGCTGGAAGCAGAGGGTGACGTGATGGTTCGCGGAAACATGACTGTATCTGATGATATACGCGTTGAGGACGGGAAGATGGAAGTTTATGGAAACCTGATTGCCAGACGCGTGGATGTCGACAAATCCTTGTATGTGAGTCAGCACCTCCGGGCTGAAGATGTTGACGTAGGCGGGACCTTGAAAGTCGACGGGGAAGTGAAAACTGAAAGCATAGATGCCAGGGGAAGCTTTGTGTCACGAGGAAAGACAGAGACGAAGAAGGTTGATGTCGGGGGAAGCGTGGTGTTGGAGTCCGAAGCGAACATCGAGGAATTGGAGGTTGGCGGCACTGCGAGGGTTGCTAGCGGAAAAATCCGGAATGTAGACGTGGGGGGCAGCTTCGAGTCCAAAGGCCAATTAGAGTTCAGAGAAATTGATGTCGGTGGGACCGTACGGCTTGGGAGCAAGAGCAAAGGAGGAAACATAGACGTAGGAGGCTCACTTAAGGTCGAGGGCGACCTAGAATTCGAAGAAATAGACGTGGGCGGCAGGGTTGAGATATCAGGATCAGGAGTTGGAAGAGAAATTGACGTGGGAGGGACACTTGAAGTGGGTGGATCACTCAAGATCGCTGGCAGTCTTGAAGTGGGAGGCACGGCACGCGTGGGCGGCGAAGTTTCTGCCAAAGTGATTGAGGTCGGGGGGCTGTTGAACGCTGGAAAAGCCTCAGCAGAGGATAGTATCAGAGTCGGCGGAACGATAACAACCAAAGAGGGAGCACTGGGTCGCCACGTTGAAATAGGGAAACGAGGCAGGGTTCAGGGGCCGATAAAAGCAGACAATGTTATCATAGGCAAAGACGCACGCGCGGAGAACATCTACGGCAAGAAAGTGCTACTTGAAACAGGCGCAGAAGCACAGAATGTCTACGGCGAAAGCATAACGATTGAATCGCACTGCCGCATAAACGGCGAAATAAGATATACTGGTGACTTGCGACTGGGGAACCACGTATCACTAGCACAGGAACCAAAGAAGGTGAGTTCACTTCCCGATCCACCGGAACGATGATTTCCTCGATACGAACTCCACCTGAGACCGAAACACATCCGAGGACTACTATGTTGCTTCAAAGACGGATAGAATTCTTTGACCCCCTCCGACGCATAGGGCTTGAGGGTTCCACATGACAGCTCAGCATGACCTCGAAGTCCAGCTTGGAAATACCACTAATTGACTGAATCGTGTCAGTTGGGTCTCTGGGGTCTCAGTTTAGATGACGAACAAGGCATCAATTGCGCGCAGAGTCGACTTTTTTGATCCAAGTAAGCGCAGCTGGCTCTTTGCATAATCTATAAATACCGACGAAATATAATCTGAGTTTACTTAAGGTGATATGTGTTGTCCAAAAAGATTCCAAGCGGAATTGCCGGCTTAGACGAACTGATAGGCGGCGGTTTTCCAGAAGGAAGAGTGGTTCTTGTAGTTGGCGGACCTGGTTCCGGCAAAACCATAATGTGTAGCCAATTTCTATACAAAGGTTTTCAAGAAAACAAAGAAAACGGAATTCTCGTCAGCCTAGATGAAAGCAAGAAGCACTATTACTCTGAAATGAAGAACTTCGGATGGGACTTCGAGAAAGCAGAAAGAGAAGGAAAGTTCGCCTACGTAGACGCAACACGAATGTCGCGAGTGGCCATGCTGAAAGAGACCCTCTACAAACAAGAGTCTACCAGCCTAAGAGGCAAGGCGCTGCCGATCGATAAACTCGTAGAAGATATACAAGCAAAGATCCAACAGGCCAATGCAAAAAGAGTTGTAGTAGACACTTTGGCAGCACTGATCTACCGATTTCCAGACCCTGTCGAAAGAAGAACGACGGTCGTAGACTTGATAGAATCACTCGCAGACTTGGGAGCCACCAGTCTCGTCACAACTGAGCTGGGACACTTAGGTCTCGAACGTAGTGCTTTGGACGAGGAGTTCTTGGTTCACGGAGTCATTATGCTGCAAACCCTGTTTTCAGGAGGAACCACAACGAGAGCGATGCAAGTTGAGAAGATGAGGGAAGCCAAAGTTAATCCGAGCCTTGTCCCCTATTCCATAGATAAAAATGGCATCGAAGTTTTTCCAAACATGCCACTGTTCGGGGAAAAATAGGCTCAGAAAGGTCTGGAGCAAATTTCAAGGTTCAGACCCTAGCAACTCTTCATCTCTCTAGTCTTTCTTTTCCTTTGGGTAATTCACAGTCGAGATATTCTTAATTGTGCACTTTCCTGATCTTAGGAAGTCTCTGAAGACCGTCCCCATTTCCTTCCCGTAAATGCACGCGTCATGTCTTGATCGCTCAATTCACTCACCAAAACACTATTTTTCCAGTGGCAGTTCGCAGTCCAGATATTTCTGGTTGTACATTTTTTTTATCTTTATGGATTTTCGCAGGCTTTCTTTCTCGTGAATGCTGATCTCCCCCTCGAAGATTTCCAGAATTGCATGAACCTCTTCAGGAGGATGCATCTGGGGATTCAATACTGCCAGAGTGGTGAAGCCGTTCGATTTAAGCTCTGGAATGAGGTCGCCCAACCATCTTCTCGTTTGAACTGCATGATGTTGCAGCAAGATGTCGGAGACTATCCCGATGCAGGCTCTTCTTGGAGCATGTTGTGACGCGTCTAAAGTGCGAAGAGCTTTTGTGAACGAGATAGTGATTTCGGTAAGGTTTTCAACACCTTTTAGTTTGAACGTGTTGGGCAAGCTTTCCGCCATTGTGTCAGCCCTGGGATTGCAGATGAAGAGGTAGAAGTTTGACTGGAACTCTTTTGCTAGGAATCTTGCGTTGCCCGGGTCGGCGGTAAGGTAGAATGTGACTTCACCATTTCTGGCCCCTTTTTCGAGGAATCTTTTGACCAGCGAGTCTCTTTCGTCGCATGAAGGTGAGGTTAGTGCAACGGCGTAGGTCTTGGGTAATCCGCCGAACAGTAAGCTATCGAGGTCCTCGGATCCTGTGGTAACGCGATCTGGCAGGAAATCTTTGGCTGTTGGAATCGTTGGTACGGGTTGGGTAAGTGGTTTGTGGCTGTTCTTTCTTCTACGGGTTCTTATCCAGAAGGTGCCAATGAAAGAGATGGACAGTATTATCCCCGTAAGCATCAAGATGATTAGCATGTTCTCTGGGCGAAGCAAGTTGTCCCACCATGCTGGTGCAGGTGTGTAATGTGCGACGGCTTCATAGGGACTGTCTATGGTCAAGTTTACTTGGCTGATGCCGCGCTCGTAGTCTGATGAATGGTCAGTGGTTAGGCTCTTGACAGTCCAGTGGTCAAATGTTTTGCCGCTCACGTTTTGGGCAACGCAACTCAGATTTGCCCCTTCGTCGTACCATGGACCAATGGACGAGATATTAGGCTGAGGGCTGAGGCCAGCGGGATCGGTGCTCACCGAAAAGTGATATTGGATTTTCCAGTTCCAAGTTATGCTTGAGGGTTGATTCATGTTGAAGCTCCCGGACAGAGTTGCTCCAGATGAAGGAACGCTGCCAGTTCCGTTCCATCCGGTGCATACATACTGGTTGTCAGTCGGTCCAGGGACAGGTGACGTGACAGACATCATTACGGCCTGTCCTGCCTCGAACCATCCGCTGGTGGGCAAGGGTGAACCTTGACCTTGGGGAGAAGTCACTGTCAAGTAGTATTCATGGCTCCACGTGGCTGTCTCGTTGATGGGCTCATTCATGGTTATGAATTCTGAATTATCAGAGCCGGTGTAGCTACGATTGCCTTTTCCGGTCCACAGGAAGGAAGGGAATCTTTCGCCAGATGTGGATATTGGAGCTGCTGCGCTTATCTGAACGGATGAGTAAGCTTTGTACCAGTGCTCGCCAGCGTCGGGATCGGTTGTTCCAAAGTTTTTATCCATGAGTAGTAGGTGCTGCGTCTCGTATTCAGCGTTCAGCATTAGGGTTCCATTTATGAACAGCGTTCTGGGATTTGATGTGTCACTGTCATTCCAGTGGGAAAAGACTGCATGAGATCCAGACGCGATTGAATATGAACTTGCTACGCTAACGTTATGATATTGGGGCATAACGAAAATGCGGGTTCTTCCACTGTCATCCGATGTGTACGACTCATTATCGACCATTGTCGTGGCATGAATTTGCAAAGTTTGAATGGTCAAGAGACATCCAGACAGGTCGTTTTTTACGAAAGTGTTCCATAAAGTGTGTGCTGCGAAATCTGTGTCTTCATATGCGCTATGATACGATTCATATTTTTCATTTTCATCTGGGAAGAATA
>JBGPBS010000101.1:0-4866 GCA_041481365.1 Bathyarchaeia archaeon
AAATCGACGTGATTTAGGGCTCCTGCTCCGATCACTTTGTCAACTGCGTTGTGGCGACCGACGTCTTCTGCGAGAGCCTTCTCAACTCCTTCTTTGTCGTAAATTGCGGCAACGTGTACGCCTCCGGTTTTTCTGAAGATTTTGGCGTTTGAATTTAGGCGACTGACGCATTCCAAGATTGTTTTCGCCTGAACAGTCAGATCGGATTTGATCTTTGGATGCCTTGCAGAAAACTGGTAGGTTGATGGGCTGCCGCATGCTGAACGAATGACCCGAAACGAGAGTTTTGAGAATGTCTGTCTTTTTTCAATGTTGACGTTTGGCTTCAGCTTGACCTTGCAGATTGCTTTGTTGGCTTGTAAGTGGAGCTCTTCGATTTCTTCTGCCGACTTCAGTATGCCTTCGGAAAGCAGATGGCCTATGGTCAGTTCTTTCAGGTTTGAAGGGGTGCAGAAAATGGTTGCGTAGTGGTTTTTGTTGATAAAGATGTGCAGCGGCTTTTCTTGTGCTACGAAGTCAGTTATTTTCTTGGCTTTCGCCGAGGGAACATCAATCTTTGTGATTTCCATTTCCAGCATTGGTTTTACCTCTTCAGTTCTGACAGGATGAAATCGACGGTTTTTCTGGCTATGCTGGTTTTCGTGACCGACTGCAGGCCCTTCCATCCTGGTTGGCTGTTGACGTCGATGACGGATGGTCCTTTTTGGCTTTCAAGGACGTCTATGCCGGCTATTTTGCATTCGACGCACTTGGCCGATTTGATGGCCATGTCCTCGATGTCCTTCGTAAGCTTCACTGCTTCAGGTCGGCCTCCTTGGCTGTAGTTGGTCTTCCAATTGTCCGCCACGCGCTTCATTGCTGCCACCACGTGATCGCCAATAACAAATGCTCGAATGTCACAGAAACCATGTTGCACAAACTCTTGAAGGTATATCACGCCATGATAATACTTTACGGCCCTGAAGACCGTGGTCGCTACTTCTGGGTCTGTGATTCTTGTCGATCCCATGCCTCTGCTTCCAAACAGCGGCTTGATAACGACGTCTCCGCCGAGTTCATCGAAAGCTTCCAATGCTTCGTTGACGTTCTCAGAGACTGCTGTCCGTGGCACAGGTAACCCATTTTCCTCAAGTATCGTGAGAACGTCATATTTGTCAACGCAATGCTCAATCGCCTCGGGCGGGTTTATCGTGTACAGACCTAAGCGTTGGAGGCGATAGAGAGTGTCCATCCTGAAGACCAGTTCTTCTATCGAACCGCGTCCGACAGGACGAATGATCAACGCATTCAACTCTTCTAATGTGCCGGTCTCGTCCACTTTAAACCGCGGCTTGTATCCAACATGTGCAATTAACCGTGGAAAACTGAAGCATGTGCAAGCGATGTTACACTCGGTAAGGGCTTCTTGGAGCTGAGTTGAGCTCCAAGAGTTCCTGTTTCGAGTCACGATTCCAAACTTCAAAAAAGAGGCCTTCCATGCAAGTCTGAACTGTGAGATGCTAGCCCTGATGTGTTCTTAAAGTTTCCGTCAATGCTGTTTCGGACTAGAATCTATGGATGCACTGGATCAACTGCTCAGCATTCTCCGGTTTATCACATAAATCCAAATCCAAGTAAGCACCATAAGCATTGAAGTATGGCGGACCTTTCCTTGAGAACAATGTCAGAATCTTGGCGTTATGGTCAATTTTGAACCCTTCTGGGCAAGGTTCGTGGCCCCTTATCAAGATCTTGACGTGGAATCTTTCCAAAACCTCGTCTGTGACGCTTGCACCGAAAAGCCTGCCCGCCCCTCTCGGCGATCCGGATGTTTCTCTAACCACGCTGCTTGGGTCACTCCAAAGCATGTCTTCTAAGAGACGTTGCTTCGGGTGCATGTCGTGAGCGTAGGCCAAGTCCTCGATTCTGATGCCCTTCAACGATGGTCCTCCATGAATCATGAGGTACCTTTCTTCAACAAGCACTGCGTTGTACATACATGCAAACAGCCTGCGTATTCCAGCATATGCTTTGGTCCATTCCTTGCCGAACCTCATCTGAAACTGTGCTGGCAAATCATGTGGTTCAGCTATGAGGTCGTCGGGTCCTTCGTGGTTTCCACGCATGAGGATGATCTGCTTGGGAAAAAGAAGCTTTAGCCTCAATAGCACGTAGAAGATTTCTGTTGAATACGCGCCTCTGTCGCCATAGTCCCCGAGGAAAATCATGACGGAATCGCTGGTCTGGTCAAACCGCTTTAGAAAGTTGCTTTCTTTGAAAATGTCGATCAGGCTTTCCAAGTCTCCGTGCAGGTCGCCAACGATTAGAGCCCTGCCTATTGGATCAAGTTTCACGAGTCTTCCTAGAATGTGGAAGTTGCCGACTCTTCCATTTTCTCCACATATCAACCTCGTGCCGTCTTCAACCAGTCTGTTGAAAACTTTGGCTTTGACCTCCAAGGATTCCTTGACGATTTGAGTAATGTCCGCCGGCAACTGTTTCGCCTATGTCATTCAAGCTGAATCCTTTTGTATGTGAAGTCGAACACGTTCTTTTCGATTTCAGCTCTGTGATTTCGGATTTTCTCCAAAGTTTCAGCACATGATCTCTCCAGCGTGATTCGTTCGCCTTCTATCACTTTCCTTCTCCTCTCTAATCCGTCGAGCTGTTCTTCAAGTTTCAACAAGGTTCTTCCAGTTTCTGTAACTTCGTCAGATGCTGAGAGCTGCCTATGAAGCGTTACTGTTTTCATACTCTTCTCGTGGAGGCCCGCTAGAGAATTCTTGGAGAGTATGTTTTCCATGACTTGTTCTGCTTTTCTTATTTTTTCCGGCTTCAGCATGAGTTTTCCCTCAGAAATTGCACGGTTCATTTTTTCCAAAATCTGCCTCAGCAGAGGATGATTCGCCAGATCGGTTGCTAATGCCTGGAACGGATCGCTGATGTACTGACTCAGTTTGTTGATCTCGTCCGGGTTCAGGCCGCTTCCTTCGCCGTGAAGTGCGAGTGATTGGAGTTTAATGAAGGGTTTCTGAAGATGCTGCAGGCTCTGCTTCACTTCGCTGCTCAGGGCGCGTATGTCAGCGTCCATCTGACTCAGCTGATCGAGGCCTCCCTTGCTTTTCACATCAGCTTTTCTCTGTTGTGCCTCAGCAATCTCGCTTTCAACGTGCATCCTCTCGCTTTCAGTCCTGCCTCTCTGCTCCCCGAGGCTTTGAAGTTGTTGCTCCAGACTGCGAAGCTTCTCTACGAGTTGGAACGTTCTTTCCAAGGTCTTGGCTTTAACATACTCTTTGGTCAGGAAATTGTCAAGCTCCTTCAGCGTCTCCTTCGCCCTTTCGAAGACAGCTTGGAATCTTCTTCTATCAAGGATGAAGAACGGTGAAACCATAGGGAACCAGTTCCTCACGTCAACGTCAGTTACGGAAAAAGCCTTCTGAGTCTCTTGAACGAACTTCTGAAAACTGTCGTAGGCCACATTTTCTGGGACGTTTATCTGTCGCATTCGGTCCACGAAGATACGAGCGAGTTTGTTCAGCGCCCTAGCCCGCTTGTAGGTCTTCATATTTCTTTTCTCGATCTCTCTTTGGCTGTTGTCCAAAAGCATCTTCGAATTGCTCCGAAGACTTTCAACTGCTTTGCGTATTTCATCAAGAAGCTTCTCAGCCTTTGAATGAATGGGAACAAGAAGTGGACCGGTTTCACGTTCAAGCCAGCCCTTGATATCCTTCGAAGAGGACTTCACGACTTCTGACAAGCCTTTTCCCAGTACAAAATGCGCACAGGATATATTTATTTCTCAAGCCTAAAACCTTGCGCCCAAGCTTAAAGGTTCTGTCAAGTCTTCGTCTGTTTAGGGGGTCATGTAAATTTTCGTCGGCTGGATTCTTGTCGGAATATGCATTGGGTTCTAGTAACTTGTCGTCGGATGGGTTTAGCTGTTAACTTTCGTGGGATAACCCCCAAAAAGGTTCTGTGTAGTCTTCGTCGGATTTGGGGTTCATGTGAAAAATCGTCGGATGATCTTTCGAATGGTCTATCTGTTTGATATTTTCCCCTTAAAATTCCTTAGACCATGCGTCTCCAATTATTGTAATCAGACTGTACATTTTCTGCAGAATCTCGGTGAGTTGAGCGAGCGAATAAGTGACTTTTCCTTTTTCGGTGATTTCAACAGTGCCATCTTCTTTAATAACGAAGTCATTGTGTGCGATTGCATTTCTTATTCTCCTAGGACAGATTCCGCTAAGGAAGCCATAACCATGTTTTTCCAAGAATTTCATCTTCATAGACAGATCGACATCATATATGTCTTCAAATGACGAAGCGAAATCATGAGTGTGAGTGGTGCAAATGTCATGATGCGCATTCACAATCAGGGCATAGATTGCTAGGTTAAAGATTCCAGCTAGCGTACATTCCACTGTGAATAATATATTCATTAGTTGAAGCATGCACCTTTCTTTCGGTGACAAATTGGTTGTTGGAACTGTTGTCTGAAAATTGAGATGTCTTAGCATGGTTAGGTCAAGAATCCTCCGGTTCTCTAGAATATTGAAAAGATAACTTATGATCATTGCTTGATCGCTTGGACCGATGAGTAGAGCCTTCCGAACATCAAGCTCCCTTATCTTTTTCTCAATCTCTTCCATTTAGTTTAGCGCGCTGGTTTGTCCCTAAATTGGCTAATGCCTATTTTGGTGGGTATGTGCGCTATGTTATGAAGAGCTTTTCTGTGCAGTTTTTACTGAGGTCTTTTTGGCATGCCGAAGGATTTTGCCGGGCCAATTTCGGGGTTGAAGCCAGCAAAAGGAATTGTAGGCATGGATTGGGGCAGGCGCTTCTTCAAGCTTCTAAATCTTATATACAACTTTAGACTAAAACGTA
>JBGPBS010000102.1:0-4866 GCA_041481365.1 Bathyarchaeia archaeon
AAGCTACAAGTATACAAGGCTTGGACCGTTCATTTTTCACATAACAGAAGAAAACAGGAGAGAGGTCTATGACGCACTTGAAAGGGCATATTTCATTTCATCATGTAGGCAAAGTCATTTTGGCTTCGCTAATCTTCTGCAGAACCCAACACGTATAGCCAGTCTGCTCGAAAGATGGCTGCAAGCAGCAGTTTCAAGAACCATGAACGAGGGACTCGTTCTTTTTGACGGTTCATTGACTGCAGGAACTGGAGACACCTCTGTTGAGCGTTTGAAAGAGATCTTGGCTGGAGCACGGCAATATAGAAATATCGTGCTGGCTCTCTCCAAAATGACAAACCTTCGAATTAACGGCTACTTGATAACCGAGCTACCGATTCAACAGAGAAACCCATACTTGCTTGAAACGATTGGTCTAAGACCCAAACCTCCGATCGTTCTACTCGGGGATGTCTACGTTGCCAAGTTGTCACATGGAAACTATGCTTTCAGATTGGATATTGACAAGGCCAATTCCAACGAGCAGAAAATTGAAGCTGTTGAGAAACTCCTAGGGAATGACTCACTTTCACAAGGCTATCCTGAAACCCTCAAGTTAGCGCATATTTTCTGCACTTTCACAGCTAATGAGGTGATAGCCATGCAGCATTTTGTTGCACGCAAGCATGGGCTTAAGATCCTCAATAGGCCGGACATGCACAAGCTTCTTTTCGGCCCGTATGGTAGAGGTGAATCTTATTCATGAAATTGTACAAGAAAGAAGGTAACATTCTTCAGATTCTGAGTTTTCCAAATGAAACCGTGGAGAAAGGCGATTACCTGCTTGTAGACGATGCAGAAGCGAGAAAAGCGTTAATAGTACAGGTAATCGACGTTCAGTTCGCTAGCATTCCAGGGGTTCTTGAAGAGCTTCTTCGCAGTCTTCCAGACGGGGGGGAACTAATGCAAGGCGAGGATTTTGACCCGCTCGGAATAGCTTCCCATATCACCTACATACAGGACGCAAGCTTGCTTGTCTGCAAAATCCGCGCTAGTGTAGAAAATGACAGTCTGAGCCCGAGCAGCTCGTGGCTTCCTTCCCGATCTCAATCGACAATAAAGAAGCTTCCCGTTCCAACTTTGCTTAAACTAGCGAAGATTGATGGGAAACTGCCAATAGTCTTGGGCGGAACAAAGGATTCTTCGTTCCTTACAATCGACGCATCAAATCTGGACGGCAGGCTCAACATCATCACTGGAAAAAAAGAAACAGGTAAGTCTCATTTGTCCAAGCTTCTTATGGTGAACCTCGTTGGGTACAAGGCAACGGTCGTTGTTTTTGATTTAAACGGCGAATACATAAGTCTAGGAATGACAGGCGACGGAAAAAGGAACCCATATTACGACAAGATTCACGTTCTGACACCCGGCCAGAACTTCAAAGTAGCCCTAAAACAAGTGAATCTCCACGTTCTGTTGGGGATTCTCATTCATGCATTGCATTTGCCTGGAACATCTGCGCGCGAGTTCAGGCGTATCTGGCAATCGTTAAAGGAGAAGGATTCGCTTACTCTGCATGAGTTGGGCGAAGCCATACGCAACTTGAACTGCAACCAGCATGTTAGGGATGCATTGTCATCGCGTTATCATGCGTTGGTGAATTCTGCTTTCTTCACCGATAACATAGCTGAAGCCACGCTCTTGGAGGATTGCCTCTACAAAGCCAAACAGTATGGCGGCGCCGTCGTGGTGAATTTGCGGAACACTTCAACTATCGACCGCCAGATAGTAGTCGAATACATCCTTGGGAAACTGGTTGACCAACTCACAAGCTGGAAACTCGAAGCAACCTTTTTGTTCGCTGAAGAAGCCCACTTGTACCTCCGCGAAACTTACTGGGACGACATTGTAACCCGCATGAGACATTTTGGAATCTTCACAACTTTCATAACCAATCAGCCTGATACGATAAAGGAGAACATCTACCGGCAGGCAGACAACATTTTCCTCTTTAACTTCACAAATGAGCATGATCTGGACGTCGTCTCAAGGGCTGCACGTGTTGATGCTGAAACAGTAAGATCAATCGCTAGAGATCTACCGCCACACCATTGCCTTATACTTGGAAAAGTCGTGAAGGACTTTCCAATGGTTGTTAAAGTCAAGGCCTTAGATGTTAAAACCATGGGAGAAACAAGACTCTTCTTCAAGGACACGAATTGAACGCCTCAAGTCTCTGCCTGTTCTCCTTGAAGAATGCTCGAAATGATTTTGTCAAGTCGTACTTTTCCACCTGGTCAAACGCAACCCACCTCAACTCTTCAGCGTCACTGGAAGCCTTGAGTGTGCCGCCTTCAAGTTTCACAAAATAATCTATTATGACGAAGTGATATTTCACCCCACCATTATGGTCCCTTGTAATGCTATCGACTACGTCAATGTGCTCAGGCTTCCCAACTTCTAGACCAGTTTCCTCTTGAACTTCCCTAACGACTGTCTGCTCCACGTTTTCGCCAAGCTCCACGAGTCCGCCTGGGATGCTCCATTTTCCTTTTCCAGGATCATTCTTCCTTTTTTCGAGCAAGATTTTTCCTTCGCAGATCAAGACGGCTCCGACGCCGACAAGCGGCTGTTTGGGGTAAAGCCTCTTCAAATTAAGAGCCTCAATGGCAAAAAGGGGTTCTACTCGTATCTTAAGGCTTCTACTGGTTTAAGTCTTGACGCTCGCCAAGCTGGATAAAGTGCAAAAACTGCACTGATCCCCACGCCGAAGACGAGGGCAAGTATGGTTACTGTTGGAGTTAAAAGAGGAGTTATTGTCATTCGACCTGTGGCTGCAACCTGATTTCCCGTAAATGCGCCGCCTCCTCCGCGGAATACTATTGCAACCACGTTTGCTAGGACCCAACCTGAAGCTATGCCGATCACCGCGCCGATCAAGCCGATTATCACTGATTCAGATAGGAAGACCCAAAGCACCGTTCCGCTTTTCATGCCCAACGCCTTCAGAATTCCTATCTCTCTTGTACGCTCCATCAAAGATACAATCATGATATTCATTATGCCTATTCCAGCCACTAAGAGCGATATTGCAGCAATTCCAGCCAAGAAGAGTTGTATGACGGAAAAAACATTCGAAAGAATGCTAAGCACTGCTGTTGCAGACGTTACTGAGACTTGATCGCTGAAGGCGTCTCTTATAGCTTGAGTAGCATTGTCAATCGTTGCTTTGTCGTCATTTGCTAGTTTCACAATTATCGTATCGCATTCATCGGTTCCGAAGAATCTTTCAGCTTGTGAAATCGGAATATAAACACCATAATCCGAAGGACCTCCGACGCCGAAGCCTCCGATCTCCTTAAGAACAGCTGCAACTTGGCCAACATGAGTCTCATATTGCGGGGGGAGGTTAGTCGCATTTGTCCATATGATGTCAACCGTATCACCTACATTACAAAACAGTGTCCCATTCTTCCAAGCGTCACTCACGAATTTCCCAACAACGACGGTTTGGTTCTCAGGTTCCAAAGGAATTTCTCCGCTTTCAGCCACGAAGGCGCTGCTGTAGATGTTTGCGTATTGGGCGAAATCCACTCCTACTATAGTGGTCAGGTTGTAGACTTCTTCACCTCGGGTAAGATTGCAGGTTCTTTGAATTATCGCCATCGATGTCTCGACATTCGCTATGTTATTGATTATCTGTGTGTCATTGACTAGCAATTTGAAACCGGAGTTACCTGCATTCGCTCCGCCTTGACCGAAGGCTCCTCCAAAGCCTCCTCTAGTGGAAACGATTAACGTGTCAGTTGCAAATCCTGTTTGAAGTTGCCTAGTTATAGTTGCTTGCAGACCCTGAGTAATTGAAAGCAAGGCAACGATGGCTGCAATGCCGATAACAACCCCTAAGGTCGTCAAACCAGCGCGCAGTTTTCTCAGTCTTATTGCACTGAAGGAGTAGGACAACACGTCTTGGGCTTTCAATTTAGTTCACAACATCCTGTACTATCAAGCCGTCAAACATCTGCACGACCCTCTTCGACTGGCCTGCCAAGCGCTGATCGTGAGTAACCATTATTATTGTCACGGCTTTCTCTTCGTTGAGTCTCTTGATGAGCCTGATTATTTCGCCCGCGGCTTTTGAGTCTATATTCCCCGTAGGCTCGTCCATCAAAAGGAACTTCGGGTTGTTCGCCAGAGCCCTTGCAATGGCTACCCGTTGCTGTTCTCCGCCGCTCAATTCCGCAGGCCTATGGTTCATTCTTTCTCCAAGCCCCACTGTTTTCAGAACATCTTCAGCACGCTTTCTCCTTTCTCCTCTGCTCAAACCTGCAATCGTCATGGACAATTCAACATTTTCTCTTGCCGTAAACCGGGGGATCAAGTTGAAAAACTGAAACACGAAACCTATTCGGCGTCTAAGATCGGCTAACTGATTGTCGTTGAGCGTGGAGATATCAATGTCCTCGATCAGCATCTTTCCTTCTGTCGGCTTGTCCAAAGCTCCGATCAAGTTCAGCAGGGTCGATTTGCCGCTTCCCGAAGGACCCAATATCGCGAGGAAATCGCCGCTGTCAACTCTCAAATTAACACCACGCAACGCTTCAACCGGAACTTCTCCGAGCATATAGGTCTTCTTCAGGTTGACGGCTTCAACGATTGCTGTCACAGATGTCATCTGCCTTCTATGTTCGCCTGTGTCTACTTGTTCAGGAACCGCCAAGAGAGAACAATGCCTATCGTTGCGATCACCAATGCGAATAATCCAACGTACGCGAAATCTGTAGCGACCGACCCAAAGTCGGTTGAGCTATATATCAGGAGCTGTCTCACTGCGTCCGTAGTATACGTCATCGGGTTAAACTGCGCTACTGTTTGAAGCCAAGAAGG
>JBGPBS010000103.1:0-4831 GCA_041481365.1 Bathyarchaeia archaeon
ATCAGCTTCCACGGATTCTGAGTTCCAAAGTTGTCTCCATAAACGCTCGTCCAATGGTCAAACACGTAGCCGGGATCTGGAATCGCTGTTACAGTCACGTTTGCCATGTAGCCGTAAGTGTAGTTTCCAGGCGGAGGATCAGTCGTTCCCCCCGCAGCCGCGGTTACCGTCAGTGTTCTCTGAGCAGACGCAGCATTCTCAAAGACGGCTTCCAGCGACACGTTCTGAACCATCATTATCGTGTTGGGGTTTTGGCTGCCCATCAACCAAAAACCGCTCATCCAGTAGTCAAATATGTAGCCCGAATCTGGAATCGCGGTTACAGTGACGTTTGCCTTGTAGCCGTAGGTGTAGTTTCCAGGCGGCGGGCTCGTCGTTCCTCCAGCTGTAGCGTTTATCGTCAGAGTAAGCGATGTGGGCGCTAGGACGAAGATGGGCTGCAGCACATGGTTTCCATCCATGGTTACGGTCATCTGGTCTCCGCCGCCCCAGCCGTTTCCGTCGAGTAGCCATCGGTTAAGCATGTAGCTGTCGTCGGCGACCGCGGTTACCGTCACGTTTTCCATGTAGCCGTATACGTACGTTCCAGCGTCAGGACTGGTGTGTCCTCCAGGTCCGTTTACGATCGTCAAACTGTACTGAGTGGAAACGACGACGTTCATGACCAGAACATCGAAGCCTTGTGTTCCCCTTTCAGGCCATGACGCGGTTCCCGCCATGACATACCCGTCGTTTCCATTGCTTACCATCGAGTAAGCGGCGCAGTAGCCAGGGTAGCCAAACGTTCTGTTCAGCAACTCGTTGCCGGAAACGTCAGTCTTGACCGCAAAAACCTTTTCGAAGTCGCCAGTGAAGGAATACACAGAACCCGCAAGCAGATACCCATCTGGGCTTTGCGTCAAAGAGTACGCATGGGCATAGCCAGGGCCATCATACGTTCTGTTCCACTGCAAGGCACTGTCTTCCGCGGCTTTGACGAAAAAGAACTCCGACGCGCCAATGCCCTGAACGGTTGTTCCGGCAATCGCGTACCCGCCATCGCTCGTCAGCACAACTGAGCAGCCGCCGTCGACGCCGCCGGCGTAAGTTGCGTTCCACTCTTCATTGCCAAAAGAATCTGTCTTCACTAGCCAAAAGCCGCTCACGCTGGAATTCGTGTATCCAGCCAACGCGTACCCGCCGTCACTAGTTTGTATCATCGAGTACGCTGCACTATAGCCCAGGTCGCCGTACGTTCTGCTCCACTCCAATCCGCCAGTCGAGTTGACGCTGAAAAGCCAGAAGTCCACACTGCCCGCGGACGTTGTGCGACCGCCTAAAACGTAGCCCGTAGCCGTGGCCACAATTGAGTACGCACAATCATCTCCGGACTCGCCGTACGCTTGGCTCCACTGCATGTTCCCCTCACCATCAGTCTTCACCAGCCACGCATCGTAGCTGCCTGCGACGCCCGAACCCGTCCTCCCCGCAATGGCGAAGCCTCCGTCCGCAGCCTGAACTATCGCGTACGCCTCATCATCTGCGGGTCCCCCGTATTGCCTGTTCCAATTAAAATTGCCATTCGCATCAGTCTTAACCGCATAAAAATCGCGTCCACTCGCGCCGAAAGAGTCTGTCCAACCCGCAACCACGTATCCCCCGTCGCTCGTTCGGATGATTGCGTTTGCCTCGTCGGTTCCGCCGCCGCCAAAGTTTCTTGTCCACCCTGACAACCCGTCAGCTACGAAAACAGCCTGCAACGTCGCGTTATGGTCCACAGTGAAAGAGAACGGATTCTGCATCAATGTTTGGTCGTCGAGCACCCAATAGACGAAGGAATAGCCGGCATCGGCCGTAGCCGTCACCGTCAAGTTCGTTCCAACCGCGTATTCATAGCTTCCCGGCGCTGGAACAGTCGTCCCACTGGCTGACGCATATACAGTCAGTTGACACAAGCTTGCCGAGCCAGCGAAGCTCACCATCAACGGCATCAGCACAAGAAACAGAACAGCGATGAAAAACAGTGCAACCGAAAGGTACTTTTGCATTCAGGTCATGCCAGTTTGAAATTTCTCCTCTTAAAAACCTTGTTATCTCAAAATCTTGCTTAACCCTCTGTTAGGCGCGCGCTATTTTATATTGGAACTCCCAGCTTTATTTAATGTCTGGATATACAATGGTTGAGAAGACGTTCAAATTATCTGCACACATAAGTAGTGATAATCCACTAGCAATCAAGCCAGTGCTTGAACGAATCATAGGCAATGAAGGAACCGTCAAGCCCACGGGCGAAGGATTTGAAGTCAACGCAGAGCTCAATGGAGAAAGCGCCAGAGACCTAAACCGCATGCTACTCTCAGAGATGCGTAAGGCCGAGAAGAAGACCAGAATCCGCGCAGAATGGACCTCGGGCAACACGATCGAAAGGTTCTTCGATTACGTGCCAAAGACTAGTGCGCGCTAGCGCACGCTACCAGCCGTGTTTGATTGTTGAGGGTGGAGTGGTTCGCTTTTTCTGTTTTTCAATCTTCTTTTCCTTAAACCTGTGGATTCTGACCGCTCCATGTTCGAGTGCAACCCAATATTTGTTATTCAGATGTCGATGGTAGATGAATTTATTCACCTGTCTCTCTAGCTCTTGTGCTGGCAACTCCGAATCTATCGACAGGTTGTGGCCATCGGAAGTGACCTCTAGGTTGAAGGTCTGCCGTAAGAAACTAGATAGCTGTTCCTTTTGATCATCCAATTCGCTCAAATCCACTTTCAACTTTTTTCGAAACGAGAACATGCTGCTCACCCTCTTATCACAACAAGAGTCATGTCGGCTAGAAAACCGTATGCTTTCCTTCAAAAAGTTTGGCCTGAGAGCACGGGGATTCTACCCTGTTCGCGCGCTATATCAAAAACCAAACAATGGCTATCAAGACAATAGTCCAAAATACGCCAAAAGCGAGCAAACTGTCCGCTAGACCTTGATCTCTGTCTTTTGTTCCAACGTAGCCAATTAATCCCCCAATTAATCCAAATAGAAATGGAAGTAGATACCATGCTGAAGACGGTCTTTCAACTAAAACAGATTCATCATCATTAAGTCGTGAAGAGTATTTCTGGAAATCAAGCGATTCCGGGTTTTTCTTGAGTTCTTCAAGTCTGTTTGTTCTGCTTTCGAGACTTCTTACAGAGCGTAGATATGATTCTTCACTAATTTTACCTTCAGCATAGAAAACTGACAGTTTTTCAATGCTTTTCTCATAATTGGCAATTTCATGATTCATTCTTGTCGTCTGACTTATTCGCGCGTGCAGATAATCACAACTAATTTCGCACATTTTTTGCTCGGGGCATGTATAACAACAAGAATTCTTCATTTCGTTCACGCAAGATTCATCTCTTACCGCTTCTCCCTGCTTATCTTTCACTATCGCCTTACAAGAACCGTCCTTTGAAAAATACTCACAATTTACTTGACACTTCTCCAAGCAAGCATCCCCTTTGAGCATGTTATCAGGATTCCAACAAGAACCCTTTTCATTCTCTTTATCACTATCCATTAGTTTTGAAGGGTACCTATAGAAGACTTGTGAATTGGTAATTCAGCGCGCGCTAAAACAGAAAAAGATGGAAGCTGGGTGATATCTCCATTGCGTGGAAGGTTCAAATCCCACCCCCGCACTAATTTTAGGCTTATTCTGAGCTTAATTAGCCGCAATAAACTCAATTTAGGACCTTAGTGTGCGGGGGCTAACAATTGAACACGTGTTTACCGGTAAAATACTAAGGTTATAGCGCGGGCCGCGCTCCATAAAAGCGTTCTCAATCGTACCTTGGGAATAAGCTTTCATAAATCAGCGGGCTTGATGCTTAGGCATCGAAACTAGACATCTTATATGTGAGTTTTGCTGTTAGCTTGTTTCAATGTCTAAGGTTGATCTTAAGTCGGAGCTCACACTTTTTGACGTGACGAATCTGGTTGTTGGGGCCATCATAGGTGCTGACATTTACGTGGCTTCAGCGTTTGGAGCTCGAAACTTGGGGCCTTTCTCGTTGATCGTCTGGGTCGTGGGTGGGATCATAGCGATCGTGATTGCCCTGTGTTTCGCTCAGTGTGCTGCCCTGCTTCCGAAAGTCGGTGGGCCCTACGCGTACGCGAAAGAAGCTTGGGGGCCCTTTGCTGGTTTTGTCGTCGGCTGGTCGCTATGGCTGGCTGAATGGGTATCGTTAGCTGTTTTCCCGTTGGCTTTCGTACAGTATTTGGGGGTTTTTCTCAGCCTTTCCTTCCCTATTCAGACGATTGTCAAGGGACTGTTCGTGGCTTTTCTGGTCACAACGAATATCGTCGGGGTCAAAGCGGCTGGGAAGACTAATGACGTCTTGACAGTGGTTAAGCTTGCCCCGCTGGTTCTTTTCGCGATTATTGGCATACTCTTCGTAGTTCTGCATCCTACTGTAGCAGCCGGGAATTTTACACCGTTCTTGCCAGGTGGGTTGGGAAGTTTCGGGATAACTATCGTTCTGGTGTTCTGGGCCTATGCTGGTTTCGAAATCTCAACTATACCGGCAGGGGAGATAAAGGATCCGGGGAAAACGATTCCGAAGGCCATAGTGGTTGGGATCACAATCGTGACAATCTTCTATTTGATAACGAACATCTTGCTTTTTGGAGTAATGCCAACGAGTCAGTTGGCTAATTCTAACGCTCCTTTGGCCGCTGCGACAAACGTGGCGGCAGGTGCGCTTTTCTCGTTGCCGATCTTGGCGCTGGTGTGCCTGTACATAGTCGGGGGTGGGGCGTTGGTTTCAGTTGCTGGGTCTGATGAGTCTGGAATGATAGGTACGTCAAGACTTGGGTATG
>JBGPBS010000104.1:0-4777 GCA_041481365.1 Bathyarchaeia archaeon
GGGTCCAATAGCGTGGGTCCAAGATTTGGACAGTTCGGGGTTTGGATCTACTTCTTGGAGATTCTTGTCATTCCCGCCGCTGCATTGATTCCTGTGGGGTTCTTCGCGCTCGACTGGTTCGGGATCTCGCCTTGGATAACGGTGCTGATTGCTGTCGCCATTCTCGTACCTCTAGTGATCCGAGGAACGAAGCTGTCGTTCAGGGCTATCCTCTGTCTCTTCTTGGCTGAAATCGGTATCCTTCTTGCGTTTGCGGTGAGCTCGGTGATTTTTTCAATTAACATTGGCGCTTTCGGAACTATGTCTGTGGCTGCGATAACGCCGTCCGGGTCACTCCTTGGATGGGCGGGAATAATGGTCGGGGGAACTGTGGCCGTCTTCTCGTACATCGGGTTCGAATCCTCAGCAAACATGGTGGAAGAAACGAAATTGCCTACGAAGAATATTCCTCGAGCAATAGTCATTTCAGCAATCATTGGCACCATATTGTACACTTTCTTCGCGTGGGCGTTCGTGCTTGCAATTCCGAGTAGGGGGCTATTCTCGGTACAGTTCTACATAAACCCGGTTCCTGATATGGCAGCTGTGATCTGGGGGAACAACCTGAGGGGAGTCATCGATCTTGCGGGAATGTTGGGAGGGTTCACGGCCGCCTTGGCCTCAATCATGGCGGGGAGCCGTCTGCTGCAGAAACTTGGAGAGGACAAAGTCATCCCGAGTTCTTTCCAGAAGATTCACTCAAAGTACCGCACGCCGGTGGTTGCAGTTTTGTTCATGGGGCTGCTTGCTCTCATCCTTGGCGAGTTTGCGCCTTGGGAAGTTATCGTGTACACCGTTGCGGTCGGTGCGATACCAGTGTTTATGATCACTAATTTTCTTTCGTTCTGGCATTATTCGAAAAAGGGGCTCGGAGTAAGGAACATAGTTGTTCATGCGATTCTTCCTTGGGCAGGGATCGCATTGTGCTCGTGGTTTATAGTTGTGGGACTCCCGCCGCATATGAAAATGCTCCTCATAATGTGGATGGCCGTGGGAGTTTTCGTGGTGTTCCTTAAGGAAGCTGTGACGCCGCAAGGGTTCTCGCCTCAGACTCAAGGAAAAAGGAGAAGGGCAACGTGGGCGGGTCTAATCTTGTCATTGGTGGTGTTAGGACTCGTTTCGTTAGGGTTCGGCCTTTGGTACAACTTCTTCAGCGGCGGTATAATGTGGTGGTATGTGGTTGCGCCGTATGCCTCGAGCGACCTGGTTGCCATTGCTGCCACCGCGGTGTTTGCTTTGGTCTTTTTGGCGTTGATGTGGCGAAGCTTGGTCAAGAAAAACGTTGAGGTTGTGAAATAGGTGGGTAGAATTATGCAAATCAGATCGAAGATGTTGGTTGCAATCGTGGCTACGGTTTTGGTTTCTTCCTTGTTCTTGAGAACTAACTTTGTGGCGTTGTCGACGGGACAGCCTACGACTTACATTATTCCGATGGAGGATTGGATAAGAAATGATGATGTTAACGCGATACGGCTGATAAACATGCTGCTTCAAGAAGATGTGCCCGTGTTTTGGGCATTGGAAAGCTTCACGGTGGGGGGAACTACGTATCCCGGGGGAACATTCTACGTGAAGACACCTTTCACCACCCGACTGGGCGTGTCAAGTGAGGATACGATGGGGTGGTTCATGATGCAGGCGAAACTGAACAGGGTTTGGCGGATAGATACGACAAGTGAGAGTTTCACGGTTAATTCAAAGCAACTGGTCCTTCCGAGAATCGTGCTTTTCTACGACAAGACAACGTATGAAAACGCCCTGCAGCATTACTTGAGGTTCAGGAGTTTAGGGTTCAAAATAGTTTTGGCAAACGCTCAAGATTTGTGCACCAAATCGTGGAACGAGTCAGGTAGTGTTCTGGCTGGCGCAAACGTTGTGGTGATCCCAGGGGGCGCAGTGCACTTCTGGTCGTTTCCAACTGAGGCCGATCTCGCGGCAGGTGTAGGCAACTTGACTGAATTCGTCAAGAACGGAGGAGGATACATCGGGGTGTGCGCTGGAACATGCGAGGCATTGTCGGGTCTTGATTATCACTATTTGGACTTAGTGAACGCATCCATGACTTCGAGAGACATGTGGGCGCTGGATTGGAGGCTGCTTCAAGGACCTTTGTACGTGAATGTTGCGGCGCCCAACAATCCAGTGATGTTTGGTTATGGACCGGACGCTGTTAGACCTGGGTATGGAACGCAAACCACGATTTTCTACCTTGGTGGACCCGCGATGATCAATGTGGGCGCTAATGCGACTGTCCTTGCAACTTACGCCGGGCCGATTACACAACAGGTCCTGCCGAGCGTCAATGACACATGGGGATTGGCGGCTGTCGTTGCTGCGGATTACTACGACGGTAAAGCAGTCCTGTTCGGACCTCATCCAGAGTATCCTGGTCCCTGTGGTCGCATGTATGCGCAAGCATTGTATTATGTTGCTAAGAATCCGAAGCCTTCTGGTTTGGAGCCTGCGGCAACTAGTGGAATTATGTCGGACGCTTTGATTTCAGACCGTGTAGGTGCGATAGAATCAACTGTTAACCAGATCAAGCCTACGTTGGAAGAAGCAACCAGAACCGCTGCGAAAATCGTAAACCTTAGAATTGGAGACTACTACAACCTCTTGGGAATAGCGATTGATGAGCACTTGCTGTCATTCTATAAGGAAGCGTACAATCAGCTTAATGAGTTGCAAAGGTATTCTGTGAAGTTCCAGTACGAGTATTCTAAGCTGAGCACTTTGAAAGGCATGGTGCAAAGTGACGGCAGAGCGACTGCTCTTTCAGGCCTCGTTGATTACAGCCAGAAAATGATTAGCGACTTTTTCACTTTGACGTCAAACCTGCCTGCGGAGCCGCACATTTTAACGGAAACCGATTGGGCGGGAGACGGTCCATTTATGCCGTTCACTACGGCGGATGAAGCCGTGAAGTTTGAGGACTTTTCGCACATATTTGACTACGTCAACAATGAAACCGAAGCCGCACTTTATCCGTTGGCTCAGAACTTTTCGGTGGTGTACAAGCAATACGATCAATTGAGCCGCCAAAACGAAAGTGCATTCACTCCTGAAGTGAACCAGACGCTGTCTGACTTGTACGCGAACATCACTTGTTCGTGGCCTGCCAGCATCTATTACCAGGTGATCTACAGCTTTTATCACACGCTAGATATAGTTCAGTACAAGATTGCTTACCACTTGTTGAATATGCTGACTTTGGCTGACAGGGTGTCGGAGGTCATTTCGTACGTTGAGTATGCGTTGAGCTCTGCTGTGGGACCGTGGAACTACGCGTCCGCGGATATTCAGGCGTTTTTTGCGCATCCTCAGGGTCCGTTTATGTAGGAAGGTGAAGAAGATGACGCAGGGAAATGTTGGTCAGAAACTGAACATGAAATTCGTAGCTGGTGGACTCACGACGTTTGTCGTTGGGATAGTCATAACTGCTATTCTGTGGTGGTTCTTCGGCGGGTTCGGGTTCTGGGAGCTGCCTGGTGTGACGATATTGTTCATCGGCGTGGCTGAAATTCTTTACAAAGTGTACGTGGCCAACACAAAGAAGAGAACTTCATTGTTGCGCGGGGGGCTTTTCTTGGTTTTCATAGGTTTGGCGGGTTACCTTAGTTTTGCCAACTACTTTGTTTATGGTACGTTTCAGATGTTGTCGGTGATTGCAACGGCAGTAGGGATCGTGTTGCTTATAGCGGGATCTTTTTTGGCTCGTAAAGCCTGAACCGTCGAGAGTTCGTTTGAGCGTCTTTGCGTAGTCGCTGACGGTTTCTCAGTGTGCGTTCGGCGCAGCTCCTTTGACCTTGAAAGCATGCGTCTCTTGAGGAATCGTGCATGGGTGCCAAATGAGCAAAATTCAAATAAGGTCTGACTTCCAACTATTCATCATCACACTTCGAGCCAGATGAGTGTCGGCATTCAAAGGAAATGATGGAAATGTTTGGTTTTAGAGGACAAATATTGCGGGTTAATCTTTCCGAGAAGAAGGTCACAAAAGACACGTTTGAAGAGGCTGATGCGAGGAAATTTCTGGGCGGACGAGGGTTGGCAGCCAAGATTCTGTTTGATGAGCTCAAGCCTGGAATTGACCCGTTGGGACCGGAGAACAAGCTGGTTTATGCCACGGGACCGTTTGCGGGAACCGGCTTTCCTTTGAACTCTCGCTGGATTGTGGCCGCGAAGTCGCCTTTGACTGGAATTTGGGGTGAAGCTGCTTGCGGTGGCACTTTTGCTGTTCAGTTGAGGAAGGCTGGGTATGATGCGTTGGTTGTTGAGGGCGCGGCTTCGTCTCCGGTGTACCTGGATATACTAGATGATGGTGTCAGGTTCAGGGACGCTTCTCACTTGTGGGGGAAAATGACTCTGGACACGGAGGTGGCTATAGCTCGTGACTTTGGGATCGAGACGCGTCGGGAAGACGATCCAGCAGTTGTTTGTATTGGTCCTGCTGGAGAGAAGCTGGTGAAGATGGCAAACGTGATGCATACCGCGCATCGCGCTGCGGGCAGGACGGGTTTGGGAGCGGTGATGGGTTCGAAGAAGCTGAAGGCAGTCGCGGTTCGGGGAACCAAAAAGATTCCGGTCGCTGACGCGGAGCGTCTGAAGAAACTGACAAAGAGCATGGTTACTGAGTGCCTTACGAACAAGAGTCTGGTTAACTTTTCGAAGTATGGGCAGGCTGGGTTGGTGGATGTTTTGAACGAGAGCGGTATTCTTCCAACCAAAAACTTCCAGA
>JBGPBS010000105.1:0-4573 GCA_041481365.1 Bathyarchaeia archaeon
TCCAAACCTGATTTACAGGTTTTCGTAATACTTTTTCAGTTGAACGCCATCCTTCTCATACGCAAGTCCCAGAAACCTGTACTCGATTCTGCTTTCAGATATTGCTCGTTTGATAGCATCTCGTAGCGTATGCTGCGTGTCATACTGCCTTGGCGTTTGTCTAAGCACGTTCCGTTTCACGTCGCGCTCGCTAGCGTCTTGGGGTATCTTTAACGTAATCTGAAACTGCAGCTCCAAACGGATCATATTCTAAGGTGCGTGTTTCTGCCTTGGAACCTTCGAGAAAAGTACAGGAATAATCAGCACGAAGGCAAGCACTGCCATGAACAGCCACGCAGGGGAGTATCCGTACTGTATCACCACGTAAGAGTAGAGCAATGGAGGGACAAAATCACCGGAGAGTGAGATGCTGTTCACCCAGCTGACAGCCAGCGTTTCGTATTCTTGATCAAGCCTATTCGCCGCTCTCGCTGCGGAGAAGCCGAAAGTGAACCCGGTCCCAGACGCTATGCCGACCATGATCCCGGACAAGATGGCCGAATAGACTGTGCCCAGGAACGCCACGCCCACGCCGAATGCCATTAGGACACCTGAGGACAAGAGCAGCTGCTTCGCGTTGCCATACCTGTCAAACAGCCTCCCAGAGAAAGGAGCCGATGCGAGCGCAAAGAGTGAGGCCAACGACGCGATTGTTCCAGCCTCTCCAACATTCACGTGAGCCACACTCTCAAGGTAGTAAGCCATGAAATTGCTGTAGACCGTCGACCCCACCTGAAGGCCCAACATTGCAACGGACAATACGATTAACCACTTATCCAGCAGAATGAGCCTCAGGTGGCGGAGTTCCACTTTGAAGTCCGAGCGTCGACTATCCTTCGGCACCAGAAACCAGAGTAAGACAGACGTGAACAAGCCAAGCAATCCAACTGTGGCCAAGCTGTTCCTCCATCCGACCTCAGCCGCAAGCACTGCCAATCCAGAAAGCCCTAATGCACCCCCAAGACTGAAAGCTGAATTATAAAGACCCACACCCAGCCCCTCAGATCCCTCTCGCAGAAATCTGGTCATCAGGATAACGCCCGGAGCGAACACGAAAGCCATGCCCAACCCGACAAAAAAACGAAGAACCGCTATCTCGGCCAGATTTCCCGCGAAACCGGTCAACAAAGCAGCCAGAGAAGCGATAGTTGTCCCGTATATTGCCGTTCGTCGTGGACCAATCTTCGCTGCAAGAATCCCACTCGGCACCTGAAAAACCCCAATGCCAACGAAGAACGTTGCTGTTACCAAACCAAGACCAGAAACGTTCTGATTCAGTTCAGACGCAGTGAAGCTGAACACAGCGGCCAAGCTGTACCAGTTCACTGCATAGACGATTCTACCCAAGATCAAGGACGCGACTGCCGCACGGTTGCCAACGCCTCTACGCATGCTCATCAGCCCAAACTCTCCTAGAGACCTCCGCAGACTCGTTCAGATCTGTGGACTCAAGGTCAAAACAGAGACATGTAAATCTTTTCGCACGCAACTGCGTGTCGCTCATGCGCGTGTTGACGCCCAAGTTAAGACCAAGCTTCTTTGAAAGTGCCTATGAAACTTCGCCAAAACCCCACAAATGCTCCTCGAAGCGCCCAGGAAATCGTCTGCTTCACAACACTCCACCCTAACAACGACTTCGGAGATCCTGGGAAGATGGAGCGGCTGAGGCTAATGCTAATGATAATGTCCTAACTTGCTAGCGCACGGTGTGCACTGAGCAGCCCCATCATCAACTGAAAGAACCTAGACTAAGGGAACAACAAACTGCTTTCACTGTTGGAAACTGAAAAAAACAGGGCGGTGGAACGTTGAGAGGCAAAAGAGGCCACAACGTGACGCCCCTCATTGTTTTTTCACCGCTCTCACCGCTGAAAACCTCGAAAATAGGGGGTACTGGAGTTTTGAGTGGTGCAGCAGGCTCATGATTCATGCACGCCTCTTTTCCTCGGACAAAAAGGATGCCGCATGGTGGGGTTAAGCGTTTGTTGCATCAAAACTCATAATAGAAGGCGTGGCGAGCTTAGGTTTTGTTTGAGGTTGTCATATTATGTCTGTTGCGTTTCATGGTGCAGATTTCTGTTGGATGAACGGTGAGGTCATCGAGACTGGAATGGCGCTTGTCTCTGCTATGGAGCCTATTCATCTTGGCATTTTCGAGGGAATAAAGGCTTACGTGGAAAATGATGTCAACGGCAGGGGAAGTTTGAACATTTTTCAATGGAAGCCTCATGTTGATCGGCTTTGGCGTTCTGCGGCAGTCTGTGGGATGAAAATACCTTACACCGGCGAGGAGTTATGGGAGGCTACAAGGAAGACTATCAGGGCAAACGGTTTCAACACGAACGTTTACATTCAACCCAGAATTTGGCCAAAGGCTGGAGCACCAGGAGAGGTTCACGTCGTCATTCCAGTCTGGACATTCGAGACGGTGCTGGGCAAAGATAATCTGCAGTTTTCTAAGAACCGCAGGTTCATGATTAGCACTTGGAGGCGCATCGCTTCCGACGCGCTTCCTCCGCAAGCGAAGACTTGGGCGAATTACGGCAATTCTGCCTTAGCCCTGCGAGAAGCCACGAGGATGGGTTATGACGGCGCAATATTTCTGGACAACAGGGGTTTTGTCAGCGAAGGAACCGGCGCCTGCATTATGGTAGTGAGAAATGGAAAAGTGATAACCCCGCCAGTGACCGCGTCAATTCTCGAGAGTATCACCAGAGAGACGCTTCTCAAAATAACACCAGAAGATCTGAGCATTCCAGTTGAAGTGAGGGATATTGCACGCGTTGAGCTTTATGCTTCTGATGAAGCTTTCTTGTGCGGAACTGGCGGGGAAATCACGCCAATAACCAGCATAGATGACTTGCCCCTGGGCAAAGAGTATCCAGGATCCGTGACGAAGCATATAGCCGGATACTACGCGGACATACTTGCCGGAAAAGTGGAAAAACACAAGGAATGGCTAACTCCAGCGTAAGCAACCAGCGCCCGCACCATGGTCGAAAAGGAGATCCTTATTGAAACAGGGAGAAAAGGCAATATGCTGATGCACAACATCCAAGCGCTGGGCATCGATGCTGATAATATCTATGAAGCGCGCGCTAATAGAAAAACGAACCCACCCGCAATAGGCCTGTGCCGTTACCCTCTCGATCGATCGATTTCACGAGTGATGCCAGAAGGAATCCATTAACAGGCCCTCGGTAAGCCAATGTATAGCTTCATGTTTGTTTTCACACTCTTCGTATATAAACTCAAAGGACGTGCGAAGCGCGCACTTGAACAGAAAAGAAACTCAAAGAGGAACCCGTATAGCGCGTGTTCCGCGCGTTTTTGCGTTTACCATGCCAACAAAGTATATGTTGCTGGTCTGAAGCGTAATTTGCTTTGAAAAGCTTGCCCCGAAACTATGCTTGCCACACTTGTGGCCGGACCTATTCTTCAGAGGAGTATGAGAGTAACCGTTTTTGTAGTGACTGTGGCACTTATCTGATATCTGCAAACAGGTTTTCTGAGCTTCCCATATGTGTTCGCCAAAAGGTGGAAGGGACGAGCCAGAAAGGAAAACTTCCTGAGAACTATGAAGTTCGTAAGGAACAGATGGAGTTTGTTCAAGCAGCAACCGAGGCGCTGAAAAGGAGGGAGGTCTTCTTCGGGAGTGCTCCTTGTGGCGTAGGCAAATCGCTCGCATCCCTGCTTGCCGTTCTGCCTCAGCTTGAAGAAAACAGACTTGTGATCTGCTTCAGAACCAGAAGTCAATTGCACATATACCTCAAAGAGTTGAAAGCGCTCTCGAGAAACATTTCGGCAATCTCATTCTTCAGCAAACAGGATATGTGTCCCATGAACGCTCGGGGCGACTTGTCTTATGTAGACTTTTTTGAAGAGTGCAAGAGGCTGAAGGATAACTGCGAGTCGTCGACCAAGCCTTTCTGCAGATTCTACATGAACATTGTGAAAGGGAAAAGGGAAGCTGAAGAACTGGCTCTTGAATGTGCCCGAAGAATTCTTGCGCCAGAGGAATCCGTTGACTTGATTTCCAGGCGCGGGTTCTGCCCTCACGAAGCCCTCAAGAGAATTCTTCCGAGAGTGAATGTTTTTCTTGGGACGTATCACTACGTTTTTGATCCCAAGATCAGGGAGACAATTATGAAGAGTTTCGGATTTGGCTTTTCCAAAGTTTTCCTGATTGTCGACGAAGCACACAATCTTCCAACTTTTGCCAGAGAACTTCTTTCCGACAAGTTGACGATGAGCTTCGTGGAAAGAGCCATTAAGGAGACTGAAATCTTCGAGCACGAGTCGGTAGGCTCGGTCAAAGAACTTCTGAACCTTCTGATGGGGGACGTTTTTCGGCACGCCCATCAAACTTTGAGAAGTAAAGAGCTCAAGCGACTTAACCCTTCAGAGATCAATGACTTGTTTCTAGCTCACAATGGTGTCCCAGGTGTGGAAGCCGCTGCGATGCTTCAAGAGTACGGAGAAAGTGTCAAACAGAAACAGCTTAAGTCAGGTTCGACAAGGATCGCGAGCTACA
>JBGPBS010000106.1:0-4416 GCA_041481365.1 Bathyarchaeia archaeon
AAAGACGCTGTACTAGTGGGGCTGAGCAACAGCGCTTTTCAAGACGTAATATACAGGGCCAAGCTGCATCCCAAGCGGAAAGCTTCCGAGTTGAACCTGAATGAGCAAAAAGCCCTTCACAACGCCGTTAAACTTGTCATTCGAGAGAGACTCCGGTTGAACGGAAAAAATCAATTTCTAGACCTGTATCAGAAGCAAGGCGGGTACACTCCAGCGATGAGTCCGAACATGAGAAAAAAGGATTGCCCAGTTTGCGGGACGCCAATAGAAGAGCTAAACCTTGGAGGAGGAAAAGTGTTCGTCTGCCCCAAATGCCAAGTCTAACTACCAGAACACGGTTGAACCGCAAGAAGACCACTTCATTTTTCGCGCACGCTACGACGCAAGGGTGAAATATCTGAAATAGCCATCCTTGTTGTCTGTAAGGTTGGCTGTTCATGGAATTGTTTGAAGCTATCAAGAGTAGACGTAGCATACGCTCTTACACGGAAGAAGAAGTCACGGATGAAGAAGTGAACAAAATACTTGAAGCAGCCACATGGG
Source organism: Bathyarchaeia archaeon (assembly GCA_041481365.1). Lineage (GTDB taxonomy): Archaea > Thermoproteota > Bathyarchaeia > Bathyarchaeales > Bathycorpusculaceae > DASPTR01. The sequence continues at coordinate 544 of JBGPBS010000106.1, forward strand.
CACCGTCAGCCTGTAACAAGCAATCTTGGAGATTCATAGTTGTTCGAAAGCCAGAGACTATTGAGAAACTCTACAAAGCAGCCTCATACAGCACTCAACACCAGATTTTTGTAAAAAAAGCCAAAGTCGTGATAGTAGTCTGCTCTGACCTAAACGTCTACAAGACCTTTCCTCACAAAGAGAGAGCACTAAGCCTATTCACTGTACAAGAAACGGCAGCAGCCACTCAGAACCTGCTGTTAGCTACCCACGCTTTGGGTATGGGAGCATGCTGGGTTTCGCTCTTCTCAGATGAGCAAGTGAAAGAAGCGCTGAACTTTCCAAAGGGAATGAGACCTGTTGTCATAATACCTTTGGGCCACACAAAATCAAAGACCAACCCAAAACCCAGACATCCATTGAAAGACGTTGTCAACTACGAGACTTTCTGAATACAAACGAATTTCCATAGAATGATGTCTGTGGCAGAGTTTTATCCAACCAAACCAACTTGATGCATGTGCCAAAGTGCGGCCTAGCGCGTGAAAATAGCTGTAACAAATCGAAATGTGGACACACTATTTAGGAAAGCCAGAACATGGGATATAGAGTGGCGCTGATATGAGTGATTGGTCGAAGATTCTCAGAGAAAGTTCAATTGACTGGCTTCTCGAGAAATCAAATCCTTCGGTTCGGTATTTCACACTACGCGATATACTTGAAAAGTCAGAAGATGACCCTGAAGTAGTTGATGCCAAAAAAGCTATTCCAGAGTCGGCGATTGTTCAGAAGATCCTGCGAAAACAAAATCCGCAGGGATATTGGGAGAAACCTGACAACCCATACCTTCCGAAGTACAGATCCTCATATTGGACCATAATGATTCTTAGTAGACTTGGAATGGACAGAACCAACAAGAATGTGGCAAGAGCATGCGAATTCATCTTTCAGTTTCAGCATGACGACGGCGGGCTCTCCAGCGAAAGCATTGATAGTGCATCAAAAGAATACGAGTATCGCCGACGAAAAGACAGAAGACTTCCCTTCAAGAGAGAGTTTGTGTCTTCCTTGACTTTTGAAAGCCAGCTTTCATGTCTCACTGGTAACATGGTCACAGCCTTAATTCGGATGGGCTATGCTGATGATACTAAAGTACGGAAAGCCTTGGAATGGCTCGTCAGAGTTCAGAACAAAGATGGTGGATGGTTGTGTCCGTACTGGAAGGCGCACGTGAGAGACAAGCATGCATGCTTCATGGGAACAATTTGCCCAATGGAAGCTTTCAGCGAAGTCCCAAAAGAGAAACTGACAAAAGAGATGAACGGAGCCATTTCTAGAGGAGCGGAATTCCTGTTGATGCATCACTTGTTCAAGGCTGACCACCACAACTACAAGACAGTCAACCAGGCGTGGTTGAGATTGAGTTTCCCATGGTTTGCTGGGTACAACATCTTACGAGGACTAGATGTTTTGACCAAGCTTGGTTACGTGAAAGATCGCCGCGCAAATGACGCCACCGAAATTATCTTCCGAAAGCGACGAAGCAATGGCACATGGATTCTAGAGGATTCTCCCATGGGAAGAATGCAGACAAACATTGAAAGAAAAGGGCAACCAAGCAAATGGATCACGCTAATTGCATTGAGAGTGCTGAAACGACTGAGTGTCCAAGCGTAGGGCTACTGGCGCGGGCTAAGCGCGCGTGCGCTTTTCTCATCCTAGCTTCGACGCAGTTGGCACTCTTAGTAATGGAAAAGGGAGCTAAGCAGGGATGCTAGATTTTGGGATTCTTTCCGTATTCGTCAAAACCGATTATCTTCATTAGTCTCTTTTTTCTTCGGACAAAATGCAGGACTTTGGCTCCGATGTCCAGTTTTTCGCGTTGATAACCCAGTGCCATAAGTGCCACGACCCTGAGGTTGTCAGGTATTTTCAGTAGGCTTTTCACTCTGTCCTCGCTAAAGCTTGCTACCCAACAGGTCCCCAAGCCTTCTCCCGTGGCTGTCAAGACCATGTTCTGCATCGCTATCGCAACATCAACCATGTACCAGTTGGGCGAAGCCTTTTGGTCTCCACAGCCAACGATCACAATTGGTGATTCGGCGAGAAATCTTGCGTATCTGCCGCCTTTGGCCAATGTCTCTCTTTTTTCATGATCCTTGACGACTACAAAATGCCATGGTTGAATGTTTCCGGCTGATGGAGCCAACCTTGCTGCTTCAAGTACCTTTCTGAGTTTTTCATCAGGAATAGGTCTTGGGTCATAAGCACGAATTGAGTGTCTTTTCTGGACAGCTTCGAAAACGTCCATTTGCATTCCTTCTTGGAACTGTATTCTCAGAAGTGTCGGCTATAGGGATTTTCCCTTGATCAGTCCGTTGTGCATCTGTCTGTTGTTTTTGTATACATTCTCGGACTCTTCGGAGATCTTTTCATGTCGCTGAAAGTTCTTGTCTGAGGTTCGAACACCTTGCTCAATTTCATGTGTGTTATTTCGTTTCGAAACGGCTGCGGTGTCCAAGGGCTGTCTATCACTATTACGATTCTTGCGAAAAGTCATCTTCATAAAACTAGATATGCTCGGTCGACCAATCAGGGCTTGGAGATGCGATTTGGTTGAATGGGTCGTTGACAGAATAGTCCACTTCGGACCAACGGACTTGGTGAAGAATGGGTTACCCCACTTCGGTTTTCACGACAGGATCGGAAACCATTACGCTATTTTCCATCAAAAGCACTTTCTGGGTCTCATAAGAGAAAATGATCGGCTCGAATGGACAGTAGCTGCTAATCAGGTTTTTGAAGGGACGCCTAACATCGTTGCAGAGATGAACTATCCTATGTACATCGACAACCTGGCCGATGGGACTCTCCTAGTCTCAAACTTCGGTGACGCTCGCATTTATCGCATTGACGTTGGGAGAAGGAAAGCCGAATTGTTTGTCGATGGTTCTAGGATGGGGATGAAAGACGTCGGGAACTGCGTTGTGGACAACGAAGGCTCAGTCTGGGTGAATGAGGTCAAAGGCTGTAGGGTTTGGAAGTTTGACGGCACGGGCAATCAAGTATTGACACTGGGGGATGGCACATCTGGTTTCCAGGTCGGTCCAGTAGATTTTGGCGAAGCGAAATTCAGTTGGATCTACGACATAAGAAGAGGACCCGATGGCAACATCTACGTTCTGGATAGTAGGAATTTCGCTGTGAGGTTGATTGACCTGAAACGTCGTGTGGTCACTCCGCTTGCAGGAACTGGGAAGGCAGGGTATGAAGGAGATGAGGGAGATGCATTGAATGCTACCTTTGGCAGTAGTCCAACAGAGCGATTCGACGGGCCCATATCATTGTCGCTTGACGAGGAAGGAAACATCTTCGTAGGAGATAGGCAGAATCACGTCGTGAGAATGATTGAAAAGAAGTCAGGTATCATAACAACGATTGCTGGAAACCACAATAGCGTCGAGGGCATGAGTAACAACCTGGAGGAAGAAGATCCGCTCAAGCTTAATCTGCCTGAAATAAGCAGCATGGACTACTACAATGGGCACTTGTTCATTCCGACTGACCTTTCACCTGAAGCGGGCGACTTGATAGTACTCAGGAAGTCAGAGACTGGGCGACATTAGCGCACTATTTTTTTGGCGCCATTTTTGTAACAAATTAGTTTTTGAGACTGTCTGTAGGCATGCTGAGAAGTCCATCATTTGTAACAAAAGGAAATGCCCGCTGATTTTTCTTGATATATCGATCGTTGGACACTTTTCCCATCAATTATTCGGCAGTTGGGAAACAATATTGATATATAATCTCAAGAGCTCAGTTTGACTTGCAGGTTTGCCGTTTGAGAGTGAAAATCGAGTACTTAGGTCATATCAAGAAGATAGTTGGCGACAG
>JBGPBS010000107.1:0-4366 GCA_041481365.1 Bathyarchaeia archaeon
ATCTGGCCTTCTTCCACTGCCATGCCACGAATGTCAATCAGGAACTCGTAAGGATTCAGTTCCTTGGGGCATCGCACACCACACGCAGAGCACGTTGTGCAGCTCCAGATCTCATTCTGTGGATGCACGGTCAGCTTGCCGAACGTGGCGACTTCGCGCATGTACTTTCTGATGTTTAAGTTGGCCTTTTTTGCTACCGGACAGCTTCCAGTGCAGGTTCCACACTGGATGCACTCAAGGAGTTTATGTTTCTGAGCAAGCTCCTGAGCATTCATTCTTTTCTCATCACTTTTTGTTGAAATGGGAGCGTAAGGTTATTAAAGCGTTTTCCCGTGAATCAATTAAAACATATCATCGAAGTCGGAGACCGCTGTTCATGGAGAAGAAACAGCCTAAAATCGGAATTTTCGTCTGCGAATGCGGCGGCAACATAGGCGATGTTGTGGATGTCAAAGCCGTCATTGACGCAGTCAAGAATTGGCCTGACGTTGCAGTTGCCAAATTTCACAAATATCTATGCTCCAAGCCAGCTCAAGACATCATAGCCGACTCCATCAAAAAGGAAAATCTAGATCGCATCGTGGTTGCAAGCTGCACACCGCGCATGCACTTGCCGACTTTCCAGAGTGTTGTCGAGAGGGCAGGCCTAAACCCGTTCATGCTCGAATTCGTGAACATTAGGGAGCAAGATTCATGGATTCTAGGCCCTCATCCATCGGCTGAAGCCACAAAGAAGGCCATAAGCTTAATCCACGGTGGTTATGAGCGCAGTCGTGAACTCGAGCCTCTGCAGACTATCAGCGAGAAAGGTTCCAGAGAGATTCTGATTGTCGGCGGTGGAATCGCAGGAATCACAGCCGCGTTGGAGCTTGGCTACCTAGGCTACAAGGTTCACCTAGTTGAGCGCAAGCCGAGTATCGGCGGGAACATGGCGAAGCTCACAAAAGTCTTTCCCACATTAGACTGCGCCCAGTGCATTCTTACTCCAAGAATGGCCGAAGTTGGAAGAAACCCGAACATAGCGCTTTACACTTATGCTGAGGTTCAAGAGGTCAGCGGTCGCCCTGGAAACTACGATGTCAAAGTGTTCATGAAGCCTCGCGGAGTAGATCTCCAGAAATGCCGGAACTGCGGTGTCTGCACCAAAGTTTGCCCGGTTACAGTGCCTGACGAGTTCAATGAAGGTTTAGCAACGCGCAAAGCGGCGTACCAAGAATTTCCGCAGGCCGTTCCATCTGCATACACGATTGACTTCCAGGCTTGTACCAAATGCAGAAAATGCGAGCAGCTTTGCCCTGCTAAAGCTATAACGATTGACGATAAGGGCATGACTGTGGATCTGCATGTGGGCGGAATTATCATGGCTACGGGTTACCAGCTTTATGACGCCAAGCGGCTGGAGACCTACGGTTATGGCATATACAAGGATGTCATCACGATGATGGAGCTGGAGCGGTTTGTTTCAGCCACGGGCCCGACAGGCGGGTTCGTGAAGCGTGCAGACGGCACAGATGCCAAGCGAATGGCAATTCTACTCTGTGCAGGTTCGCGCGACAAGAATTACGTTCCATACTGCAGTAGAATTTGCTGCATGTACGCGTTGAAGCAGGCTTTCGTGTTGAAGAAGATGTTGGGCATCGATGTTGCGGTTTACTATACCGACATTCGCGCCACAGGCAAGGGCTACGAGGATCTATATTGGCGTGATCAGGAAGCCGGCGTCAGCTTCATTCGCGGCAAAGTGGCCGAGGTCTACAAGGATGCGAAAACGAACAAGCTGGTCGTCGTGGCTGAAGATTCGCTTTCAGGCGAATTGACTAATGAGGAGTTTGATCTCGTCGGCTTAGCAACGCCGATGGTTCCACCTGCCGGTTTGAAAGAACTCGCAGACAAGATGAAAGTGGCCACCGGAGAGGACGGTTTCATCACGGAGAAACATCCGAAACTTGACCCTGTGGACTCGCTAGTGACAGGCATATTCGCGTGCGGTTGCGCCCTGAGTCCCAAAGATGTGCGTGACACTGTATCTGACGGTTTAGGCGCGTCGGCCAAAGCTGCGCTGTTCCTGAAAAGCGACTATGTAACGACTAGCCCAGAGAAAGCATTCGTTCTTACTGACCTATGCAATGGTTGTCAGGCATGCGTTCCGATTTGCTCTGCGAAGGCTATTAGCATGCAGAACGGAAAAGCTATGATTAATCCCTTTATGTGCACAGGTTGCGGCGCGTGCATTCCAGTCTGCCCTCAAGAGGCTATCGACTTCAAGAATTCTACGCTGAAGCAGGTCTTGGCCCAGATGCGTGGAGTACTCACGGACAAAGATCCGGCGGAAGTTCGGGTTCTGGCTTTTGTCGACAAGAACGTAGGCTATACAGGTATGGACTTTCTGGGCCTAGATAGGACCAAATATCCCGAGAACATCAGAATTGTACCAGTACCAACAACTGCAATTCTAGGAAAGAAACTCATTCTCAGCGCATTTGCATACGGTGCAGACGGTGTCCTGGTAATAGAAGGCAGCGAGCAAATTGACGAGCATTTCACGAAGAAGCGCATGATCGAGATGGGAAAGGAACTGGCGCAATACGGTATTGAGAACATGAGAGCGCGCTACAGCTACGTTCCATTGCCTGTTTACAAGAAGGCCGCTGAATTGTTCACAATGTTCACGGACAGGATTAAGAAGTTCGGACCCGTAGCGGAAGAGAAGAGAAACAGCATTAGGCAAAAACTCCAAATATGAGCATAGCTTTAGACGGTTTGACATTTTCTTGCAGGAAAACACATTCCTTTCTGAACGGAACACACAGACATGTTCGTAAATGACTGTCTTTGCCAATTGCCCAAGTAAGCTGCCAATTCGATTCGCGTTGTATGACTTTCTCTTTTTCAAGATGGGTGCGTTTATCTGCACTTGTCAGCTGAAAAACTCTGAAACTTCTTCTACGGTTCTCCTAGGCCTATGAGCTGGATTCTCAGCTGGCCAACCAATGGTCACGGCGGCCACTAGGGTCGCGCGCGCTGGCCGACCGGGCCCACGTTCCCGCCTCCAGAGCCTCACGAATAAGCTCAGCTGGGACAGGCTTATCCAGGTACTTTCGAACGCTTCGCCTTCCCTTTATTGCCTCTTCAACTTCTATGAACGTGACCCAGGAGACTTTGGTTCTTTCCCTCTTAAGAGTTTCGCCAAGTCAACAGCAGCTTGCCATGCGAAGACATCCTGAGTAAGTTCGTGTTCGCTATTGACTATCCAAAATCATAAAAAGGGTAACCTCACACTGTAGGGACACGGGCCGACTGAAATGGAAAAAGTCAAAACTAGCATGATTCTTGTCCTTCTGATTTGTTGTGCCACGATGAGCAACTCAGCCAAGGCAGAATACGTTACTGGCGTAAAAAGTGGAGACACGATAAACTACAACATCACTGTGACCAGCAATATTGCTGGAATGGGTCAAAGCTTCTCAGGATCGATCAAAATAACCGTTCAGAGCGTCCAAGGAACGGAAATCAACGGAACTATTGAAATAAGCCTGCTAGGATACGGCACACCTGCCTCTCCAATTTCAATTGATGTTGCGACTGGTAGCGGCACCTATGCCGGATTCATAATCCCAGCAAATCTAACAGTTGGTGATACGATCCCCGGAGAAAATGCCCAAGTGGAAAACATAGTGACGCACAACGGCAGAAAAGCGATACTGGCTAATGCAACCTCTCCATTTGGCGGCTTTTCAGGTCAAGTCTACTGGGATCAAGCTACCGGAGTGCTTCTGGAAACGAGCGGCTCAGCGATGGAGATAAACTTTTCAATCACGCTAGCTGGAACCACACTTTGGAGCGGCGGTTTCATCTTCGAATGGTGGATCTGGCTGATCATCATAGTCGTTATTGCTGTTGTTGCAGCCTTGGCATTTCTGATAATGCGCAGGAGAAGGCCCAAGGCAGCGCAGGTTTCGTCGGAAATTCTGCCTCCTCCCCCTCCGCCCCCGCTTGGCCAAACCTGTCTGTATTGAATGTCCACGACAATCATACAGAGTCTAACTCCAAAACACGATGCAATGAGCAAAAGTTATATGAAATTGTACGTGAGACAACCTCGACGTTGAGGAGAGTTTACACGACTTGGACATAATCGTTTGTGTTAAGCATGTCCCAGAAACAGCCGAAGCTGAACTGAAAATCGATGCAACAGGAAAAGCCGTTGAGAAAACCGGATTAGTTTACGACATTAACGAGTGGGATGACTATGCGCTGGAAGAGGCTGTCCGGATAAGAGAAAAACATGGCGGAACGGTCACGGCAATAACCGTAGGCGCTGACGACTCTGACAGTACGCTGAGAAAATGTCTTGCCCGTGGAGCCG
>JBGPBS010000108.1:0-3823 GCA_041481365.1 Bathyarchaeia archaeon
TGGAAAATGGCTGGCAAACCCGACAAGAAAGGAAAACGAACGCAACTCACCATAGGCCTCTACGAATGCTGCGGAAAAAGCTTCAGGCAAGTCTTGGATAAGAAGAAAATCTAAGATTAACACATCCCTAACCTCTTTTTCTTATTTTTTTTCTTTTGTGAATGCAATTCGCAGCCCTAAGGGTACTTGCCCTTCATTGACGGCGGTTAAAACTGTGTTATGTTGATGCTTTCGTATACGGATTTTTCTAGCTGCTCAGGGTTGTCTACCCCCCTCCCTTTTTTATACTACAAGTAGGAAAGTGTCTGGCTGGTTAATGCGATTATTATAAACCATAATATTTCTGGGGTTTGGAGTGAGTCTGATAAAATTGAAACGATGCGGATGCTTGAAAGATGCGCGGGAGGCTCCTCCAAACCTTTCCAGTTCGATCATGCCCTTCGGGTGTCTTTGAACTGGATAATTGCATTCGTATATGCTCAATATAAGGCTTTTTTGTACAAAAATGTACATTTAAGTTCCTAGCGGCAACCCTGCCAAATTGTGCCAAGATTTAAATCTCTGCTCCTACCAGCTTTATCTAAAGAAACATGGAAACGCGGAAAATGTCGTTGATACCCGAGATTCCAAACCCATACATTGAAGCGTTTGCTGTTGGACTATTATATGGACTTGTGTTTTGCACCTCAACATGTCTCCCGTACATTGCGAGTTACATCGCCGGCATCGGGGCAGGTTTCCGCAAAGGAGTTAGTGTCACATTAATTTTCAATTCAGGTCGCATAGCCGCCTATGCCTTGATTGGTGCCTTCATAGGTGTACTTACCACCGCATTCAGGTTTGTGTTGAGCGAAACATCAATTTCCCCTTTTCAACAATACTCCTCATATGCTTTCGGCATAGTAACAATAGTAATAGGCACGAGTATGCTTCTCAAGAGCAGATCCGCTTCTCGCGATTGCAATCCCGAGGGTAGCAGAGACATGGGCTCAAAGAAACTGAGCGGAAGATTTGATGCCCGTGCCTTTACACTGGGCTTCAGCAGAGGGTTAATCGTTTGCCCGCCACTCGTGTTACTTCTCGTGTACTCGATACCTTTCGGGGCGCCGATTGATGGCCTTGCCTTGGCAGTTTTGTTCGGTTTGGGAACCGTCTTTTCGCCCTTGCTCTTGCTGGGCGGGGTCACAGGCTGGCTTCTCAATAAAGCGCCATTGTTCAGGAAATGGATATCTATTGTGGGTGCTGGGGTCCTCATTGTGCTGGGACTTGTCACAATAGCCAACGCAGTACTTATCGCAAGTGCATAAAGACGAAATGTTGCAACACTAGAAATCGCGGGTGCCTTGCCGATTAAAAATGAATTAATTTGTTCGATATTCTAGACTCAATCTGCGAGTTTGTCAGGAATCAGTGAGAAAGTATTAAGATAACCAAAGAGAATACTCGTAAGGCTGAGGCTGAAGTTTGGACAGCAAACGCAAAATAATCTCAAACATGGGTTTTTTCCTACAAGTAATGGGCTTACTCTTAGTCCTGCCAATCGCGATAGGTCTTCAAGCCGGCGAAGTCCAAGCAGTAAGCAGCTTAGTAGCCACCTGCTTCCTATCGTTCGGCGTTGGCTTCGTCTTCAACTCGTTTGCCGAGCGCAAAGAACTGGATGAACGAACGTCTCTGTGGCTTATGCTTGCCACTTTCACAGTTCTCCCGCTTGTGCTTATGATACCGTTCGTCTGGAACAACGTATTCAACAGCGGTAATGCGTTTGACCTCTTCACAAACGCGTACTTTGAAACCGTGAGCGGGTTCACGACAACGGGCTTCAGTTTCGTGACTAACCCTGAAACTTTGGCTTCATCGATACTCTTCTATCGCAGTCTTGTCGAGTTCATCGGGGGAGTAGGCTTTGTCTACGTTCTCGTAGCCTTTCTATACCCCAAAGAGAAACTCGCTGCCTTCTCCGAAACCTTCGGAGTTGAGAAGCTAAGCGACAACCTCAAAAAAGTATTCTTATCCATCATGTTGATCTACACGCTTATTGTCGTTGTGTTCACCGGCATCTTCTACCTCACCTACCCCCCACCGAACCTCGTTACCGCAAGCTGCACCGCCATCGACGTCTTAACAGGCGGCTACCAGCCAAACATCACGGCAGGCATCGGCATATTCCAAGTAAGCGTCCTCGTTCTGATGCTGCTGGGTTCATTCCACTTCAGCTTTCACTACAACCTCTTCCGTCTGAAGTTGCGTGAGCTTTTGACGCCTGAAATCAAATTCTACCTCAAGGTTTTAGCCGTCTCGACAGTGATTATATCCATCCTTGCTTGGATTAACCCGTTTGATTCCCTGTTTCATGTGGTAAGCATGGCTTCGTCCACGGGAATCGAATACTTTAGCGTAGCCTCTACGCCTGTTGCCGCGAAGATAATGTTTATTCTAATAGGACTGGCAGGAGCCTGCACGTTCAGCATGGCAGGCGGCATACGAATGGAGCGCATCCGACTACTCATCAGCGCCCTGCGCAAGAGCGACGACAGCCCAACTAGAGATGAACTAAAGGAAATCCTGTTTTTCTTGGGCAGCTTCGTCGCTACTCTGGTAATCCTTAGTTTGGTTTTCTCGACTATCGGCGTCTCCCTGCTCGACTCAGTATTCGAGGTTGGTTCAGCCCTGACAACGAACGGCATAAGCATGGGAGCCACAACAGTGACCATGCCGATAGGGTACAAGTGGCTCATAGTGCTTGCTATGATAATCGGACGAGTAGAAATCGTCACCATTTTTAAGGCAATAAGAGGAGCATTGCCGTGAAATTTAGCGCCAGAATCCAAAAGCATTGAGATAGTGGGCTCTTAGGCATGCACCTGATAACTTCTTACCAAATGACATGCAACGCACTCAAGATCCAAGTCATCCCAGAGTCTTCGGGGCCAGAGTCGTCATCGCCCACCAAACAAATGCAGCCCCTGCTAACATTAAAACCTTAAGGTTACGTGCCGCTAGAGCTTGACGCTTATTTCTAAACCGTCCTCGCCTGCTTGCACGTATCTGCTGCTGTATTTTCCAGAGGTCCGCACGTAATCCAAGTAGTCTCCCATCTGCCTGGCGAATACTCCAGCGTTATCCGCAACCACGACGCTTCCTTTGCGCAGTTTGTTCTCAACCAGCCGCAGATAGCTGAAGTACTCGGTTTTGTCCGCGTCGATGAAGACAAAGTCGAAGGCGCCTTTCAGCGTAGGTATTATCTGAATCGCGTCGCCAGTTAGGACCTCGATTTTCGGAGGAACGTCGGCTCTTCGAATGTTCTCCTTCGCCGCCTTTGCCTCTTCCACGTGGTTCTCTATCGTGATTATCTGCGCCTTCTTGCTTAGTTCCCTTCCCATTAAGATGGCTGAGTAGCCGATGAGCGTGCCCACCTCCAAAACCCGTTTAGGCTCAGCTTTCCGAATTTCTTCTGCTAGAATTTTGCCCCTTTCTGGTCCCACGATGGGTATGAATTCAGTCTCCGCTTTTTCCTCGATTTCCTTCAGAACCTTTTCATCGTTCCCCATGGCTGTCACCTCAGAATCACGTTCCGCATATTTCAGGGAGCCTTCAACTTCCCAATAAAGCGTTGCTGCAGTTTGACGAGTTTCGGTGTTATTACTGCTTTGCAGTAGGCTTGTTGCGGATGTTTTTTGTAATAATCCTTATGATACGTTTCAGCGTTGTAGAAAACCTTGAAAGGCTCCACTCGCGTAACGATCGGCGAATCCCAAATCTCTTCCTTGTTCAACTCGTCAATCACCTTTTCAGCCGTTGCTTTCTGTTCCTCGTTGTGGTAGAA
>JBGPBS010000109.1:0-3782 GCA_041481365.1 Bathyarchaeia archaeon
AGTTCGGAGGACCAGGAATTACAGAACTCTCCTACTACGCTTTTCAACTTATGTTCGCAGCTATCACACCAGCCTTGATCGTAGGCGCATTCTCCGAAAGAATAAAATTCCGTTCACTGCTCATTTTCACCGTACTCTGGTCAACCCTGGTCTATTCGCCAGTCGCACATTGGGTCTGGAACCCTTCTGGCTGGATCAAACAGCTTGGAGCGATTGACTTTGCAGGCGGCACAGTTGTGCACATAACGGCCGGGCTTTCCGCCTTGGCCGCAGCCATCGTTGTAGGACCGAGATTGAAACGCGAGAAAATAGAGGGGAAACCTAGCAATGCTCCATTTGTAATTCTGGGAGCAGCATTACTATGGTTTGGATGGTTTGGCTTCAACGCAGGCAGCGCCTTATCGGCAAGTCCAATTGCAGTCAGCGCTTTTGTTGTGACCAACCTGTCAGCAGCAGCAGCAACGGTCAGCTGGATGATCATGGACACGATGTTTAAAGGCAAACCTTCTGCAACAGGTATTGCAATCGGCGCCGTCTGCGGACTCGTAGCAATCACGCCTGCTTCCGGTTACGTCACCCCCGCTTCAGCTATCATCATAGGCTTGGCTGCTGGAATCATATCCAATCTGGTCTCGACGTGGCGAGCGCGGACGCGTTTAGACGACACATTAGATGTTTTCGCATGCCACGGGGTCAGCGGAATATGGGGCTCAATAGCCACGGGACTATTCGCTACACTCGCGGTAAATGCTGATGGCAAGAACGGACTATTTTATGGAAATCCGAGCCAATTCCTCATTCAGATCGAAGCGGTCTTGGTGGTCGCTGCTTTCGCCTTCGTCGTGACGTTTGCACTCCTGAAAATCATCAACGTGTTCTCCAGATTGAGAGTGACACCGGAAGAAGAAGAACAGGGACTTGACCTGAGCCAATGCGGTGAAGAAGCCTACTGTCCATCCGACACATCTTCGTAGACGATCCTCTTTTTTCAATTTGTCAGCACATGCGGGTCGAACGGAAGCTCTTCGCAGCTTGAGAATAAGAAGGCGCTAGAGATTTTAGTACGCCGAACACGTGTTCTGATCAATCAGCCTGTGTCAATTTGGGCTCTCTGTAATTGGCCCGAGTAGTCGATGTAAATCGTCTTGATCTCAGAGAACTCGTTTATTCCTTCGATTCCACCTTCTCTCGTTCCTATGCCCGTGTGCTTCACTCCTCCGAAGGGAAGGTGAACCTCTGATCCTATCGTGCTCGAGTTAATGTAAGTCAATCCAGCGTTGATCTTCATGATCGCGTCACATGCTCTGTTTATGTCCCCTGTGTAGATTGCAGAGCTCAGTCCATATTCCACGGAGTTCATCGCATCTATGGCTTCATCAAGATCTCTAACCGAGATCAGCGAGACAACGGGACCGAATATCTCCTCCTGGGCAATCCTCATGTCGACGCAGCAATCTGTGAACAATGTCGGCTCGAAAAAGAAGCCTTCCATCTTCGGAATTTTTCCACCTGCAAGAAGCTTCGCTCCTTCGTTTCGTCCGATTTCAGCGTAATTGGCACTCTTCTCTTGAGCCGCCTTGTTTATGAGCGGCCCAACGTCGGTTTCAGGCCTGAGCCCGTCACCCAGCTTAAGCCGTTTTGTTCTAGTTACTAGCATCCTCTCAAATTTGCTCTTGAGTTTTTCTTGAATTATGACTCGAGAAGCTGCAGTGCACCTTTGTCCTGTAGTTCCAAACGCGCCCCAAATCACTCCGTCCAAGGCGAGGTCCAAGTCAGCATCGTCCATCACTATGATGCCATTTTTTCCACCCATCTCCAGACCGACTCTCTTGAGGCCTGCTTCTTTCACAATTGAGGCACCGGTGTCTTTGTGCCCCGTGAACGAAATTGCGCTTATTTTCCTATGCCTCACGATGGTCAGTCCAACGTCGTCACCTGAACCCGTAACCATGTTCAGCACACCGTTAGGCAGTCCGGCCTTGTCCAGAATTTCAACGAGTCTGGTTGCGCAGAGAGGAGTGTCAGATGAAGGTTTGAAGACTATAGTGTTTCCACAGATTAGCGCAGTCATTATTTTCTGTGCCGGAATAGCCATCGGAAAGTTCCACGGCGTTATCAGTCCACAGATGCCAATCGGCAGTCTCATCGTAAAACATAGCTTCTTCTTCATCTCAGAAGGCGTGGTAGAACCGAATAATCGTCTGCCTTCAGCAGCCATATACTCCGTAATATCCACCGCTTCTTGGACATCTCCTCTAGATTCTTCGATGACCTTCCCCATTTCCATGGTCATCTCTTTTGCCAATCGCTCCTTGTTCTTGCGAAGCAGTTGAGCAGCTCTGAGAAGAACAAGCCCCCTTTTCGGGGCAGGCGTTTCTCTCCACCGCTGGAGAGCTTTCTCAGCAGCTTCTGTGGCACGATCAACATCTTCTTTACAACCTTTTTGAAAGATTCCAAGAATCTGCTTCGGCTTCGCTGGGTTATCACTCTCGAAAGTCTCGCCCGAAGCCGAATTGACCCATGAACCATCTATGAAAAGTCTGTAGTTTTTGGGGTTGCTCATATTCTCAACATTGTTATCCGCGTTTCTGCTTTTTAAGGTTCTATCTCTGCAGGGGAGCGACAACGAAATCACACTGGGTGAAAGCAAAACTGAAATGAAGGCTTCGCTATGATAGCTAGAGAAGGGCTAACTCATGGCTGAAGATTGTGTGTTCTGCAAAATGGTGCGAGGCGAGAACCAAGCAAGTCGCATCTATGAGGATGAAGATGTCATGGCGTTTCTGGATGCGAGACCCGTAAATGAAGGGCACACCCTTGTCATTTCGAGGAGGCACTATGAAAACGTGTTTCAGATTTCGGACGAAGAGCTTGCAAACGTCTTCAAAATCGTGAAGAAAGTAGCTACCGCCGTCATGAAGAGCGAAAAGGCTGAAGGAATAAGAATACTTCAGAACAACGGAAAAGCTGCTAATCAAGTCATATTCCATTTTCACGTTCACATCATCCCCGAATATGAAGGACAGGATCGATACAGGCCCCGTGAAACTTCTAAAAGAGACGAATTGGAAAAAGTTGCAGCCAGAATAAGAGAAGTCGTCGGGTTACAAGCACCGTCTTCGTCGCGCTCAAAGAGATTGGTGCATCTTATCAAATGATCCTTTGGCGGCTAGTGTTTGAGGGAACAAGAGATATTCCGAAGTTGTCAACTGTTTGGCTTAAGGAGAAAATCGCATTGAGTGACGCTGACAGGGTTCTGAAGGAAATCGAAAAGATGATGGAAAAGGAGTTTCTGCCGATAGTCGGGCCTCGCAAGGGTCAGATCCTGGTGGAAGCTATTCGCAAAGTCAAGCCGAACCATGTCTTGGAGGTGGGAACCTTAACAGGTTACTCGGCGATTCTCATGGCCAAAGAGCTTGAAAGCAAAGCTCATTTGATAACCATTGAAATCAACGAGGATAAAGCAAAGATAGCGCGAGAAAACATGATGAGGGCAAAATTGTCCGCGGCCATAGATGTGATCTTGGGCGACGCAGTTGAGGTCATACCTAAGCTGACCGGCAAATTTGACATGGTCTTTATAGACGCTGAAAAAAGGGAATATCTAGAGTACCTGTGCCTAGCCGAACCGAAACTCCACAAAGGAAGCATAATCGTCGCGGACAACGCCGGCATCTTTGCTGACGAGATGAAAGACTACTTGAACTACGTCAGGTCCTCAGGGAAGTACAGCAGCAAATATGTGCCTGTGGATGAAGATGGACTTGAAGTAAGCGTACGGC
>JBGPBS010000110.1:0-3734 GCA_041481365.1 Bathyarchaeia archaeon
GTAGTGAATTTCTTGATTGCCTTTTACATATCTCACTTTTCCGATTCTGAACCATCTGGGTCTTGGCTCTGTGAAAGTTGGTTCTTTTTTCCATTTATCAGCAAGTTTCTGCATTCCATCGAGTATTTTGTTCTTTATTTCTTCGTCAATCATCTTTAGACCTCACCATTTTAATCAGTTTCATCAATCCAGTTATAACTTTTCCACAAAATCATTCTTGCCCACAATTTGGGCACTTTTCCAATTGGTGATTGTATTTCGCTCCACAATTAGAGCAAGTCTTTTGTAATTCCCATACTACGTTTGGCATCTCCAACGTATATAGGGTTTTGACTTCTTCCTTTTTGGACTGTGTTAGTGAGCCAATGAAACCAAGGAAGAGAATAAAGGAGAATATGAAGAAGGGAATAGATGCCCATCTTATGAATGGATTAGAAACAAAAACGATTGCGACAAAGAAAAACATCAAGGAAATTAAACCGAATGCCAAAGGATTAGGTATCTGTGACAGTCTTGCTTTGCCGATAGGTGTTCTTCCAATGCCTTTTCTTCTGCTATCCAATTCATCAAGCCGAATATGGTCTAAACATGCATGGTCTGCATTTTCTCCGAATATCTTTTTCGCTTCCAATGGTGTAGTGTTTGGGTCATGTCTATACTTTCTATGGTTCGGACCCAAAATCGTACTAGGCTCATCCATCCATGTATGCAATTCTGAAAATGTTTTGCCATATCTCTTTAGAGTGTCTTCACAATGCTCTTCGTGATTTGGCATGTTTTTATGATTACTACTGTGAGGTTCTTAGAATATTTCCCTTTCTAGTCTTGGTTCTCACTCTAGCCATTTTCCCTTTTTTTGTATTCCAGTTTACAAAAGACACATATCAGAATATTTCTAACTTCAAAGATGAGGTCGTTGATATGACAAACATTCAACTTGATGCTGGCGTGAAAGGATATGAGATTATCAGAAAGAAATGCCCTAACTGTGATGCTGAGTTTATTTTCAAACTTCACGATAAAGAGGTTCATGACGTAGCTGGAGAAGGGTATAATTACCCAGATGAAAAAGTGGTTCGTTGCAAAATTTGTATGAGCACATTCAAATATACCGTGGATGAATCCATTCCTCATGTAGGTTTCGGTAAATAGCTATTCAAATCCACAACAATTCAGTTTAGCCTAAAGGAATCGTAGGTTTGGAAAATGAGCGAAGAACAAATCCGACAGAAACTCAAGGATATAGAAAACACAAGAAAAAGCAAGATAAAAGACCGAGCAACAACAGAGGGAATGCTCAAGAAACTCCGAACGCCTAAGAAACTTGAACAACCTCATATGAAAACAATTGCTACCCTTGTCGAATTGGCATTCACAGATAAACAAGATATAGAAGACAGTCTTTTCTCTCTCTGGGAGCAACAACTTAACGGAGAACTTAGACTACTCAAGATTGAAAAAAATTTCGAACAACTAAAACAAGCAATAGACTGGTCTGAACAGAACAAATAGACAAACATCAACCAGAGAAACCACTTTCATAAAACTCTGTCATCCAAGGCTGACCAGTTCCTTTCTAGTGCATCCTTGGTGCAGACTGGTAGGGGGGTTCAACTGTCGGTGTTCTTGAATGATGATTGAGGTTATCAGCAACATAACAGAAAGCGTTAAGTTTGGAGCGTTATCAACAGATATCTCCACTTGTATATTGAAATGGGGATTTACACTGTAATTTTCTGGGGCAGGAATATGTTTGAAAACACTATTGTCGCTTGCGAACTCGGTTCTTGTAAAACATTACTTGAGCGTCCGTGCTCAATCCAGGTGAAAACAAGCGCTTGGGTTGTCGGGGATAGCTGAATGTCGGGAAAAATGCTTAATTAATGCCTGTGCTTATTGCTGTCCAGAATGGGTGGATTTGAATTGAGTGAAGACATTTCGAAGCTTCCTCCTCAGGTTCAGGAGCGTCTGCTTAGGATGCAGCAGCTTCAACAAACGCTTCAATCGGTCCTGTCCCAGAAGCAGCAGGTGGAAATGGAGCTTGCAGAGATCGGGCAAGCTTCGTCAGAGGTTGAGAAATTGACCGATGACGCTACCATTTACAAGTCGGCAGGATCACTCATGATAAGAGCAGACAAAACGAAGATAACTAGCGAGATGACTGAACGAAAAGAACTGCTCAACACCAGAGTGACGGTTCTGACAAAACAAGAAGAAAGACTACGCGGTCAGCTGAAGGATCTACAGACCAAGCTTCAACAGGATTTGAATCCGGTTTCACCCCAGTCTGAGTCTTGATCAATCTTAGGTGAAGCTTCGTGGAATTTGGCATTCCAGACTTAACCAGTGAGCAGATTGAAAGACTATGCGTGATTGCGGAGGAAGCCGCGAGAAAATACTTGATTGCTAATGTCTCCAAAAAGAGCATAGAAAGGCTGGATGTGAGCACAGAAGTCGAAGGCACAAAGCCAGTAAGATTGGAAATAAGCATAGACTTTGACCCGCTGCCCACGGTTAAAGGTGTTGACGTACAAAAACTGGTCAACGAAGCCGTAAAAGATGGTTTTAAATCGGCTGATAAGTATTTGGAGGAACTGTCTTGTCATTCGCAGAAATAACAAAGACCCTAGACTCATTGGGCGCCAAGCGTGTCGTCCTACTGTGCCATCATAACGCTGACCCCGATGCAATCTGCTCGGCCTACGCCTTCAAAACCCTGCTAAAACAGGTAAACCCGCAGCTTGAAGTCGAAATAGGAGCGGCTCACGGAATCAGCAGGCTCTCAAAACACCTCCTTCAACACGTCCCAATCGAGGTAAAAGACCCGCCCAGCTTGGAAAATGCTGATGCATTAGTGCTCCTTGACACGAACACAATCCAGCAACTGGACAGTCTGGCTGAAACTGTCAAGAATGGAAAGGCGCCCATAATCGTAATAGATCATCACGCTGCTCATCCAGACACGTTGAAAATGGCAAAACTCTGCATCACGAACGAAGACAGCTCATCAACATGCGAAATCGTCTACAACTTCTATAAGCAGACACACGTCAAGGTAGGTGAAAACGAGGCAAGAGCACTGTTTCTAGGCATAGCGTTTGACACACGGCATTTTGTGCTCGCCAATTCCTCAACCCTGAAAAACATCGCAGACCTGATCGATTCAGGAGTGAACGCACAAGAAGCGTTGCCCCTACTTTCGCTCCCTATGGATTTCTCTGAACGAGTCGCAAGGCTCAAAGCATCCAGAAGAGTCAAACTTTTCAAGATAAACGAGTGGATAGTCGCGCTCTCCCATGTAAGCGCATACCAAGCGTCAGCAGCCAGAGCCCTGATTGAATTGGGCGCACACGTAGCCGGTGTAGCAGGACAAAAAAACGAAAGCATAGAAGTCAGCCTGCGTGCCACGCGCGAATTCTCCAAGCAATCAGGCGTACACCTAGGCAGGGATGTTGCCAAACCCCTGGGTGAATACCTACACGGAATGGGAGGAGGACATTCCACCGCCGCAGGAGCCAACGGCGTAGGAGAACCGGAACCAGCTTTGAAACGATGTTTACAGCTTCTAAAAGAAAGGCTCGCTAATCAGCAACGAGTAGCTACTCTTAAATGAACCCCGCGGTCGCATACAATCAAGCAGGCAAAACGGCATGACGATCATCGAAACCGCAAATCTCACCTATACCTATCCAGGCGTGACGAAACCATCAATTGACGACGTTTCCATAAGGATA
>JBGPBS010000111.1:0-3718 GCA_041481365.1 Bathyarchaeia archaeon
AGTGTATCATAGAGTTGAACAAACGACTCGGCTGACGCATAGTCAGATCCAACAGCTGGATCAAGATATGGCGAATTGCAACGATTGACTCTCAAGAGCCTTTTCATTTGCGGAGAAGCAGACGGCGAAGGCGACGCAGATGGAGACGGCGAAGGCGACGCTCCTGGACTTGGGCTTGGACCAGGGCCAAAATAGCCGCTGTAGTACAGTCCACCTGCAATTGCTGCCACGATCACGATTATCGCTAGTATAGCTATGTACATCTTTGAAATTGCAGAATTGCTTGAGTAGATTCTCATCTTTTCTTTTCTCCGAGAAGACACTAGATACTATACAAGTTATATGTTTTTCCATATGAACACGCGCGCTATTCGCAGGCGGCAAGTCCAAACAGATCTGCATCAAGACTTCATTATGGCCGGAGCGGATCTGTCACCTGATGAAAGAACAACAATGAAAAGCGAAAAACTACTTGTCCAGCTCGGCCCTAAGATCTTCACAAGCTAACTTTTCTTTAGCCGCAACGTAGAGACTCAATATCTCCATTTTGATGGGTGCCCCACATATTGCTCGCGGTTCGGGAGAGGCAGAGGACATACTGCGCGCCAAATACACTGATGGAAGACCTCAGGCATAAAGATGTGGCAGAAAAATCGGTCAGAGAAAAGGAGAGTTGTGGGGGTGTTTAGTATCCTTTGACTCCCATTTTCTTGGCCAGTTTGGCCAGTCCAGGATGGATGAATTTGCCGTTTTCTTCGATCTTTTCACCGTCAAGGTAAACTGAAGGAGCCGCACATGTCCCATCCGAGTGTGCAGCAGCCGTCCATCCTTTGCCACCGATCAGTGGGCCTTGCATTCCCATTCCGAACTCGATGTTTCCAAAGTATCTCTCGCCTTCAGCAATGTTCCTCGTAGTAGGCTTCAACTCTGCAGTCGGACAAATCCCGTAAGTGTAGTGGGCTATGCGATACATCTTCGGGTCTTTGAACGCCTCAAGCCATTTCTTGAACACGACACCATTAGCGTTCTGCTCAATGTCAACGATGACCCCCTTCTTCACCGTGATCTTAACAGGAGGTTTAGGCAAAGGACCAATCTCGTCCGGAGGCCAAAGATAACCATCATAAACAATAGTGCCATTAATTGTTTCTTCCAGCGGGCACCACCCAACCTGACCAGCAGGCATAATCTGCTGCATAGGACCCTTAGGCATATTATAGACCCCACCGAATTGCTTGACTTTGCGTCCTCCGTTCATCGCTACAACGTCCGTACCTGCCGCATTGGTCATCCTCACTTTCTTAGCTTTCTGAGTCATGTCAGCCAGCAGTTCACCGAACGCGATCATGCTTGGATAATCAACTTTCGCCACCATCCTCACAAAGTCACCAGCAGTGTAGCCGCCTCCAAAGCACATATACGCTCGTATGGTTTTCAGCGCTTCCGTTTGAGCCGGACTATAAAGAAGATAGTTCACAGAATTCTCAATCAAGACGTCGGCTGCTTTCATGGCTGCAACCATCGGTTTCGGAGGATCCATACAAACTTCAGGCTGCGTCTCATACGTGACCAACGTTACTTTGCCTCCCACTGCATGCGCAGCGGCCGCAATTGCTTGGACAACCCTATGATCCGCTTGCGAGTCATCATAGACAAGCACGTCTTCTCCAGGCCTCACATCACAAATGTCCTTGACCGTTTTGTACGCTGCCTTCCCCAACTCAATAAAATGCTCACTCATCTTTCACTCACCATTCCCAAAAACAAGCTCTATCCACGTCTCATCTTATAAATTTTTTTGGTCCGTGTTATCAGAGGAGCAAGCATTACTACCGACACGCATTGGTTGCTGTCGGAAACATCCTGAACTACTTTTCCCTTGAGCGCAACATATGGAGCGGACCTGAAGATTCGCTGAGAGAACTATAAGCTGAAACCGCAAAACGGAGCGCTTATGTGCGTTCGAGTGACATTGTAAAGGGGTGATTAAGAAAAACATAAAAACTGAGTTGCCTAATATGCATAGCACGCGCATACGAAGGGTCGGGCTATGCATGAAAATGTGTCTAGAGAAATGTCCAGTGCCGTTCTGACTTTTGATGTTGATGAAGTGAAACGCGTTGTCAGACAGTTGCTTAACAATGGGTTTTCCGCAAATGAGATTGTTGATGCGTTGGCTCAGGCTTTGAAGTTGGTGGGCGACAAATTTGACAAGGGAGAACTCTTTTTGATGCACTTGGTCTCGGCTGGCGTAGCTTGTAAAACAGCTCTGACCGAAGTACTCGAACCGGAACTCCAAAAGTCTGGAGGAAAAAAGACAGGAAGCCTTGGAAAAGTCGTCATAGGCACGGTCTCTGGAGATATACACGACATTGGGAAGAGCATCGTTTCCTCCATGCTGTTTGCCGCTGGTTTCGAAGTCCACGATCTGGGAGTAGACGTTCAAACCGACGCCTTCATTAGGAAAGTGAGGGAGGTTAAAGCTGACATACTGGGCCTTTCAGCCTTGCTCACCACGACAATGCCTGTCCAGCGTGAAGTAATCAAGGCTTTGATAGCTGCGGGGAACCGGGACAGGGTGAAGGTGATAGTTGGTGGGGCACCAACAACGAAAGAATGGGCAGAGAAAATTGGGGCAGATAGCCATGCTGAGAACGCCACCGAAGCTGTTAGAGTAGCAAAGAGGCTCATGAAAGTTGCCTAGGGTGTCTTTTCAATGATGATGCGAGACCGAATTGTAGACCATGCAGTGTCGAACGATGTGGAAGTCCACGCCACAGGAGCACACGAAGTTTCCGGGAGGGAAAATTCGTATAGCGCGCGCTCTGATAGAGAAAAAGTTTGCGATTTAAGAGAGTCAGGCTCATAGGACGGGTGAATAGGATGATTGAATCTGCAAAGATAGGGATTTTTGAGGTTCTTTCGAGAGACGAACTCTACAGGATTCACACTGCCACTTTGGACGTCTTAGAGAGAGTTGGCGTAAGAGTTGAAGAAGAACATGCTCTGAAACTGCTGGACCAAATTGGAGCTGATGTGAACTTTGATGAAGAAAGGGCAAGGATTCCGCAGTATCTGGTGGAGGAGGCGATTAGGTTGTCCCCAAGGAGCATTCTGTTTGCCGGGCGCAGCAGAAAATATGACATAATGCTGGAAAGAAAGAGAATCAATTTCGGCCTAGGTGAAGGTGCCGTCAATGTTCTTGACTGCGACACTGGCTCTATTAGACCCTCAACAAAAAGGGACATTGCTGACGTGGTTAGGCTAGCAGATGGCCTTTCTAATATCGACTTCATAATGCCCCTTTTCACGGCGCAGGATGTCCCTCAACAAGTCATGCCTCTGCATAATTTACATGCGGCATTGAAAAATACAGAGAAGCCTGTTATGGTTGTGGACTTTGGACTGAATGCATCTCACCTGATAAAAATGGCTGCGGTCATAGTAGGCGGAGAGGAAAAGCTCAAAGAGAGACCGATCTTGGGCATGTACAGCGAACCTGTTTCTCCTTTAACACATGGCAAAGATCACCTAAGGAACCTTATGACCTTCGCTAAAGCGGAACTCCCCATTGTCTATATTCCGTCACCAGCCTGTGGTTCCACTGCTCCCGCCACAATAGCCGGAGCAGTAGTCCAGTCAAATGCTGAAACACTAAGCGGAAATGTGATCGCCCAGTTTACGCATAGAGGAGCTAAGTTCATCTATGGCTATGACA
>JBGPBS010000112.1:0-3699 GCA_041481365.1 Bathyarchaeia archaeon
ATGCTTGAGAATACCAAACGGGTTAACGGCAAGATCGAAGTCTGGACGCCAATAGCACCGGGGGAAAACGTCTCAAAAAGAGGAGAAGACATAATGAAGGGGGAGGTAGCCGTAGAGGCTGCAATTCGGCTCAAGCCTCAACATTTAGGGTTAACAGCTGCACTGGGAATAGGTGAAGTCAAGGTTTTTGAAGAACCAAGGGTCGCCATATTCTCAACAGGAAACGAACTTGCAGAAGTTGGCGCTGAGAGACAGAAGGATCAGGTTTTTGACTCGAATAGGCACGTTATCTTGGCTTCGTGTCAGGAATTAGGGGCGAGGTCAGTAGACTTGGGAATCGTAAAAGATGATCTTGAGGAGATCAAGGGGAGGTTGAGGAGAAGTCTCGAATCCGACGCTGTGATAAGCACTGGTGGAACTAGCGTCGGAGGCTCAGATCTGATGCCTGAAGCGGTCAATGAACTTGGCAAACCCGGCGTTCTCGTTCACGGCATAGCGATGCGCCCTGCTATGCCGACTGCTTTGGCCGTGGTTGACGGAAAGCCCATAATGATATTTCCAGGAAACCCCGTTGCCGCAATGATAGCTTTTGAGGTTTTCGCCAGACCGCTAATATGTAGAATGCTTGGACTAAGTCACCCAGAGAATAGACCAACATTAACGGCGAAGTTGACCAGAAGAATTGCCGCGGCTCTTGGAAGAAGAACCTTTGTACGCGTCCACGTTTTTCAACAAAATGGGGAACACTTTGCAGACCCAGTAAGCGCCAAGGGTTCAGGCGTCATCTCCACGATGACCAAATCCAATGGCTACACGATTGTTCCTGAGAACCGAGAAGGGCTAGGAGAAGGAGAACTTGTTCTGGTACACCTTTTCGACGTTATGGGGGGGACATGATGTTCAGGAAACTCTTGACCCTCGCCGAGGCCCAGAAGATCATCCACCAACATGTGACTCCGAGGCCTTTGAACGTTGAAGAGATTCCGCTGCTGAGAGCCTTTAATCGTATCCTTGCACAAGACATAGTTGCCACGTTGGACGTTCCACCGTTCGACCGCTCAACCGTCGATGGATATGCTGTTAACGCTGAAGACACCTTCAGCGCTGAGGAAAACAAACCTGCAAAACTGAAGATCTGCGGAAGGGCGAACGTGGGTGAAATGCCAAAAGCTACAGTCAAGCTTGGCACCGCGATTGAAATAGTCACCGGAGCACCGATACCCAAAGGCGCAAACGCCGTAGTAATGCTTGAAGACACAGAACTACAAGACGATGAGCTCTACGTCCACAATGCTGCAGTAGCGGGCGAAAACATCATGAAAACCGGTTCAGACATCAAAAAGGGCGAAACGATCCTCACAAAAGGAGCAGTACTACGTTCAGGAGAAATAGGGGCTCTCGCCGCAGCCGGTTCGTCGAAGATCAGAGTCTACGTTGTTCCACGTGTAGCCGTTCTTTCAACAGGCCCAGAAGTAACTAGGCCAGGCCGAAAACTCCCGCCGGGAAGAATCTATGACACGAACGCCTACAGCCTTGGCGCAGCGGTTGAAGAAAGCGGGGGAAAACCAATTCACATGGGCGTTCTCCAAGATAAGGCAGCTCAAATCAGAAACGCGCTTACAAAAGCACTCAGATCCACAGACCTCATCGTGACCTCAGGAGGCGTCTCAGTCGGACCGAAAGACCTCATGCCCCAAGTCCTAGATTCGCTCGGAAAACCAGGCGTGATCATCCATGGAATAGCAATCAAACCCGGGAAACCTGTAACCGTCGCTTCAATCGACGAAAAAATGGTCTTTTCACTCCCAGGCCACCCAGCCTCAGCATTACTAGTCTTCCATCTTCTAGTTCAACCAGTGATCCAAACGATGGCCGGGAGAAAACCAGACGACCCGATAAGGGTCAAAGCCCTCGCAACCATGAAAATGTTTCCCGCAAAAGGAAGACGAACGTTCATCATGGTCAGTCTGAGAAGGGACAAGTCAAAAAGGCTACTCGCCGAACCCGTGCCCACTGGACTCTCGGGAGCCATAACAACAGTTGCAAAAGCTGATGGTTTCGTCGAAATCGCTGAAAACCAGCAGTTCATCGACGCAGACGAAGAGGTCAAGGTGACCCTTCTAAAAGCTGTAGCCCTTGGTTATGTTAAGTGAACCGTCCCACGACGAACGTGTAAGAAATCACTTCTGGTGTCTATGCTTGCGCCAGCAGCCTAGCTTTCAAAGGATCCTCGTTTCAAGACAACGTAACCCGTGAAGACCCATGTCAGTATGAGGTAGACTATCATGCCTATGCCCAAGACGTAGTTGGTTAGAAGGTAGTAGTAGAGCATGACGACTGAAAACGTGGTGCCAGCAAGGAATAGTATGGCGGCAAACCAGATCGTCCAGTTCCTTTTCGTGAACACTCCGTAGGCTACTATGACACTGAATATGCCGATGATTCCTATTTGAGGCGGAAAACCAGACAGGGGCAACAATGCGAGAAATATGATTCCTGCGACGAAGTAGAAGACGAGAGTTGCAAACATTCCTCTGCTTTCGATGCTCAGTCGCGATCCAAGCTGCACTCTTCATGCGCCTCAAAGGTACATGCATTGACAGCATCGTTAATAAATCTAACGTCACTCTCCAACATCTAAGGTCACACTCTCGTATTATGCCCCAGCGTCTAAAAGAGTTGCATTTCAATGGCAACATTGATTGTAGGCAGTTCACTTGAGAATATCTGAAAACTGAGCATGGGTTTTTGTGAGGAGTTCCATATGCCATAAAATGAAACTTCAAACTGAACAATAACAGAGAAAGAGGCTCCTCCTTGCAACAAACCTTGATGATAGCTATTACTATAAGTGATTGTTGGAATTTGCTCTCCTGTATAAATTAGTAAATAATCAAAGCCGCCAATCCCAGTAGTATATTCAAATGCAACTCCAACGTCATGAGTAGGGGCGCTCCCAGTATTGTAGACTTTAAGTGTGATGTTAACTTGTCTGAGTTGTGATTGGTTTCGTAAAAAGAGGGTGTTGCCATCTTTGTTACCATAAGAGCTATTCCATTCAGTCTCCAATTTAGGAGATTTTATTGAAGGCCACCATACATAGATGATGCTGCCTAACAAAATTATGATGGATAAGATCATTGCCACTAACGCAACAATAAACTGAGCCCTTCTAAGGTTCTTATGATCTGTGTCAGACAAACTTACGACCACGGGTTCAGAATTTAACGTAAGCAGTCGTATTTGTTTGTTACAGCTTTTATGTTTGTCTACTCCCAACCGTGTACATGCTATTTTCTCTTTTTGAATAACATTGTTTCATTATGGCTGCAGACATACTCAAATCCAGCCTCGATAAGTTTCTGTGCTTCTTCTACATTATGGGCGATGACTGAGCAATATTTGTCATTGTCTTCAGCGTCTATCAAGTGAGTGTAGATTAATGTGTTGTTGATATTCCTATGCCCCAGCAGATGCATCACATAAAGGATGTCTTTCGTGCGGTGATATTCAGTGCTGGCCTTCCAGTGTCTGAGACTGTGAAAGTGGATTTTCATAAGTCTTTGATTCCCTAGCTTGTTCGCTGAGCGCTTTCGTTGAGCGTTAAAGTTGTTGCGAACAGTCGGACGACACACATATGCTTATGGATTCATTGGATTTCTTTCTTCCTAAGAGATCTCTTTGATTACCCGCGCGTTG
>JBGPBS010000113.1:0-3577 GCA_041481365.1 Bathyarchaeia archaeon
AGGCTTCTTTTTAGGCCTCTTCAAGCATCATTTCCAGCTTTCGTCGGTCGGTCACGGGTGAACTGCAGGCAAAATCCCTGCAAATGTACGCTGTTGCCTTGCCACTGACAGTTTTCATGGTTCTTGTGAAGCCAGCTAACTCTTCCAGCTTCGAGTCTCCAACTTTCTTAAACAGGACAACCTTGTTTGGAAGGAATCCTTCCCTGATGGAATCCAGCATTTTCCTTGTTTCAGGAGATTCCAGGTCACCGACAACAACCATTTCATGTGAAGGCCCTAAAAGAAAGTCAAAAACGGCTAAAAACATGGTGTTATAAAAGGCGTTCCGAGTGACATTCGATGAAAATGCTCCAACTAATCTCGTAGCCTTCTGCTCATAAGCGGCTTTTCCAGTCATGCGGGCAAGTCTGATAAGATTCAGAAGTCCCACGGAGTTGCCTGAAGGCAAGGCGCCATCACGAACCTCTTTCTGTCGGGTCAGAATCTGCTCGCTGTCGCCAGCCGTGAAGAAAAACCCTCCATTGTCATCATCCCAAAAATGCTCGATCGCGATTTCTTGAAGACTTATTGCTTTGCTGAGGAATTTCGCTTCGAAAGTTGCTTCATAGAGCTCCACTAGGCCCCAAGTGAAAAAGGCGTAGTCATCCAGATTGCCTGGCAAACCTGCTTCCCCGTCTCTGAACCTGTGAAGAAGCCTTCCTTCGGAAGTCTGCAAATTCTCGATGATGAAGTTTGCAGCCCTCTTGGCAACCTCTGCATATTTGGGCTCATTGAAAGCTTGAGCCGCTCTGGCTAGGGAGGCGATCATTAGCCCGTTCCAATCGGTCAGAATCTTGTCATCCTTCGCCGGGGAGACTCTCGTTTTCCTCGCTTCAAAAAGAGCCTCTCTCCCTTTTTCGATCTTATCTTGGAATTCCTCATAATTCATGCCTAACTCTGAAGCTATTTCTTTCAGGGGTTTCTTCAGGTGCAATATGTTCTTCCCAGTTCTTTTCTGAAGCAACTCGTCCACATAGTTTCCTTCACGGCTGACGTTGAAGACTGTTTCGAATAGATTTGAAGCGTCTCCGAGTTCCTCTTCTAGCTCAGCTTTGGCCCAATAGTAGAATTTGCCCTCTTCATCTTCGCTTTCCGCATCCTCAGCTGAGTAGAATCCCCCCTTCGGGTGGGTCAGGTTCGCAAGAACGTATTCGAACGTCTCTTCTACCGTTCTGCGGTATTCCTCCTTCCGCGTGGCCTGATAGGCTTCCGTGTATGCTAGCGAAATCAATGCTTGATCGTAGAGCATCTTCTCAAAATGTGGAACAAGCCAGATGGAGTCGGTTGAGTATCTGTGAAACCCGAAGCCAACCTGGTCGAAAATCCCTCCAAGCCTCATTCTCTGAAGTGTCTTTTCCACCATCCTGAGGGCTTGCTGGTTTTTTCTCCTTTTCCAGTATCTCAGCAAGAAAAGAAGGTTGTGCGAAGTCGGAAATTTCGGCCGGGTCCCGAATCCACCGTTGACTTGGTCGAAACTGTCTGCTAATCCGATGAAGGCTTCGTCCAATATTTCCTCAGTAAGCACCTCGCCGTTGGTTTTCACATTGCTGAGGCTTGAGAGCTCTCTCGTGGTTTCCTCAGCATCGTCCAACAGCTTTTGTCTATCTTTTTCCCATCGGTCTGCCACTTTCTGGAGAAGGTCAATCAAGCCTGTTCTTCCATACGTGTTTTCTTTTGGGAAGTATGTTCCAGCGAAGAAGGGCTTCTTTTCCGGCGTCATCAAGATCGTGAGAGGCCATCCCCCGGTTCCGGTGAGCATCTGGCACACGTTCATGTAGATGCTGTCAACGTCGGGTCTTTCTTCTCGGTCGACTTTAATGCTGACGAATTTTCCGTTCAAAAGCTTCGCGACTTGATCGTCTTCAAAAGACTCTCTCTTCATCACGTGGCACCAGTGGCACGTGGAATAGCCTATGGACAGGAAAACGGGTTTGCATTCTCTCTTGGCCTTCTCGAATGCTTGCTCAGACCAAGGATACCAGTCAACAGGGTTGTAGGCATGCTGAAGCAGATACGGACTCTTCTGTTTCATCAAACGATTAGCGTTTTTATCAGAGCCTGTCACCCTTCGCCGCCTCCATGAATGTTATTTCAGATCAGGTTTTCAAGCTGACCTAGGCCAAATCCAGTGATCAAGAGCTCAAGCTCACAGGTTCAGGCTCTGTCCTTTTGCCTGCTTCTTTCTGCATTCATCGAAGGTTTCTACTGCCCGGCGTATGTGAGGAACGGTGATCGATCCGCCGACAATTAGTGCTACATTCAAAGCTTCGAAGAACTCGGCCTCACTGATGCCTTCTTGTGCGCAGCGGATGACGTGATAGGTGATGCAGTCGTTGCAGCGCAGGACGGTGGAGGCCACTAGACCTAATAACTCTTTGGTTCTGGTTTCTAAGACGCCTTTCTCGTATGCGCGGCTGTCAAGAGCGAAGAATCTTTTGATTCCAAGGTTTTCACTCTTGAGAATGCGCTCGTTCATTCGCTCACGATATTTCCTGAACTCTTCAAGAGAATCCAAAGCCATCATCGCGATACCCTTACTGCGCGCACAGTCAAAAAGGCTTTCTACTTCAAGACTCTTGTTGAATGCGGATCAGAGGGAACAAGTTTTACTAGTCGTTTCGTCCAGATTCAATTCGTATCAAACTCAGCGGTAGGCCGGTAGCATTGGACGTGCGCGAATTGCTGATCATCAGATTGCAGCGTGCTGTAAGGAGGTGGCACCTCGATCGACTGTTGCGCACGGGAGGACACATGCATGCGTTCAACGATTACTTTAAAGGCTTCGACAAAGTGGAAGCCGTAAGGAGAATATTTGGCGAAAAAACTGAAGAAGTGCTCGCTAACCTGAAGGTTGAGTTCACTTGGTTCAGAAGCTACATGTGGGTAAGCAGCGCAGATGGCCACATCACGGTCAGCGCTTATTACTTGAACAACGGGGACAAGATCGACGTATACCTTGACCTGATCCACGAGTTGGTCCACGTGAGACAGTTCATGGAGGGAAAAGAATTGTTTGACGCCAACTACAGCTACAGCGACAGGCCCACAGAGGTTGAAGCGTACCAATACGCGGTCGAAGAGGCCAAGCGTCTAGGACTCACCGAAGCGCAGATATGCCGATATCTCAAGACTGAATGGATGAGCATCCAGGACCTGAACCGACTGGCAGGAGCCCTCAAAATCAAATGCATGCCAGCCACAACAGAACAAGTGAAGTAGCCATACAACTTCAGTTCAGACCACCTGGGTGGAGAACCATGCACGAATGCCGAAAAAACCACGGGGATAGCACATTTTGACTGTTTTTTCACCGTTAAAACTGCGGGTCAGCCCTATGGCGGGCGCTGTCTTGGGCGACGTGAGGTTTGATCCGCGAATATGTTCAAGGATATATCGAGGCCTCAAGGGTAGTATGGCTTAGACGAAGTGGTTGACTAGGAAGTTCGGACGCATGAGCACGCTTGTCAGCAAGTATTCGACGCTGCTGATCATATTGCTGGGGATAATGCTAGGCTTCTTGCTGCCGAACGTTGGGCTG
>JBGPBS010000114.1:0-3524 GCA_041481365.1 Bathyarchaeia archaeon
AAGAATGAGGATATAATTGCACACTCTCAAACAGCATTTGGAAAAAGGAATGAAGCGCTGGGAAACCTGGGCAACTTCGAATCTAGTAACTAGGAATGGAGGAAAACTGAGTGACGATTGGGTGCTCTCTGCTTTCCTCAGGAGTAGCCGTGATGAGCGCGTTCAGCTCAAACCATTTTTGCCTTCCCTTTGTCTTTCCAGCGTAATCCCTTGTTTTTCGGAATCGTTATCTCAAGTACGCCATTCCTATATTCCCATGATGCACTGTCCGGGGCGATGGGTCTCTTTGGTAAATCCACAATTTTGTGGAAGTTCTTGGATTTGATCTCGACGCTTTGTTCTGTGAAGTGGAGTTTTATGTTGTTTTTTTCCTCTCCTGGCAATTCTGCGTAGATTTTGATTGTGTTTTCTTCTTCGAAAACGTCTGTTAGTGGTTCGCGGATTTCGTCGCGTGCATCGTCCGGAATTTCAAATGGGTTTTCAGGCAAGGGTTTTCGTCTAGAAGGCTTGAGCGGTTCTATTGGTTCCAGTGATTCGTCTGTTCCGAATAGTCCTTGGATGGAGAATCCTTTGACTCCAGGCTGATCGAATTCTTTCATCTCCCACGTGCCTTTGATTTTTCCGCTTTTGACTGCGTCCATCATCTCATTTAGTTGCAGCTCCAGTCTGCGAAGGAATTTGGAGTCGAAGAAATCAGATATGCCGAAGAATTCGTCGAAATCTTCATCAAACGGCAACAGTTTTCACCTCCCTAGATGTTTTCTATCTCTTTTAAAGATTCCATTAGGCGTCGCAAGGCAAGGCTCATCATCATGAATGTGGTCTGTCCAAATTCTGAGCAGCTGTATTTTCCTCTGGCTGTCTTCTCAAGGAGTCCACTCTCCTCGAGTTTTTTCGAGTTTTCCCATACTATCTTAGGGTTGAGATCCAAGTCTTTCATGAAATCTGCAAAACTCATCGTATGATCTTCTTCTTGAACGAGTCGTCTCATCATTTTCAGTCGAGTCTCATGGGCTAGAGCGTCAAAAACTTTCGCCAACCTATGAAAGTCTTCTTCAGCAGCCTCAAATTCGTCTTCTAGCTTCTGCTTTGGCCAATCCGTTGGGGAAAGGGGCATTTCGAGCACTGTTTTTCCGTTTTGAACTAACCGCAGTTTTAGCTTCATGAGCCTCGGCGCCTTATTACCATATAGTAATTACTTTCAGGTAATATAAACTTGCCGTTCGGCAATAATGGTCACCATCCCATGACATGTACAGAGAGGCTCTTCAGAATATCACAGACAATACAAGCGAACGATTCCTCGTTATCGCCTATTTCTGTGACTGATCTTCTGGGTTTCCCGAGCTTTAGATTTTATCAGTCTAGATTTCTCGTCGTGTCTCATCCTTTTCATTCGTCGCTCTCTCTTCATGGCTTCGGCTCTTGAGCTAAACTCTTCCGTGTAGACCAGCCTTTTTGGTTTGTGGATTCTCGTGTACCTGGCTCCTCTGCCGTTCATGTGAAGTCTCAGCCGCGAATTCACGTTCCTCGTGTATCCCGTGTAGAAGCTGCCACCGTCACACAATAAGACATAAACGTAGTATGGCATACGCGACCACGGTGTACACTCAATTCTTTGAATCCCAAGATAAGTCAAGCATCGGCATTAAGACTTACTGTTCAAGAGGGTCCAGCTGTGATGAAGAAGAGATTAATCTGAAAGACGCTTAGTTTCAAACTCTCTTGACTGTGCTTTTGAAAAATACGAGGCGAAAAAATTTTTAAACCAGGAATTACAGAACTAATGCGGAACAACGAATTTGGTTCGGGGTCAGTCATGGGAAAGCTTGAAGAAGTCGTCGTCTCAGCTCTGAAGGATAGCGGCAAAGCTTTGACACTGAGTGAAATTGCTGAAAAAATCGGACAATCTGAAAAGAAAGTCTACAAGGAGTTGCGTAGCCTATTCCAGAAGGGCCTCATTGACACTGAAAACCGACGCTACAAGCTTTCGAAAAACGGGTAGATCACAGCCTTTCAAAACCGCATAAAACTCACGCTGAAGGCCGAAAGAACCGACGGGCGAGGTTATCTGTTCAAAGCTTTTCACCTCCAAAAACTGCACGCATGCCAACCGAATTCCCAGCACACGCAAATGCCATATTCGACCACGGACCCGTTCCTGCCAATGATCCACTGCAGCTTACTTTGATCACGAGATCAGCAACCACGACCCATCACACGTTGCAGTGTTTAAATGGCTTAGTCCATCTCGGCACGTTCCAAATTTCATGCCATACTTTTGGGCTAAGCAACCGACTTTTCTTAACAGCTGGAAACGCATATCTTCCGGCAAATAGGCGTAATTGCCCATCTTCTCACCTTCTTCAAAATAGAGTGCCTCAAGCCTTTTTGCGGTTTCAGGCAGGGCGACTCTGAACCTTCTCCAATTTCCAGGCCGCATTTTCAGAGTTGAGCTTGTGACGTGCCTAACCCCTATGGAAGCAAGTTTCTTGATCAGGCCTTCTGGCTCATCATTCACGAGCGGAATTATTGGGTCTATTCGCACGGACGTAGGTACGCCTTTAGCAATTAGGATCTCCGCGGCTTTCAGCCGTTCTGAAGATGATGGCGCCTCAGGCTCTATGAGCCTTGCTGTGGCGTCGTCACCAGTTGTGATGGTCAAGGAGACCATGGAAGGCATCTTGCTCAACAGATCAGCATCTCGAGCAACTAAGCTGGATTTGGTGACAATTTGGATCTTGCAGTCGCGCCTGCATAGGAGTTCTAGACAACTTCGCGTCAAGCATGTTCTTGCTTCCAAGCTTGGATACGGATCTGAGGAATTGGCGATGGATACTGTTTCACCTCTCAACTTCGCAGCTTCTCTTTTCAGCCTCGAAATGAGGTTCTTCTTTGGCCTGCAGTCGAAGAATCTCGGAATGTAAGTTGAAGCGTAACAGTAGATGCACGCATGCTCGCATCCTGTGTAGGGATTAAGGGTCAACTTGGGCGGACAAGTGCAAAGCGCCGAGCGCCAAGGATCAAATTGCGAAATCAAACCCACGATCGTCACTGCTATTACGTTATGCGGAAGGCTAAGAAAACATTTTCCTGCTGGACCCTAGCGCCCGAGATAAAAAAGCAAGAGTTGTGGTCCATGCATAGGTCATCCTCCAGCGTTTCCATGAGAGCCCTCCGAATATATCGTCCAGACACTGTTTTGAGACCCAATACCTTGGGCGGTTGGAGGCTGCAGGCTGAGCTGGTCGGTCGAAACCTTCCAGCGTACACCCCAGCTCCATCAAACCCATCTTCTATGGGAGCCCTCGTCCCCTGTTGAGGGGATTGGCTGCCTATTTTCGGGAGAGGCTTCGGGCTTAGATGCTTTCAGCCCTTATCCTCGATGGCGTGGCTGCCCGGCATCTGCCCTGTCGGACAACCGGTTAACTAGTGGCCACAGCGTTCCGTTCCTCTCGTACTAGGAACCCTTTCCCCTCAGGCAGCCAGCACTCCCAGCAGATAAAGTCCGACCTGTCTCACGA
>JBGPBS010000115.1:0-3522 GCA_041481365.1 Bathyarchaeia archaeon
ACCACGAACGACGACGACCACGACGGACGACGGTTAGTGGATAATCAATTATTGGCTTCCATATACTGTATACCCGATTCAGGATACATCTATGGACATTAATGGAACAGGAAGAATCTATCAGAATCTACTACAGATAGATAGTATCGAAATCGAGTATACACTTTAGTTAAGAAAAGCCATAGCTAACCAAAACACAGCCGAAATCCGAAGCGTGCGCTTGTTTCCAACAACAAACATGCTGCGAGCGTCCTTGGCCGCCGACGACCTGCATATTCTGACTTAGAGGAAGAAACCTAGCACCAGCAAGAATCCCCTGATCTCCCACGGCAATGAATATATGATCCAGAAGATAACCCAGCTAATTCCGATCAGGGTCACCACCGCGATGAAGACTCTTCGAGCCACGTAAATCGCCATTCGACCTCTTCCCTCATTTGTGCCAAGTTCAACTGGTTCTCTTCCGGTTTTCAAGAGCGAAAGGAATCCAGCAACAATGATGAAAATGTACCCAGTCAAGGCGATGAACGCACCGGATTCTAGTGAGTGGAGGTGGACAAATGATGCTAAGACAACAACCGTTGCCAGAGTCCCGAAGGCTATTGTTGTCATGGAAGTTCTAACAGAATTCCCGGCTACAGACAGGAAATAGAAGACGCACAATAACATGGCAGGAGGTACAACGATAAAGAAAAGTTGCCCAAAGCCGCCGAGCTGAGCAGTAGCATATGTCGCGGTTACGGGCAAAAGAACGTTTTCAAACTCTGAGAGCCCCCATGGAAGAACTAAACCTGCGCACATCAAAACTGTCCCAATCCCCGCCGTTAGAAGAAGGAACAGAGTGAACCATCTTGTCCTCGCGATTCGAGAATGCAATGAGGACTTTTTCCATGCAAGAGACGCGAAGACAAGCATTGCTCCCCAAGACAAATTCAAAGCGGTCAAAACCACGGTTGGAATGTCTGGGCCCTTCAAGAATTCTGCCAGCAAGTCTTCCTTGAGCTCAGCCAGAGAGCCTTTGAAACTGAAGTAGCAGACATACGGATCTCCGGAGAAAAGGTCAGTCATGTTTGGGCTGATCTCGGTGACTGTCTCTTTTTGGATCTGGAACTGCGCCCTTTTGCTGAACTTGCCTCCCAAGATCGCATCTTTCTTTAGCTCGCTGCTCGTTACCGTGAAGACCGAGATCTCACTTTCGCCGGAGAAGAGATTCGAGATGCTAAGCGGATAATATAGCCTCGATGTGTTGAACCTATACACTAGAGGCTCAACCGTTTTGACAGTCGAGTTTGCTGTTATCATGTCGATAACGAAGAAATGCATATCGTTTCGCGTGTAGTTCTGAAGTAGCACCTGCAAATCAGCCGGCAGGCTCAGAGGGTATCCTCTGGACTGTAGAAAACCCGTCAACCATTCACTCAGTTCGCTCGCCTCTAATGCTTTCACGACAGTGAGGAAGTGGAAGCCAATTTCCTGTTGGAAAACGATTGTGATTTGAGGCACATCTTGCCCACTAGTTGATTGCAGTGTATTGCGCATGTACGCAAAGCTGCCTAAGCCTTGGGTTGAAGTCAATGCGAAATAGGTGTTGACAAGCTCTTGAACTTTAAGGAAAGACCCTGTGCTTCCAGCGCTTATTGATGGGCTTGAAGGCAGAGGCATGATCTCTAGAACTTCAGACTCTTGAGTTGAACTTATGTCGGTGGAAAGTGAAAGCACCTCGAAGGTTCCATTCCACGCTATGATGGCCCTTTGACCAGTTTCGGACACACGTTCTGCCTTAACTGAGAAACCACCTCTGTCAGCATATACGCTATGAGAAGACGTCTTGATCAAAAAGAGCATCAACACGAAAAATGTTAAGACCCAAGTAGAACTCTTCATTTCTCCTCACTCATCCAGTTCTGGCTCTATACTACTGAACTCTCGTCGACACTTATTTCTATAGACACGAACAGACTGTACTACTTTCTGAACAGCATTGAAGCCTTACGGTCTCTAGCGCGCGTTACGTTTGTTTGTCAGGCTTCTTTGTTCTGCCTCGTCTCAAACCCAGAACCAAAACAATGGCAACCACGACCATAAATGAAACTGCCCCGCCTATGACTGCCCAAGTCTGCCAAGCTGGCACGCGCGCGACGTAAATCGTTTGGTTTTTGGTGTCTGGAATGAAAGTGTTGCTGATTACTGTTAGAGTGACATTGTAATTTCCTTGTCTTTCATAAACATGAGACACCGTTGAGCCGGTATCGGTTTTTCCGTCTCCAAAATCCCATTTGAAATGTTCAATTGTCCCATCATTACATGTACTCGTTGACGCGTTGAATGCAACTGTCTGATTTGCAAGTGGCTCATCTGGTGCATACGTGAAATCGGCAGTGGGAAAGGCAAGCGGCAAGTTGCTGCCGAAGGGAACGGTAAATGGGTAGTCGTCTTGAAGTATTGTGTCGTAGCTCCCCATACGCCCTGAGACTATGAGGGCGTATGGCAAGTCTCCTATTCCGTCACTTCCTGATTCGTTTTGATATGGACCACTTTTCGAATCTGTGCCATTGTAGTTGCTCCAGTAGTTGCCGCCAGTTGGATAGTTCAAATTCCAAAGGACAGTTCCAACCCACCCAAGCGTGTGCGAGTAAGCGTTGTTCACAAAGTTGTTATGATATATCCTGTAGATTTTGTATGAATCATAGATCGAGGTCCCGCCATCCATCCAGATTCCTCGTCCGTTTGCCGTTATGTTGTTGCTTGAAACATCGCTGTCCGTTGAACTCGTCCAAAAAAAGATACCGTAGGCATTCTTCACTATGTTGTTTCCGGAAATTGTGCAATTCGTACAATTGTGGACATATAAGCCATATTCAAAGGCTGTTATTTGCGTTTTTTGAACCGTCACGTTCGTTCTTCCAGAAAGACTAATTCCGGTTTCAGTGCCAGTTCCTTGAAGCGTGTGTCCCGCTCCGTCAAGCACGACATAGTCCTTTTCAACGACGATCGAACCATTGATGTCTGCGAGAAAAAGGTAAGTGATATTGTCAACTGTCTGAATGCTTGTGGTCCCTTCAATTCTTCCGTCTGCCATGATGTAGATGGTTCCTTCTGCCTCAACTCGGCAAACATCAAATGCTAACGTCAACGTGCTTATCAGCAGTAACGTGATAATTAATGAGAAAACCAACTTCTTCAACTCAATCTCTCTCAAATAGCCATAGATTGAACCGCCAAATATGATTTATGGAAGAAGACCAGATGAATGGCTCAGTCGCAGTGTGCGTGCTAAATCGAATAACTAGAAAAGGAGATTTCTCGCTAGAACGCTTCAAGAATCAGCCATCGCGCGCGCTCTCAAAACCGCCCCTTCATCATCTAGGGATAAAACTTTATCCGCGCGCGCTTGCTACGCTTCCAGGATCAGCCAATGATACAACGGTTCTATATGGTCTCACAGCTGTTGGGCTCATATTTGGCGTTCTAGTATTACTTGGAGCCATAATGCTACACATTAAACCTGTAAACAATCTGTAA
>JBGPBS010000116.1:0-3514 GCA_041481365.1 Bathyarchaeia archaeon
GAAAGAGCGTCACGAGCCTGTCTATCCTAATGCTTGTTCCGCCTCCGGGGAAGATTGAAGGAGGAAACATACGCCTTGACACACGGGGTGGTGCTGATATTTTGACGATGGACGATGCCTCTCTGAGGAGCATGAGGGGAAAAGACATCTCGATGATTTTTCAGGAACCGCGAGCTTACTTGAACCCCGTTTACGATGTGGACGATCAAATCTCTGAAATCATTCTCGTTCACAGACTGCCGGAGTTTCTGAACAAAGCTGCTCAAGCGCTTGAAACGAAGAAAAGCCGGAGTTTTGAATCAAAAATTTACAGAAGGTTGGCAAAGAATCCGGAGTCTTGGGCTGCAAGGTTCATTGGCCGGTTCAGCAGGAAACGTCAGTTCCAGAAGGAAGTTAAAGAGGAAGTTGTTCGAATCTTGAAGAGCGTCGAGATTGCTGACCCTGAAAGAGTGGCTAGAATGTATCCTCATGAATTGAGCGGGGGAATGGCCCAGAGGGTGGTCATAGCGATGGCTTTAGCCTGCAATCCTAAAATGTTGATTGCTGATGAGCCGACGACAAACCTTGACGTGACGGTTCAGGCTCAGATACTTAATCTTGTGAAGTTGCTCAGGGACAACCTCAAATCCGCTATCTTGTATATTACGCACGATTTGGGTGTTGTGGCACAGGTATGCGATCGCGTAGCGGTGATGTACGCTGGAAACGTTGTCGAAACGGCAGGCGTATTCGAGCTTTTTGATTCTCCAATGCACCCGTACACTCGGGCCCTTCTTGAATCGATTCCGCGGCCTGGAAAGGCGTTTAGGTCGATACCAGGACTTGTTCCGAGTCTGATAGACCCGATCAGCGGGTGCAGATTCCGTGACAGGTGCCAGTACGCGATGGAGATTTGCCGAAAGGTGAAGCCCCCGTTTGACGAAGCAAAGAAGGACCATTTTGTCGCTTGCTATCTGTACGGAGGGTCCTGATGAGTTACCTGCTGCAAATAGAAAATCTGAAAAAGTATTTCCCAATCTATGGAGGGCTTTTGAAGCGTACAGTGGCTAACGTGAAGGCAGTAGACGGCGTATCCCTCAGTGTTGCGAAAGGTGAATGCTTCGGCCTAGTCGGTGAATCTGGATGTGGAAAGACAACACTTGGGAAAACCCTTTTGAGACTCTACAAGCCTAACGCGGGCCACATCTTTTTCGACGCGCCCAAAGACGTTGTAGAAGAGATCTCGGCGCTTGAGAAGAAGCAGCCAAAGTCGAGGAGACTGCGCAGGCTTCTGGAACAGTATGACGTTTCCACGCATCACGGCAGAGATCTACTGTTGCTTAGAAGAAAAATGCAGATTGTTTACCAAGATCCGACTACATCGTTGGATTCAAGAGTGCTCGTTAAAGACATTGTTGCGGAGCCGCTTGTTGCACAGGGAATTGCCAGGGGAGAAGAAGCGAGGAAGTTGGTGCTTGAGATTCTGGAGAGGGTAGGGCTGACGGATAGGCATCTCTACAGGTTCCCCCACGAGTTCAGCGGCGGACAGAGACAAAGGATAGCAATTGCCAGGGCGCTTGTCAGCAGACCAGCGTTTGTCGTTCTTGACGAACCCACGTCTGCAGTGGATGTTTCAGTTCGGGCCCAGCTACTCAACCTTTTCACAGACCTGCAGAAAGAATTAGGCCTCACTTACATGTTCATCAGTCACGATTTGAGCATAGTTGAATGCATTAGCCACAGGGTGGCTATCATGTATCTCGGCCGGATCGTTGAGTACTCATCAACAGAAGAGATTTTCCACAAACCGCTTCATCCTTACTCCCAGGCTTTGATAGCTTCTGTGCCAGTTCCAGACCCTGCTCAAAGAAAAGAACGCGCACCATTGACGGGAGAAGTTCCGAGCCCAGTGAATCCTCCTGCAGGCTGCCGCTTCCACCCGAGGTGTCCATTGGCCACTGGAGTGTGCAAGCAGAGGGAACCTGGATTGGTGGACGCTGGGAACCAGCATTATGTGGCGTGTTTCGCGGTGAATCCCGTAGAGAGTTAAGGAGTTGAAAAACAATGCAAGGAAGTAACTGCAGCAAACTTGGCGTAATAGTGATCTGTGCTATAGTGCTGTTGGGAGGCTCAGTACAGATCCGTGAAATCAAAGCGGATTCTGAGACTCAAATGATCATCCACCCAGGGCTCATCAACGTTGAACGAGGCGACAACTTCACGATCACGATAAACGCTACTAACGTCGTGTCTTTAAGCACGTGGCAATTAGCGCTCAAGTACAACCTGACCCTGATGAACATAACGACGATGTGGGTACCTGCGGGTGTAAGCATATTTGGCAATCTTGCCTCGGTCGGTGTTGACTATATTTTCGGGGTGGACATACTGGATCACATGGGCTATGTTGCTTATGGAAACTCTTTGATTCTTGACACGGTGACATCCGCGAACGGCATCCTATGCAAGGTTAACTGCACTGCACTTGAAGAGGGAACGACAACTATTCTCGTAGCAACAAAGGGGGATCGCGCACACATAACACCGTCTAATTATGATGCATACTACTCATTTCTTCTTGACGCGGACGGTAATGAAATGCAATACGCGGAGACGAGTGCAACCCTGATAAGCGGCGGTGGCACGTCTAAGCCTGTCGCAAAGTTTATGGTGGTAACCCCTGTTCCTGACAATTCGTCCAGATTGGTGCTTTCGAACCATCCGCCTGTCGGAGACGCTCTCTATTATCAGACTTACGTAAACATGTCTGTGGCTTTTGATGGATCTGCCTCGTTCGGCGTGACTACCTTGACGAACGGAACAAAAGTACAGGGTAATGCTGCAATAAGCAAGTACATTTGGGATTTCGGCGATGGGAACGTGACTTCCACTGATGGTCCGCTGATAAACTATACGTACAAGAATACTGGCAACTGGCCGGTCAGTTTGACGGTTGAAGACAAGGCAGACCCGCCTGCCAAATCTGGCACCGTATCGTACCAGATGTACGTTGGTTTAGTACTTGACTACTTCAACTGGACACCGTTCGTGTACGGCGTTTTTGTAGTCGTCGGTGCTGGTCTGGTCTACTACATATTCATGGAGACCAGAAAATACGTGCGGTCAAGAAGGGTGATGCAAGCACAGAAAATGCTGATGAAGAAAAGTCGGCCATCCTAGCGGCGTGCGACGGATAGAAAGCATGCGGACAAACATCGCATCCGATGCATTCCCAATCTTTGCACGTTGACATTTCAAGGCTGCGCAGGTGGCCTTCGTTGATTCTGCGAACCATCGTGTCGGATTTTCATGTATTCAGCATTTCCTAATACTCTGCTCATGAATAGAGGATAATTCCAGAAGGTTTAAATTCGCTCAATGCTAAAACTATCTACGCTGAAAGGAGAAGGGAGAATAAAAATGAACAAATCCCGTAAAATACTAGCTACTTTATTAGCGCTGATAATCTCAACAATGGCAATCACACCAGCCTTTACGGCACCACTGCCACCAGCAATATGGCTAGAGCCAACAA
>JBGPBS010000117.1:0-3430 GCA_041481365.1 Bathyarchaeia archaeon
CGCGAAGCCGTCTGCTGAGACACGCCCAGCTTCTCAGCCAAATATTCGGTAGATATCCTCGCAGTTCTTCGATGCGCTCCCATTTCAGCCAATTTCATCAAAGTGAAAAGGTGACGACAAACATGTCTCTCAGTCATGGCAGCTCCGGTTCCCTGAATTTCCAAAAATAGTCTACTGCTACTTAAAAGCTTGAAGACGGAATCCAACAAGTACAAGGTTGCTTTTAGCGCGCCCCGTCAAGTCGCCTAACCTTGCCGCAGTAATGTATTCTGCCAGTGAAGTTGTCGTCTGCAGTGTCGACTTCGCCAGGAATATGCTGTGCACAAGCACTTATTGTGGAATTCCCTTTGGCAAAGCCAGTAGTGTCCCAAGTGATGTTTAGAACGGCGGAGTCTCTGCCTGTCAAAGCAAAGGCAGTCCACGCTATGGCGATTGCTGGAACAGAGAGAATTGAGTATAAACATGTTTAAACAATCCATACAGAATTCTTATTTGACGGGTCAACATTGAACTTTTGCAAAGGCGTTGGCTATGGAAGAAGCTAGAGCTTTTGCACCTTGCCACATCACAGGCTTCTTTCAAATATTCGACGAAGCAGACAATGCCCTAGATGCAGGATCAAAAGGGGCAGGTGTCTCGCTAAGTCGTGGAGTCAAAACCAACATTAAGATGAAACCTTCTCTGAAAAAGACGAGGCGAGTTTCCATCAACGACGTCATCTCAGACTCCGCCGTTGTCTCGGAACATGTTCTGAACACTTTTAGTTCCAGCTTCAGCGAAATGGAGAAATTTGAGGTTATTGTGGAACACTATGTGGAGGTTCCGTTAGGTGCTGGGTTCGGCACCAGCGGAGCGGCAGCCCTAAGCCTGGCCTTGGCCTTGAACGAGGCGCTCGGCACAGGTCTGTCCAAGATTGAAGCAGCCCAGATTGCACATGTAGCCGAAGTTCAATGCAAGACTGGATTGGGAACAGTGATTGCGGAGACCTTCGGCGGCGCCGAAATGAGGGTTAAACCTGGAGCCCCAGGCATCGGAGAAATAAGGCACATGTCAGTTCCAAAAGACACTGCGATTGCCTGTCTGGTTTTCGGACCATTATCAACCAGAAAGATTCTCTCTGATCAAGAAACCAGAAAGCGAGTGAACGAGCTCGGCGGAAAACTTGTCGACAGGTTATCTAAGGAACCAACCGTCGCCAATTTCATGAAGCTATCGAGACAGTTCGCCGAGCACGTCGGCCTGATAACGAACAGAATAAGGAACACACTGAATCTGGTCGACAACAGGGGCTTTGTTTGTAGCATGCCAATGTTCGGGGAATCCGTGTTCACGTTGGCTCAGAATGAATCACTCGGGGAATTGCTAAAAATCTTTCACGAACAAGGCCGAGGCGGACAGGTCATTGCAAGCCAAGTCGACTTTGAAGGAGCACGATTGCTAGCATGAAGATCCAGTCGGACCACCCGAGGGCAGAATCTCTCCGAACCCGAGAGAAGCTGATCGAACAATGCGGCAAAGGAATCGTGACCCCTGCTGGCCTAGTAGCCCACGGCCGCGGTGAAGCCTTCGACTATCTGCTCGGCGAAAAAACGACTCGGCCAGCGATAAGAGCTATCAAGGCGGCGGCAGCGGCATTGCTGACTGCTGAAAAGCCAGTAATCTCGGTCAACGGAAACGTAGCCGCACTGGTAGCTGAGGACGTTGTTAGACTATTTCATGTAACAGGAGCCAAGATTGAGGTCAACCTATTCTACAGGTCGCTCAGCAGGGAAAAGGCAATCAGAAAATTGCTTGAGAAATCAGGAGCGCAAGAGGTCCTAGGCGTAGGTGAAGATGCATCTGAAACAATCCCCGAGCTGGGCAGTGAAAGGAGGCGAGTGGATTCACGTGGCATATACATGGCTGACGTGGTGCTGGTGCCGTTGGAAGATGGTGACAGGACCGAGGCACTAGTGAAGATGGGAAAAAAGGTGATCGCTGTGGACTTGAACCCTCTGTCAAGAACGGCCCAGAAAGCGTCGATAACCATAGTCGATAACATCGTGAGAGCAGCGCCAACACTCATAGGCATTGCTGAAGAACTAAAGAAAGAACATAAGGAAAATTGGAAATTGATCCTGGCGAATTTTGATAATCGCAAGAACCTTGATGAATCGATAGCGCAAATCAACCGAAGACTGGAAAACCTCGCAACTGAACGAAAACACATTACCCTGGAGGATGGAAGGCTTGACCTTTGACAAAATCTTCATCTTAGGCGCCGGGGCAATCGGAAGCGTTTATGGAGTACTGCTCTCTGAAAACAACGACGTCACGCTCATCGGCAACAAAGCCCACGTTGAAGCAATAAGGGCCAAGGGACTCTCAATCGTGGGAGACACGAGGAGAACCTTTCACCCGCAAGTAGCCACGAAGATAGAGGACATACCTGAAAGATCGCTGGTTGTTCTCACCACCAAAGCATACGACTCTGCGGAAGCCATCAGGAAAGTACGGAAGTTTCTCAGGAAGGACACAGTCATCCTAGTCTTGCAGAATGGTCTCGGAAATGAGGAGATCGTCAAGACAATCGTTGCATGTAGGGCCAAAGTTCTGAGGGGCATTACAAAGATGGCTGCCGAGTTCTTGAAGCCCGGAAGCATAAGGTTCTGGCATGGGGAGACAATAATCGAGTCCGGCGACAAATCCCGTGAGATTGTGAGCATATTCAATGCAGCCGGGCTAGAGTCGAGAGTTTCTGAACACATCAATACGGACGTTTGGACCAAGCTTGTCGTCAACTGCGTGGTTAATCCTTTAACAGCCATCTTTCACGTCAGAAACAACGAGATCTGGGAAGCCTCACTGAAGAACGTAAGACGCAGCGTCGTCAGGGAATGCGTCGAAACTGCTGAGGCCGAAGGAATAACTCTGCCTCGAAACCTAGCCGAAAGAATCGACAAACGGGTAGCAGGCTACACCAATTTTTCTTCAATGTACCAAGACACAGCAAGAGGCAAGCGAACTGAGATCGACTTTCTGAATGGAAAAATCGTTGAGTTGGGCAAGAAACATGGCATTCAAACACCCGTCAACGAAACACTCGCAAGCATGATAAAATTCATGGAGAGAAAAAATGAAGTTCCAAGAAACGATTAGGCAGAAAAAAGGAAAAGAAAAAATCATAATGCTAACGGCTTATGACTACCAAACGGCCAAGATACTCGACGAAATGAGGATCGACTTGGTCTTGGTCGGGGACAGCTTGGGAACTGTGGTCCAAGGCCACAAGGACACCAAGAGTGTGACGATGGAGGACATGATTTACCATACGCGAGCTGTGGCAAGAGGCGCTAAGGACACGCCGATAATCGGAGACATGCCCATAAACAGCTACGACACGGCTGAAGACGGCTTGAAGAACGCGCTCAGATTTCTCGATGCGGGTGCC
>JBGPBS010000118.1:0-3356 GCA_041481365.1 Bathyarchaeia archaeon
CATCGGCCTCAACCACAGTCTGTCAGGCTACTCGTTCCGTTCGTCAGGCTCTGTAGGCGCAAACGAGACCGTAACATGGATACAGAATCAGTTCGAAAGCTTCGGCCTGGAAACTCGTGCTGAATCGTTCGAATTCACCACATGGAATGTCATGACCAAGCCCGTTTTCAAAGTAGACTTGGACGGAAACCCAGACACGACAGATGACCAAGTCGTTGTCAATTCCTTTCAGCCCGAACACTACAGCTGGCCCACGCCTGAAGGCGGCGTCTTCGCCAA
This sequence comes from Bathyarchaeia archaeon, assembly GCA_041481365.1. GTDB lineage: Archaea > Thermoproteota > Bathyarchaeia > Bathyarchaeales > Bathycorpusculaceae > DASPTR01. The sequence goes on from JBGPBS010000118.1 coordinate 280, forward strand.
GCTCGTTTCACTGCCTATGCCTGACGTTCAAAGCCGCGCCGGCATATGGGGCGCACGTTACAATGCCACAGCTTGGAATGCGCTCAACACCACAGGCAAAGTGGTCCTCGTGGGAAGAGAGTTCAGAATGAACAGCGGGAATTACCAATTGCTTGTGAATAAACTACAAGAACAACCACCAGCAGCTATCATATACACGTATTGGTACACATGGATGTCGGACGCTCCGCCCGGATTCGGTTCAATAGGTGGTCGACCCGCTTCACAGTGGGGAGCTTACTTGTGGCGCCTTCACATTCCAGCGGGGTGGATAGACTACGAGGATGGACAAATGCTCAGAAACGCCTTGGCGAATAACACGCACATCGCTGCCCAAGTCACAATAGACGCTTCTATTGGCACAAGCCCCCATTATAACGTGGTCGGAAAGATCCTAGGTTCGACTAACCCGGAGAAGATGATCATAATCTCTGCCCACTATGATAGTGTCGTGACACCAGCATTTTGTGACAACGGCGCGGGAATTGCCGGCGTGCTGGAACTGGCTAGAGTCTTCTCAGATGCAAACCGAACAGGCCAGTACAAACCGGCCTATACACTTGTCTTCGTGGCCTTCGCAGGCGAAGAACTCGGCCTGGTTGGTTCTATAAACTATCTGAAACAGCACAGCCCCGAAATGAAAAACGTTGTCGCAGTGATGAATTTGGACTGCATAGGCAACCGCATGTTCCAGATCACAGAAACCGCCACGGATGACAACGGGCTAAACCTACAAGGAATCGTCACTAGAGCAGGTCAAGACCTCAACGTCAATGTCAGCTACACTAGCGTTGAAAATGGAGCATCGGACCAAGAGACTTTCAGAGCTCCAACAATCGCTAACGAGGACTACGCGTTCTTCTGGGGGTCAGATGCAGGAATATCGAACATAACTCGAGTGAAATCCAGCATATTGATCTCCTCTATCCCTCTATACTATTCCGATAAGTGGTCGGACCTCGGGACACCAGGTTGGATTCATACCCCGTACGACAATTCCACCTCAACCTCCACGTTTGGCTGGGTTGAAGTTGCCAATCTTCAGGCTCACATAAGAGTCACTGGACTGTCAATCATGCGTATTCTTTCTCTAGAGACAAATCCGTTTCTTATGGAGGTCTACGTAAGCCTTGCCATCACGGGGGTCGCAGCTGCAATCTTGATATACGTTAAACGAACGAGCGCGCTCGCGCGTTACGTACTCGTTTTCATAAAGAAGCTCAGCCATGAAATTCTTGTAAACTTCGGCACAAAGGAACTGGTCTTTGTCATCTTTCTAACCGGCGTGTACATGTTCCTGTCCTTTGCATTCTTCATGAGAGTCGGCAGAGATGAAGCAGTAATAAGGGGATTTCCAACGATCGTGACCTACCTCTACTTTGGAAAACCGTTCGAAATGATTGCCATAATGGCTGAAAGTGGGACTAGGATTGGAGGTGGAGATCCGGACTCAGGGCAGGGAATGTCTCTCCCTGAATACCCGGCAACCACCTCGATCCTCTTGCCGAGCATGATATTGAACGCTGCAGTTTTCGCTTTGCTGGCGTTCATAACTATATACGTGATCGTGAAGCTCAGGTACTTGTATGAGTATTCCAGGTCTTCCGACGTTCAGCGTGAACTCGAACGGCAAGATCTGGAATAGTCTGACCCAGGTTGTCTGGGATGCGAACGATAGCACGCGCTTGACGTCAATTGATACGAACCGTGGATGGTCTGGCCAGCGCGCGGCAATATCCACAGTTCTCCGGTGTCCTATGCTGCCAGCGAAGGTCATAGCGCATGGATATGTTGACAAGGTAACTTTGACCTAAAGAAAAGACAGGTGCATTCACTCGTACGCGCGCGATGATCCCCGATGGGGGGACATCGTTTGAAGCGGCGCGCGCGAAGCCGAAAACAGATTGTTCTCTCAGTGCAACGAGCTTCTGCTGCAATGTCATCTGGTTTGTCTTACTCAGATGTTGAAGTCTACTCAAGGTTTTTATAATATATGATATCTGTTCTTCAGGGACTCTGGACCCACGATATGGGGCTGTCGGCTAGTTTGGTCTAGGCTTGGAGACTTGGGCTCTCTAAGTGCAAGGCTGTGAGCTTTGCGCGGGAAGGACCCCGGTTCAAATCCGGGCAGCCCCACCAGTCTGTCCACTTGCTCAACTTCTTTGGGCATCGTGCGCTTAGTTCGCTTAGGCTAGCCTTAAGAGAATTGATACCCTAGACTTCTGTGAGGAACTGGGCTTGCCTGTAACGGATGCAGAACGTGTCAAGAAACCCAAGCTCCCAAACAAGCGCCTGCTCAGAAGAGCTGAAAGGAAGAGACTGAAAAATTGACCCAGGTTGACAGTTTCAGAAAAAGACTACCAGAATTCAGTAGCGAAATATAGGCGAACAAGCTCTTGGCATGGGCAAGCAGGCTGCTGAGAACGTTGCCCTTCTGAGACCCGTTTGCAGGTCACTAGACAACATATTTAGGTCTGAGCTCTGTGCTTTGACTCAGACATTGCCGGTATCTCGTATGTTCTCTAAACCGCTCTCCAAGTCTTCTTTGGACATGAGACCCATAACTTGTCCCACAGGTTTTCCATGGCACAGGAACAACAGCGTAGGAATGCTTAGCACTCCGTAGTTGTCTGCGATCAGCCTGTTGCTTGGATCTTCGAGGATGTTGAGTTTGACTGATTTCATCCGTTCCTTGCACTCTTCAACGACTTAGTTGAATATGGGATTCAGCCTGAGGCACCAGGGGTATTGTTCATGCCAGAAATAGACGACTGTCAGTTTTGCGGATTGAGTAACTTCTCCATCCCAAGTGAGGGCATTCACATCTTGAGCTCTTTCCACGCGTTTTCACTCCCTCATTGTTTTGTTCAACAAGAGTATTGTCTGAACTGATTGTTCTAGAATTCTTCACTGAAACAGCTACGGAACCCTGAAGTTTCACGTTTCTTTCTTTCCGCTTCGCTTTTTTCGGGTTATTCGTTGGATCAGATATGCCAGAATTATGAGGCAACCTGTTGCTGCTGAAGCGCTTGAAGCGG
>JBGPBS010000119.1:0-3318 GCA_041481365.1 Bathyarchaeia archaeon
CAAGGAGGCAAGGGGATAATTCAAATGCCGCAGAGAATTCGGGAGATACTGGAGACAAAGGAGGGCGAACTCGTCCGAGTCAAGCCCATAGTTGAGTGAGGGAGGCTTGGATCATGGCAAAGAAGAAGAAGGATATAGGATTGGTTGAAGAAGTCATCGAACCCATAACGGTCGAAGCGACCGCACCTGAGATCGATTTGCGAGCAAAACTCGAAGAAATGAAAGGCCATGAAGGAATTATAGGATACATATATAGAAACTCCCACTCTGCCGCGATAGACCTTAAAGACCCAACAAAAATCATAGACTACGCGATCCTGTCAACGTCAGCCATCGACGCAAGCGAGGAACTCTCAGGTGTTTTCAACCTCGGCAAAATAAAAAGCATCGTGGTCGAAGGAAAGAACACCAAGATGCTGTCCATGATCATCCAAGAAAACAGAGTAAGCATCTTCATGGAGAAGAACGTTGACTGTGAAGCCTTAAGAAAGACATTATGTGATACGAAAGGGCCTAATTCATAGTTCCTCTCTTCGTTATTTTCTCTTCAATCTTATTACCTATGTATATTTCTGCTTTCAGAATGTTTAAATCACCGTTTTCGGCTACTATAGTTGGGAGAAGGAGGTCCTAAATAGCCTTCAGGGGAGGCTATGCCGGTGAGTCTATTGATCAGGAATGTAAAACGCGCTGGCAACAACCATCGCGGTAGTCTTGACATCATTGCAGACATTTTGGATGCCTCCCGCGGAGGGATCAAGAGAACATACTTGATGTATCAATGCAACTTGAGTTTCAGACAGCTCAAATCCTATTCGCATTTTCTGGTCAAGCAAGGCTTTCTGCGCTCAATCATCCGAGAAGATGGCTCAAAAAACAGGTCTTTCGAAGTTACCGACAAAGGGAAAGAATTTCTAAAGGCATATGTGAGCTTGAAATCACTTATGCAGTAGATGTCTGAGTGAGAAATTCCTGAGCCAACTTGTTCAGTCTAACCCTCTTTCCTGCTTCATCCCCAACTATGAAAGTGTATTCTTTCAAGAAATCCATTATCGGCTGAAGTTGCGCCTCATCGATTTTCGCCACTCGCCGTATTTCCCCCAAAGCATGCCATCTTCCATCGCTGAGTATTTCCAGAATGCTCGCAATCTTTGAAGTCATCGACATGTCCCCGAGGGCGCTATTGGTTTGCTCATTGTTGAATAAATGCCTTGTGAGGTTCTGTTCTGGTGTTGTCTTTTAGAACTTAATTCTAGAGTACCAATTCTCCAAAACAGTCTCATGCTTCGTAAGCGTCAGCCAAGTAAACTCGAGGTGAAAGAGCTGTCCGGGACTGCTTCCTTGCGCAGGCCTTTTTGGGCTTTTTGCTTGGTAAAACAAAGTCTTTATCACAAGCAGTGTGGCAGTAGTGTGAGTTAACGGAGAACGTGATTGATGTCACGCCATTTTGAATGGCTGCAGGTCCTCAATCAATGCAAGCGGGAAGTAGAAGATCAGATTCGCCCTCTCTTGGCCAGCGCCCGCAAGCCACAGCCTAACTTGGGCATTGGCGCTGGGGGTGACCCCATGAAGCAGATCGACCTGGCAGCAGAAGAAGCAATAGTCAATACATTGAGAAAGCAAGAAATCTCATTCACGCTGATAAGTGAAGAATCCGGCTTCAAAGAATATGGCAAGAAATCCGACCAGTGCTATGTGACAGCCGATCCTATAGACGGCACAACAAACCTTACGAGAGGGATACCGTTCTACGCAACGTCAATCGCCATATCCGAGAAGCCGACATTGAACACTGTGCATGCTGCGCTGGTAGCCGACCTATTTCACGACGTAACATACACGGCCCAAAAAGGAAGAGGAGCCTACCGAAACGACATGAGAATCAGCCCCTCCGAGGGCTCATCGTTGGAAGAAGCAGTGATTGGGATAGACCTGAACTCTTACAAGGTTCAAAAAATAGCGTCCCAACTCACCGGACTAATCCAAAAAACAAAACATATTCGACACTTCGGCGCAAACGCTCTCGAGCTATGCTATGTTGCAGATGGGACAACCGAAGGCTTCATAGACATACGTGGAAAACTTCGGCCAACTGACATGGCAGCCGCTTGGCTAATAATCAACGAAGCCGGAGCCAAGATAACCTCGATTAACATGGACCCGCTGGATGTCACGCTGAGCCCGAAACAGAAAGTGGAATTCGTGGCGTCAGCCAACCCGAGAATCCACAAGATCATAATCGACCTGTTAAAGAAGAAAAAGGAAAAAGAATGATAACGCCATTGTGGCCACATCCAGCTGCGCTTATCAGGGTTCAGCAAAGGCGAATAATAGTCCTAGCTGACCTGCACATAGGCTGGGAAATGGCAGTCTCCAGGAAAGGCATACACATCCCAACTCAAACTCCCAAACTCCTGGGAAGATTAAAAGACCTCATATCACGATATAAGCCAGAAGAATTGCTGATCCTCGGTGACGTGAAACACACCATCGCCACAGCAGAAATAGGCGAATGGCATGACGTGCCCGACTTTTTCAACGAGCTAAGAAAGCTAGTCAAGCGAATATGCGTGATCCGAGGCAACCACGATGGAAACCTCGAACCGCTACTGCCCGAAAACATTGAACTATTACCTGCAACCGGCATCATACTGGGAAAAGTCGGCTTCTTCCATGGACACCAATGGCCATCATTAGACGTTTTGACATGCAAGGCAATGGTGATGGGCCACGTTCATCCCGTAGTTTCCCTGCGAGATCCAGCTGGATTCAGAATAACAAGACAGGTTTGGATAAAGGCGAATTGTAACCGAAAACAGTTAGCCACCACGCTAATTCGGAGACACAAACTTGGGAGCATAGAACGAGCTAAAACCCGACATCGAGAGGCTGAACTCCTGCAGCTTTTCATAATGCCCTCATTCAACGATTTCCTCGGTGGAAGACCGCTGAACGAAAAAAGAGTGGAGATCGATGCCAAGTCCAGTGTTGCTGTTGGTCCAGTTCTTCGTTCCGAAGCTGTTGACATGGAAGGGGCGGACACGTACCTTCTGGACGGGAACTTCTTGGGAACACTAGCGCAACTCAGAATGCTGAGCCAGTGACTTCTAGCATAATCCTTATACATAGTTGCTTTGTTCATCCTTTATCTAGGGGCCTGGAAAATGCCTGATGAAGATGATGATTCTGCAGAACGGTTCAGAAAACGGCGTTCTCCCTTCTTCAGAGACTGGGACTTCGACGACATCGACAAGATGTTCCATCACATGGAGAAAATGATGGAAGAAGAATTCAAGAGTTTCACGTCTCGAGTTCCGA
>JBGPBS010000120.1:0-3280 GCA_041481365.1 Bathyarchaeia archaeon
CAGTGGTCGTTCGTGGCGCTTCCCAAGGGAGTATATGCATACAATGAGTCTGGCCAGGTCGGAAACTTCTATGGCATGGAACAGATCCCTGACTGGGTCACCCAGCGCTACGACGAAGGTTGGCTTAAAAGCATGATCGCGGCATGGGGTGGCTACAGGAGAGGTAACGGCTTCGACATCTTCGCAGGCGGTTTCGCTTGGATACCCGCATCAACAAACAGGGTGGAGATCTCGGACGACGTCCGATGGATCGTTGACCCGGACACAGGCAGGATAACCGCTCTGACCGCGGTCGACTTCGTTGGCGAAGCGCAGACGATGGCAGGAATTTTCAAAACGACCGACAGCGGAATAGAGTACTATGACATGAGGGGCCTGGACATCAAGAGCGGCTTGCAGGCGCAGAACGTCATCGAGTCACATATTTTGATGCCGACGACGGGTGCGTATGAGGCAGAGATGCCTTTGATGTACCCTATAAACGGCGAAAATGTCTGGTTCGTGCCAATATACTGGCGCACCGCACAGGGCCAATCCACATCGGCACAGGAAACCATCAGGCTGGCTGGCCTCGGAATCGTCGATGCGGTGAACCTGGATCACTACACGATACTCATGACGGGCGAAGGATACCAAGGCGCGGCTTTGGTTGCAGAGACAAAACGCAGATTTGAAGCAGGAACAGTTCAGCCTTCAAACGAGACGGCGATAACCGGAACACTGAACGACAAATTCTCATACGTTAACAATGGCAACACCATCTACGTTTTAACCATCAACCAGACCGAATATGCAGCGTACACGCAAACCTTGGATTTCACAACAGTCAGCAGGATCGAAAAACTACAGATCGGCGACCCAGTAACGATAATAGTCAACTCGAACAACGAATTCATACGATTCCCAAGCTAGCCTAAAAAGTGCGCTATCAGATTTTCAAGTTTGACAGAGCTCGACCGTGCCGTTCAAAACGAGACTTCTTCGTCTCATAGTGCTTCACCGTTCACAGACGAAGCGAAGCTAGAGGCGAGAAACTACCTCGCAAATGAATTTAGAACTATAGGCGTGCGGGAATCCCAACGCGATAGCATGAGCCTGGCCTCTGATCCACACGGACATACAAATAAATCTCAGAAATATGTCTTTGTTGAGGATGTGAGGGAAATAAACGTGACTCGTTGTCAAAACTGCGGGCAAGAAGCTGGTGAAGGATCTAACTTTTGTCCTAGTTGCGGCGCCAGTTTGAAAGCACCTCAAGTCCAAGGAAGCTCTGGAGAGAGGAATTGTCCTAGATGTGGCACAGTTATGAGAGTTGGTTTCATTGTGGAGAAAGATTCGCCTCTTTCCCTTTGGACAATTGGGTCTGGCATATATTGGACACCTGGAGAAGCTGGAATGATCGGTGAAAGAGTTGGAGTGAAAGCCTACGCGTGTCCACAGTGCGGCTATATTGAGCATTACGTTCGCTATCTGGACAGGGACAAAAAGACAATTCTGAGCGCTCCAACGTCATTCAGAGAATAAAGCGCGCCAGCTTCTGACAGCTTTGTACTAGACCTCAATGACAAAGTGCACCATCGCTATCCAACTTTCTCATGTCTGGCCAGACACTTACCACAAAGCCCAAGAAATAGAAACAAAGACTAATAACATACGGCACAGTCCACACTCTCTAATAAAAACGCACGAAATCTCTTCACATTGCAGGGCTTCTCAAGGAATCTATTCAATACGCTTAGATTCGTCTTCTGGTTTGTTGGCGCGGGGTGTGGGATTTGAACCCACGCGGCCATTTCTGACCACAGACTTAGCAGGCCTGCCCCCTACCAGGCTAGGGCAACCCCGCCCTGTTTTTGAGTGACCCCACCAGCCTTTTTGGGGCTGGCGATGTTGACTTTGACCTGCTTGTGATTGATCCTGCCTGGTTACTCGCTGGCTGGGTTGACTTTGCGTCTGAATCTTCATCTTCGTTTCCTCAGGAATATTAGGTTATCTTTTTGAAGGACGTATTCAGACCCGAGCGCGCGCGAAGAGCAGATGCTATTCAGAAATTCGGAAACGAATACCTGGATTACATGAAAAAGACGAAAAGGCTCCTTCCATTCCTCTATTAGCATTCGCGCTCGCTTCTGCCTTGCTGATCGGAGCCATCATGCAGGCCTATTTGGTTCTGCTGCGGCATGTCTTGCATAAACCGTAAATGTCTAGACGTTGCCCTGTCCACGTGAATTCTGCTTTGGCCGCCACTTTCTCAACGATTTCTCGAGCAGCATTATCATCGAAATCTTGGATGTTGCCACATTGCAGACAGACCAGGTTAATGTGAGGTTCCACGTAGGAATCGAATCTTGCCTGGCTTTCTGGCAAATCCAGCTCTTGGATCAGGCCTTGTTCCGTTAGAATTCGAAGTGTCTTGTAGACCGTGGCAAGACTGACCGTCGGATGAACCTTCTTGACTTCGTCGTAGATTCTCTGCGCGCTCGGATGATCTCGGCTATGAATTACAAATCGACAGATCGCTATCCTTTGGGTAGTAGCCTTGTATCCTTTTTTGCGGAGAGTTTCTATTATCGACGCGTCTGATTTCTGAGAGCGACTCATACCTTTTATTAGATAATAATAAGTCTTAAATAAACGTTCAAGTCTCTATCATGCTGAGGTACTCCAAAACAACAGAGAAGGAGACTTACGCTTATGAAAGACAAACATCTCACAACGAATCAGGGCGTTCCTGTCTCTGACAACCAGAACTCGCTTACCGCAGGTGAACGCGGTCCCGTTTTGCTGCAGGACGTGCATCTAATTGAGAAGCTCGCACACTTTGACCGTGAGCGTATCCCTGAGCGTGTGGTCCACGCGAAGGGTGCCGGTGCACATGGGTACTTCCAAGTATACAAGAGCATGGCAAGATACACCTGTGCAAGATTCCTTCAAGACCCTAAGAAAAAGACGCCTGTGTTCGTTCGTTTCTCCACAGTTGTCGGTGCAAGAGGATCCGCGGATACGGCTCGAGATCCCAGGGGCTTCGCAGTGAAGTTTTACACGGAAGACGGCAACTATGACTTGGTAGGCAATGACTTGCCAGTTTTCTTCATCCGAGACGCCATCAAATTCCCTGACATGGTGCACGCCTTCAAGCCTGCTCCTGATACTGGTTATCCTACAAGCTCGTCGGCAAACAGTCGGTTCTGGGACTTTATCTCGCTGACTCCTGAATCAACTCACATGATCACTTGGCTCTTTTCGGACAGAGGAACAGTGAAGAGTTACAGGAAGATGG
>JBGPBS010000121.1:0-3270 GCA_041481365.1 Bathyarchaeia archaeon
AGAAATCGGCAAAACCCACAAGTTCTACATTGCCACGAAAAACGGGAAAGCCGACTCATTATCATTTGGTCACCCCAGACGTGAACCTGACCAAGCGTGGTGGAGCACCACAATGTACGCTGCCGACTTAGAAGGATTAACGTCTCAACTGGCTCACAACCAGGCAACAGCACTAAAGCAAGGTATCAAATCGATTGTCTGCACGTTCGAAACCAAGTTCGAGAAGGCTCTGCGAGTCAGCGTAGGCTGGGAAACTGGGGAACACTGGGGGATTCGCTTGGTCTTGCTTGAGAAACGCACGCGTCCATAGGATGATGCGCAACTGGTTATTCACCGAAAACGCAGATTGAAGATGGACTCTCTGTACGGCATGGGTTAGTCACGACATGTGACTACAACATGTGCGTCGCCTTTTATGCTAACCAAATCGTTTCCTTTTGCAAGGACCGGAAGTGGCTTCCTCAGTTCGATGAAGAGTCACTAGGTATTAATGTTGAGAATGAAGTGGCCAGCGAACTGGTCACTTCTTCCCTGAACATTGAAATTGAGTGTCCAGTCCTCTAATCACAAGAGAAGGAGAAAACTATGCCGTTCCTCGGAACCCTCAAGCAGGAATTCTCGTTCATTAAAGGTAACTATGCAGTTTTGATAGCAAGCTGGATAATGATAGATTTCGCCAGCGAACTGCCAGCCACTTACTACGGGCTCTACGTGCTTAAGCTTGGCGCCACTACAACCATTCTAGGTATCATAGGTCTCTCCCAATTCCTAGCACTGGCTTCAATGCAGTTTCCGGGTGGCTACTTAGCGGATAAATATGGAAGAAAGTGGCTAATCTCAACAATGACCTTCGGCGTAGCCCTCAGCTTCATACTTTACGCAGTTGCACCTTCATGGCCCTTCATACTCGTCGGAGCAATCCTAATGGCCACATTTAACTCGACTTACCAGCCAGCTTTGAACGCAATGATTTCGGACTCGTTGCCCGCCAAGAGAAGAGGAATGGGATTCAGCATAGTCATGCTCATAGCAAGCGCCTCCACAACACCAAGCCCCGCCATCGCTGGCGTATTACGCGCCTACTTCGGCCTGGTCGATGGCATGAGAATAGCTTACGGTATCGTCGTAGCTCTCTTCTTGGCCGCGGCATTTCTCAGACTATTTCTCTTGAAGGAAACCGTCGTGAACGCTTCTAGACCACGCTTGCACGAGATAATACAGAGCTACCCGACAGCGCTGAAAGAAAGCTTCGCCGTATGGAAAAAAGTGCCCAAATCCATGCTTTACCTGTTCCTGTCATTCTCCATAGTCACGTTTGGATTCTCGTCCACGAATCTCTTCATAGTCATCTACGCCACAAGAGTACTCCTTATAGACGAGATACTGTGGGCCTTCATCATCGCAATAATACCCATAACCACAATAATCTTTGCCATACCAGTCGGCAAGGCTGTGGACAAAATCAGAAGAAAGATACCTCTTCTTGCCTCAATGCTGATATTCGGGCTGGCAATATGGATCTTCATATATGGAGACTTGACGAAAATCATAGTTTCTCTGATCCTCTTGGGCGCAGGTTCAGTAATGATGAACGCGTCTTTTGGAGCACTTCAAGCAGATTTGACGCCGAAAGAGCAACGTGGAAAAGTAAGCGGCTTCACCAACTTCGTCAACTACATAATCATGGCTTTGGGTAGCGCACTGGGCGGATTTCTGTATGAGCATGTGTCTCCTCAGGCTCCATTCATGATGGCTATCGTAGCAGTATTGCCTTCGTTTCTGCTGACACTGGTGCTGGTAAAAGAACCGAAAGAAAAAGAAGAATAACCTATGTTGCTCCCAGGCTGCTTCGCTGAGAACGAAACTCAACCATGGAGAAGAATGGTTTCCTAGAGAGTGCGCAACTCTTATTAGTTGAGAATGTTGCTACTCGAATACTGTTGTAACTGGTGATTTAATGAGCACTGGACAAGGCGAAAATGCTTATCCTCAAAAAGAAGCTGTCTCATCTTTTTCGAGGTTTCTGACTAGAATCGGCGGAGCATTCTTGGCGCCAGACGCCACCCTTAAGCAGATCATCGCAGATAGAATAGGTTTCTGGGAACCTTTCCTACTTGTGCTCCTGTTAGTCGGGATTCAGACGGCGGTTATTGCTTCGTTTTCTTACAGAATAGTTGCTGCCCTCGCAGACTCATTCAGTTCGTTAGGTGGTGGCATCGGACTCGGCTTCTTCAATGCTGTCATGATCGTCGTGTTTTTTGTTGCGATCGTATGTGCTTTGCTGGTTTGGTTTATCGCCGTTGGAATCGCTCACCTCAGCGCCAGATACATCTTCAGAGGTCGAGGCTCCTTCGTTCAATTGTTCAAGCTCTACGGCTACTCAATCATTCCTTGCTCACTGCAACTGTTGGGAACTGTCCTCTTGGGTCTGAGTTGGATTCTATTTCCCGTATTCGTTTTCTTAGACGTCGTCACAGTTTTCTGGGTCATGCTCTTGGCGACTGTTGCTGTGAAGCAGAACTACAACATTGACACTGGTAAAGCCTTCATCTCATCATTCATATGCCCCATGCTGATCTGCCTGATAATGGCCGGGCTCTCTTGGATTTGGATGTGGCTTATAATGAACTCGTTTACAGGAGGTTTCGTCTAAGATGATAGCTGCTAGGCCAATCCTAGGCGGAATATTCATAGCCATCTTAGTGTTCGGAGCCGTCTACGCAATAGCGTCACCAATACTGCAACCCGTCAGATTTCCCCGCATCAACGTTCCTTGGTTAGGCACTGGACAAGACAACATCGTGGATCGGTACAGCCTATTCAAAGGCACAAACGTCTCAAGCTCAATCACGTTTGTTACGCTAAACCTGACTGTGCAGATTGGCATGTTGAACGTAGTCTTCTTGGAAGATTCCAACCTAGTTTGTGACGTAAGCTTCGGACGCTCAACCAATGCATCTGCGCTTCAAGCCGACTATACAGAATCAGCTGCAAACCAGTCCTCACAAATCAATCTCTCTGGCGAAACCGGTGCAATTAACCTCACTCTTGGAAACGCCTACCAATACAGCGGAAGCATTGACTTGCGCATTGGTGGCATAGTGATGGAGCTGGGACAGAACACCAACATCAACAAACTAGCTGTTTCCATCAGATATCTAGGTGGAGTGCTCCTCAGAGTCAAGAGTGGCGCGTCGTTCGAGCAACTGGATTTGAACATGGACGTAGGAGGACTGCAACTAGAGGTTGACGCCACCAGCCTGAAAAGTG
>JBGPBS010000122.1:0-3024 GCA_041481365.1 Bathyarchaeia archaeon
AGGTTAGAGCTTCACACCCTAGAACGATGGCGCTAAGCTGGCGCATGCACCTGAAAAGAAAGAGTCAAGAGACCAGCAACTTGGAATGATGAGCCGTTAATTCGAGTGTCTTCGGGCATTCGATACGCGGAACTCGCAAACTCAAAACATGGACGCCTGTCCCTTGCCAAAATAAACGCTTGCTCTTCAGTCTTTCATGCAATAGTTATATATTATTCCCCTTGGCTTATGCATTGGAAAGCAGGACATGGAATGCTTGACCGAACTTGAAGATAAGGTTCGTGAAGCTGTAGGCCAAGTAGTTGACCCAGAGACAGGCATGACTTTTGCGGAAATGCAGATGATCACAAACGTCAAAGAAGAACAGCCGGGGGTTTTCAAAGTGGAGTTTGTCCCCTCCAGTCCATTCTGTCCCATTGCCTTCAAACTCGCAATAGACATAAAGAGTGCCGCCTTGAAGGTTCCAGGTGTCAAGAAAGCATTGATCTATTGCCATGGTCACACGTTGGAGCAGCAAATCAACGAAACGACAAACAAGGAATCATGGAAGTAAGACAGTTGGTCTTCGTTTTAGGTGCCGAGAGAAGATATGTTGTGCCAGAATTGAACGTAACGCTCGTCGTTTAAGCGCTGGCTTGTCAGGCTCTGAATGGATAAGCACCTCTGATTATAGAAAATTGGATGTGCGCAGGGCGCCTCTGAGAGATGACCAAAGGCAAGGGGGAAGCTCAGCAAGCGGTCTCACCCCTGTTGAGGCCCGTACACTGTTAATACGCCTTGAATACTCAACATCGAACGTTTGTCTCGAAGGTGATTCTGGCTTATGCGCCTAAAAGGGACAAGGTTTCAGGTCTAAGCAGGAGTACAGTCGCATCCGCACATTTCAAGCAGGCTTCTCTGGAGGGGCTTTCATTGGCCTGGATAATCATTGTAGAAAGCTTGCCAGTCGATCTTGTAGAGGCATACGAGCGGAATAATTGGGGCACCGTAATTGTTTTGCGCGTCAGTCAGAGATAATGTCCCTCCAGCGAAGTAGGCTTCTGTGAAGTATTTCGGCTGGACGCCGGCTATATCTGGAGTAATGCCGTTCGTGTCGCACCAACGTTGTTTTCCCCAGCTCATCATCTCATATATCGTCGAGTTTGTGCCGAAATCATACCAAGCGCCTGAAGTCGTGTTCATAAACGATTTTTCATCGATCCATGAATAGTCTGCAGTCATGTAGCCCTCGTTCATGAGCCTGGCTTTACCTTCTCCTGAGATTTTTGCCATCCATACCCACTTTCCTTCGTCGCCATATCCGACCCAACCTGCCTGCGTCACCCCCGTAGTTGAATCTTGGGACACTCCTACAGTTATGAACACGAGAACGTAATCAACGCCGTATGTTCTTAGCATTTTCAATGATTGTGTCTCATTAGCCATGAAGGCGTAACCAGTGTTCTCTATGGATGTGGAGTTTATCGTAGCGTTATCTGTAAGTGTCGTCACGTTGCCCACCATCGTTAGCCAGAATCCGTAGTCCCACCAGCTTGCGACAACGGTAGTTGGCTGAAGGTTATTTCTTGTCCATTGTAGCATGTCCAGCCACTCATTGACTGCTTTGTTGGGCATGATCGGAAGACTCGCTGCCGTAATTGTCAAAGGAGTATTGACTTGCCTATAGACATTAGGGACGCCTCCAGATTGAGGCGAGATGGCTAGGTTTGTCATGAGAATCAGGAATATCAGGAAGACGGCCACTCCGCTGAATTCTTTCCCAACGTGCTCCAGACCGAGCTTCTTCTTCGTTATCTTTGGTGGCTCTTTCAACAAGACGATAAATGGGTTCAACACTCCCATTATGCCCGTGGAGCAGATAACGGCGAAGGCTGGAGCCAAGAGGAAAAGCAAACGTACCATGGAAGCGGAGAAGTATACTGTGGTTAAGCCGAAGAGCAGCAAGAACAAGGTCTTGTTGTTGCCAAGATTCCTTGAGACGAAGAACAAGCCAACCATGAAGAACAGTATCACTATCCCATACTCAAAATAGATTGAACCCCAAGCAGTTATTCTGTGCTCTGCAACAGATTCCACGAGCGCATTGGAACTTCGCAAAAGGGGATCAATGATTGTGACGAATTTTCCCGCAATGTTGCCCACGCGTCCAGAGGCAACAATTGCGGCGAACCCACCGACTAGGGCGACTAGGAGTATCACTGCAAGCATGAGCTTTTCTCTTGCAGACGCCAAGTTGCGTAGAAACTCGTTTAGGCCGAGTAACAAGAATACGCCTACCGCTGGCAGGACTGCAAAGGACGTCAGATATCCAACGGACAAAAACGGAGCGTTTATCGCTATTAGCAGCCCCAATCCGAACGTCAAACTGTACGCCAGGAGAACACGTCGGGTGGCTCTTCTCAGCAGAATCAAAACGAAAACGAAAAGCACTGTCAAATCCACCAAGTAGTATGCTGCACCCCACCCCATTATGAAATAAGCTAAGCATGCTCCAGATGCGAGTGAATATTTGATCGTTGAGCCAATAGTCCTCGTATCTTCGATTGCTCTTGGAAATAGCAGGAAGAACAACAGAAAAGCGAATGCGGCTGTTTCAGTCTCAAACCAGCCCAAATTGGTTCTTTGGATAAACGAAGCGTCAAGGGCAAGGAAGAGAGCGGAAAGTAGCCCAACGCTTCTGCCTCCGATCTCTTTTCCAATGAAATAGAGGATTAAAACGCATATCATCCCCATTACAGGTGGAATGATCGCGCAGAAACTCATGAGATCTATGTTAATACCTAAGGCTTTGACAATATCGTAGAGAAAAGCTCCAGTCAGGGGTATCGAGGGTAATGATTGGTCGCCCATGTTGATTCCCATTGGGTGCCACATTTGAGTGTCTACCCACAGTTTCGGCCAGTAAGGCGAGAGCAACCCGTTGTCTACCATATAGCTGGCTACGCGATATGTGAAAAACGAGTCAAATTCCGCCAGATGCAGCCCACCTGTTCCAATCTCCCAACGGAGGGGAAGAATACGTAT
>JBGPBS010000123.1:0-2959 GCA_041481365.1 Bathyarchaeia archaeon
ATATTGTCTCCTTGTAGAACAGCGATACAGGTGCAAGTGTGAAGACCAGTATGTTGAATGGAACTGGAAAAAATAAGGAAATTCGCGCTACGATCACGTCACATCGAGCATGCCAATTACGACGACGATAGTTAAAGTGTGAAGGACGCACGAAAGTGAAAAGTCCGAAGTACGGTTGGTAGAGGCAAGACTTTCACGAGAGAATACAGTCACACTCAAGCACGAAGTCGAGGAAAAAAATATGAGTGAACGTGTCAAAATCCTCGTGGTCGACGACGATGCTGGCGTTCGAGAAATCCTAGACGCCACGCTCAAGCAAGAAGGCTACAAAACAGAGGCTGTACAAACAGCGAAACAAGCGATAGAAAAGTGCAAAACGGAATCCTTTGATGTGGCACTCATAGACATAAAATTGCCAGACATGGAAGGCACGAAGCTGCTCAATATTCTAAGCAGATTCAATCCGGCAATGATCAAGATCATGATTACCGGGTATCCTTCGCTGGAAAATGCTGTTCAATCCCTGAATTCAGGGGCCGATGGATACCTAGTTAAGCCCTTCAAATCTGAAGGACTCCTGGAACAGATTTGGGAACAGCTCGAACGACGCCAGAGATCCAAGTGTGAAAATGTGCTGAGGAACACAGGACTATCCGCGTATGAAGCCAAGATTTATCTGTCTCTGGCGGCAGAGGGATGCTCTGAAGCCAGAAAACTGAGCATGATTTCGGGTGTGCCAAGAACCAAGTCCTATGCGGCGTTGAGAAAACTGGCTGAAAGAGGATTAGTGTTCGAAATTCCTGGAGAGCCAAGAAGATTCGGAATCACAACTCCCTCAAGTGCCTTCTGCACTTTTGTTCAGAGTTTGAAGAAGGAACTTTCAGAAGAAGCCACATCACTCGCAGAGCTTGAGTATGCAATACATATGCTGGAATCGATCCATGAGAAAAAGCAAGCTTTGAAGCCTATAAGCATACGAAAAGAAGAGGTCTGGTCCATTGAAGGGCATGATGAGATAACGCGAAGAACAAGCGAGATGTTGTCCAAGGCGAAGACCTCTGTTTATGCCATAACAACTGAAAGAGGTTTGGTTCTTTTTCATAAGAATTTTAGAAAATTGCTTGACGACTTGGCTGAAAAGGGTGTGGAGATTCGAATCAAGGTTCCAATAGGATCTTCCAACACAAGTTTTGCACGTGAACTCAGCTACGCATACAAAATGGAAAATGTGCAAGTCACCTTCCCAATATTTTTCCTGTGCGTGGACGAAAATGAATCACTCTTGGCGCAGTTAAGAACTGAAGATTTCAAAACAGATTCGGACATGGATATCGGGCTGTTTTCCCAAAGCAGAAACCTGAGCTTTTTCTTTTCTTCGTTGTTGCAATTCGACAAGCGCCCGCTATTGGTTTCTAGACATTAGAGTCTCGCTTTTATGCTTGTGACTTAACCGTTTCTCTCAATTACTAAGACCATACTATTCCAAGTTGCAGCATAGCGGCTTGAGTGCTCAGGATTCCATCCTTGCCGTAAGCCTCGACTGCAATTGTGTAAGTGGTGGAATCGGCTCCAATGAAAACTGTTGATTTTACAGGAGTTGTTGTTGAACCATAGCCAAGATCAGCATCCGTTTGTCTGTACCCCACTGCGCAAACTGCCACGTCACCGTCGGTCTTGTCTATTGATACTGAACTCCCGTCAACCAATGTTAGTATGGTGTTGCTTGTTCCAGACTTGAATACGTAGAATTGTATTCCCCAGATGATTCCGTTGCTGTCAACCACGGAAGCTATTTCAAGCCTCATGCGGCTTACAACAGAATTCGAAAGAGGTGTGAACTTCAAGATGTCTGTGTAGACAGTTGTCGCATTAGGCTCGAGTTTGTTCAGAGATATCTCACACCATTCGTTTGCATCTATTTTGGCAGTAACATCACTTCCAGTTGACCATTTCACCCTTGATGATGCAACCGAAACGGGCAACTGAACAAAGCAGTAACACAATGTCGCTGCAACAATTGCCAACAAGACTATGGGGATCGCCGTTGCCATTTTCTCTCCGCCTGAATAGACAACGATAGCACATATCTTGCATAAACTTGGTGTAACTGTGTTCAAAAGGAGGCGGTGACAGCTTCATTCATCGTAGGTAGGGCTGCTCTGATTCGCCCAATAAACCAAAGAGTCAGGATAAGCTGCCGCTTCTCTGCCCACGCGCGCTTAATGGGTCCGCCTGGAATAGGATATTGAGATTCAGTGTCGCTATTTCTTGCCGTATATCGTGTAGTATGATGGCTTCCTTGTATATCCAGTGAGATCTATGTAGACGTGTTTGAAGTGTGTGAATTCTTCTAGCGAGTGAAGCGAAAGGTCAATTCCCGAACCGCTCTGCCTGTATCCTCCGTGCGGCATTTCGGACATCAATGGCAGATGGTCATTTATCCAAACTTCTCCGAACCGGAGTCTCTTTGCAATGGTCATTGCTTGTTTCAGGTCTTTCGTCCAGACTGAACTGGCCAACCCGTAGACTACATCATTCGCCCTGTCAACCACTTCGTCTATGTCTTCAAAAGTTAACACCGAGATCACTGGTCCAAATATCTCTCTCTGGCATACTTGCATCTCCTGCTCAACGTCATCGAATATCGTAGGTTCAAAAAAGAAACCCTTATCGAATAGTCTGTTTCCACCCAATAGTTTTTTCGCACCCTCTTCTACACCTTCCTTGACAAACCATTCAACCCGTTCTAGCTGCGCTTTTGAAGCTAATGGTCCCATGTCCGTTTCTGGGTCATATTTTTTAGCATGATGTTAGGAATTGGTGGGACCGTTGGCATAATCAACTCTTTTGTCTTTGTTGGGCTAGTCCTAGCCGTGCCATTGCTGATCCTAATGGTCATCGGGTTCTTCTTCATCTTCCGAGCCTTCTTGAGAGGAAGAGGTACGAAATATTACCTGAC
>JBGPBS010000124.1:0-2754 GCA_041481365.1 Bathyarchaeia archaeon
CAATCTCATGATCGCAGCCTCGATCATAATGGCATCAGTGACACTGGTCGTTGTTTACTCCCCTTTTGGATTGTTTTTGGGGTTAGTCAAGCCCCCGCTATGGTTCTTGGGTTTAATCTTTGGAATACTTGGATGCTACTTCTTTCTAGTTGAGGGCCTGAAGCATCTATTCTTCAGTCGCTATGAAGTCTGAGAGAGAGCGCTTTTCTTTGGTTTTCTCTTTATCGGCAACAGTTTCTCTATATCCTCGGCGCGCGCGAAACATCAAAAGTCCATGGATGTGTAACAAATCGAAACGCGCGCGCTACACATAGTGAACCTTGGGCTTTTCAGTTGCGTCAGGGAACTTTTCCTGTGGCGAGAAAGGTTAATCCCATTGCAAATGCGCCAGGATGGCTCAGTGCAAGCTGTATTTCCCTCATCGCTTCTTCCCAATCTTCTGTTGTGGTTACGCCTTCTTTTATCAAGGTATCTTTGTCCTGCTCCACAATTTGAACTAGAACGTAAACAAGCATCTTCAGTGCGTCAGGATTCTGCTGAGTGGCATACGTTGGAAGCGGGTAGATGTTTACCGAGTTCAAGCCAGCCTCTGAAAATATCGAGAAAAGCTGTCTGCCTATGTAACGGTCGTCCCCCCTGGCTTTTGCCCGTTGACCAAACTTTGACCACAAATCGAAAAACCTTGGCGCCTGCGGAAACGAAAGCATTGCGCCATCATCAACATCGGAAGCCGCAACGATTCCTCCTTTCTTGGTAACTCTCTTCAACTCTTCAATCGTCTTCACTGGGCTGCTTACATGCATAAGAACCAGCCTGCAGAATGACAAATCGAAAGTCCCGTTCTCAAACTTCAGATTATCAATGTTGCCCAGTTCAAACCGTATGTTTTTTACGCCTTCCCTAGACGCTGACTTTTTTGCTTCATCAATGAATAAGGGATCAACATCTACACCGCAAGCTTCTTCTGGGAAAACCTTCAAGGCCATTCTCCTCGTAACGGCGCCCGTTCCGCAACCAGCATCAAGAACCCTCATATTTGGCTTCAAATCCAAAATTTCAAGTTCCTTCTCAATTATCTTTTCAAACGCTTTGGCCTGCGCTTCGAGCCTAACCGATTCTTCAAATTTGCCAGCACACGCATATTCACGTGGCTTATCACTCAAAGACTATCCCTCGAACAAATATGTCTCAGATCAAAATATAGGCATTTTCATGCACCACTAGCGCGCGATTTCAGCGATTGGGGCTAACAAAAAAAGGGTGAAGATGTGTCTAAGGTGCCTATCGCCGCGTGACCGTTACTGTTACACTTACGGTGTGGCTTAACGAACCGCTCGTGCCCTTCACCGTGACCGTGTACGTTCCAGATCTGATGTAGCTCGCTACTCTAATCGTCAGCGTTGATGTGCCAGATCCCACAGGAACCTGGGTCGGGTTAAGGGTCGCGGTTAGGCCGAACGGGGCAGACGCCGAGAGTGTGACTGCACCTGCGAATCCGTTGACGGACGCTATCGTTATCGTCGAGGTCCCAGAAGATCCTGTCCTGATGTTCAAGTTGGTTGGTGATGCCGAAATGGTAAAGTCTGCGGTTGGCGGTGGCGGCGGCGGTGGTGTCGTCGACAGCGTGTAATTCGTCGTGAGGGGGCTGCCTAAACCCGTGACATAATCGTAGCCTATGCCTGCCTGGTATCCGTTTGAGCCGCTTGTGATGTCTCTGAAGTATGAAGCATAAGCCGATGATTTTGCGTCTTGGTAGAAGTTATTGTTCGATGCGGTGAGCCCGAGAGCTTGGATCGCTGCCCATTGCGGTGCGCCTGCGCTCGTGCCGCCCACTTGGAACCATCCGTACTGGCCAGAATAGCCTAGGCTGTCGTACACCGGAACGCCTGTACTCGGGTCTGCGTCGTAGGAAACGTCAGGCACGGCACGCATGCTGCTTGAGAGGCCGAAGTTAGTCTGAAAGGCCGGTTTGGGCTCGTAGCGGCTTATGCCTCCGCCGCTTCCGCTCCAACCGGTTTCAACAACCGATCCAGAGGCAAGATTGAGGGTTGTTCCGCCGACGGCGACTACGTTCGGTGAACTTGAAGGCCATATTACGCCGGCTCCGCTGTCTCCGGAGGATGCGAAGAAGGTGATTCCAGAGGAACTGAAATAGCTGTCATACGAGGTTTCTGTGCTGAACTCGCTTCCGCCCCAGCTCATAGACACTGCCACCACGTTCGGTTGGCTTTTGGCGTAATTAACGGCGGCGAGAAGATCGCCTAGACTATTTGATTTGGCCTCTACCAGCAGTATCGTCGCGTTTGGCGCTATAGCGTGAGCCCATTGGACATCTAAGGATGTTTCAAGCGCCCAGCCCGTGTCTACACTGATGGTTGTTGCCATCTTGTGTTCTGCAAAATTGACGGGTAATAGACCGTATTGAGTGCTGAACACTGTAAGGTCGTTCTGGACGTTTGGGTCATCGTAGGCGTCGACGATGGCGATAGTTGTTCCCGCGCCGCCCGTGGAAGGAAGGCCATACGCGCTCCGTATCTGCGTCGGAGTGAGAGCTGTCGGAGATGGAGTTGCCGCGGCTGGACGAACATGCATCAATGGATATGCTGACCAGTCGTTTTCAGGTCGCGCTGCTGACACAGTTAATGCAAATCCTGGAAAGCCCACAACGAGAATGAACATCGCAATAACAATGACAGTGCCGATTTTAGTTTTCATCAACTTTGGCAAGAATTTTTCAACCCCTAAGCTAATATA
>JBGPBS010000125.1:0-2713 GCA_041481365.1 Bathyarchaeia archaeon
CGGTGGAGTCGTGTGCCAGCAACATTCCTCAGTGTGCGTGCGTTGTTCAAGAACCCTCTGCCAACAACACGCCATCAGTTGTGGCATTTGCGATAGGTTTGTTTGTCAAGCGGATCTTGTCTCCTGCGAGGGGTGCAATCGTGTCGTCTGCCGTATACACACTGCGCCTTGCCCGAATTGCTCCAAAGTAGTTTGCGAAGATTGTGCCAGGAAACGTCTCAACGTTCGAAAATTCCTAAGGGGACACGGCCGAGAGAAGCGGTGCGTCTTATGCATCGATCAACCTGCTCGACGCTCGGTGGAGAATGCTTAGGCGAGCTAAGCTCAGACTGAAATGTCGTCTATTGTGTGTGGGTAGGCCGGTGCGCACACACACTTTTTCAAACCACTAACGACGACGGTTCAAATTACGACGCCTGCACAAATGTCCCTTGGTGCGCGACGACGACAAAAAGCGGCTTCTCTCACTTCTGCGTAGGTCTTTGCTGCCGAAAAGCGATCATGCCTCCCTGTATGGTATATCTTCCTGTTTCGCTGGGTCCGAACTCGGTTTCGACAACTTCGCAAAGGAGCTTGAATAGCCGTTCAGCGTTGGCTTCGTGATATTCTTGTGGAGGTCGGCGACGATGCATGTATTTGTTACGTTCGTCGTTTATGGTTTGGAGCTTCGACTTTGACGAATTCGTGATGAGACCCCACTCCGAGAGAAGGTCAACGCGCGCGGACTGATTCATCCTGACGATCTGCTCCTTCTGGTCTTCTGTTAGAGGCTTTCCATCGATCTGAACATCCGCTGTTAAGAAAATGTCATTGCACAGTCTCTCTGCCGTGGCTCCCACGATCGCAACTGTTGCAGCATATTGGCCAAGTATGAAAAGGTCGTAGAGTTCAGGCATGTAACTGACGAATTCATGCCGTATCGGAAGGGGACCGAAAGCTCCTGCCTCGAAGCTTCTCTTCACCATCCCCTCTAGTGCACGATTGGAGCAGAATCTGGAGATCAGCGATTCCCTCACGGCACGTTCGATTACGGTTCTTTGCTTCTCTGGAAGGAGCTTGTGGACTTTTGGCAGCGTGTTTAGGTATGCATCTACGAGACTCATGGGACCAAAGTTATGCGACCTCTATTATTGAACGTAAGTGTAAGTGGGGCAGATTAGTCATCAGTAACGAACTTCCGTACTGGGAGGGGATAGGCGTTTTTCGTCGTCGGATAGGCTGGTGCGCACGCACACTAATCAACGGTTCAAATTGCGATTCTTATCGTTTTCCCCCTTTTTCGTTGATTTCCTGTGTAAATTCGGAAATGACTGGAATGGCTGAAGAAATGTCGTCATCTGGTTTTTGGGGGCACTATCTATTCGAGGTAGCATGATCTAACCTAGGGTAGGAAACAGTTCCACTTTTAGCTCCTTGCGACTGACCTGGCGCCTGTACCGTGTCAAGGCGTATTGTTTCAAGTCTTTCCAAACAGGTGCTTGGCGGTAAGCGAGTGCCGGGTCAAATTCCTCCTCAGGCTGTTCTTCTTCAGTGCTCTGTTGGGACACACAGAAAGCACTATACTCCTCTATAAGATCGAATGCGAAATTCAACATGATGTTTCCCAATTCACGCGGCCCCGCGAAATCTCCTATGTCGGAGGCAAGGAGTTCAGCGGCTTTAGGATCAAGTTCCTTGGACTTGTATTGGTGACGAACAAGCCATCCAATAATGCCCATTATGAACCATTTGGCATATCGGAGTGAGTTCCTGCTTCCGTACAATGCCTGTTCTTCATCACTTTTCGGCTCGATTTTTGCAAGTTCTTTTCTTATTGCAGAGTTGCGGGTTTCAACATATGTGAGGAAAAGGTAGGGGACAAGGAACTCAAACGGGCTTCTCGGAGAATCGGGGAAAACATCCTCGTAAGTATCCTCTGTAATATCGAAAATTGCGGTTCGCATACGTCTTGCTTGAACTGGATTGAGTAACTCGTCGTCTCTGGCAAGCGCGATGTACGCTTGGGCAGCGTCTCTATTATCGATGAGTCTCTCTATCCCCCCCTTCCCTAGGTAGCGATCCTTCTTAGATTGCAGGAGGCTGTCCCATTCGCCATCTTTGGTTTGATAAAAAACTGGCAAAGAAACCTCGCTGACGGAGGTCTTACATCCACGCGCCATGAGAGAGTCTTGGTTGTCTTGATGTATCCAGCCTAAGTCAACTTCCGCAAGTGGTGGTCGAGGTTGCCGGGTGTGAGCTGAAGCAGTTTCTGAAGCTCCGTGAACCCGACCTTCTTGTGCAAATAGAGCAACAGCATGATCGTTAGGTAAGGTAGTTTCTTCTGGCTCGCGAAGTTCAAACTTCATATTGTCGGTGTAGCGCGCGCCCGTTGAGCCTAGCGTATAGATAGCCAATAACTATTCCAAGAGCGAGAATCCTTAGTACGTTAAACAATGCGCCCATGAGGAAGACATACAAGACATCACTCGCTTGAAAACTTGAGGGAACTTCGAGTAGGATTGTGACAATGATTAGGGCGATGAGGCTTAGTATTACGGATTTTAGAATTGGATTCTTTGTTGGAATCTTATCAAAAAAACGAAGCAAGAAATAGCTGACAAAGAATCCGATAATCAGGCCGCCAATTAAAGATTCAACAATCATTGGAAGATAAGAAATTGAAAGAGCAGCTCTATACTCGGCAGCGATGGGAGTCCGGGAAATTGCGAAGTTA
>JBGPBS010000126.1:0-2613 GCA_041481365.1 Bathyarchaeia archaeon
TCGGCTCCGTTTCCTTGCTAACGATCAGGGCTTCAGTGCTCTTGTTAGACAAGGTCACACCGTAAGGATCATCTAAACGAGATATCTCGGCCCTCTCGTGAAACCCGTTCTGCTGGAGGAAATTTTCAAGCTCCTGAAATCTCTGCTCGTAGGATGCAGTGATGTGCGGCTTGCCTAGCTTCTTGGCAAAATTGTCTGAGCATAAACCGATTTGGACATGTTGTCCAACGTCAAAGGCTTTTGTGAGGAGAGCCCTGTGTCCCTTGTGAAGTTCGTCGAAAGTGCCGCCAACGGCTACAGTTTCATATTCTCTCTTCATCTTTTTTCATCCCACTAGTCTAGCGCCCTGAATGTCTACTCTTGCGATGATGATTTTTTCTTTGGGCAAGACCTGCTTAAAAGCGTGAACCACGTTCTCCACGTTTTCCAACGCAGTCACAGCGTGAATTGCTTCCCCCACCATGTTTTGGGCTGCGCCTATTGCGCCTGCTTTTTCAGCCAGTCTGACTAGGCCGTGCAGTCTTGGAGTCATGAAGCCAGTCTTTTCTGCGAAGCTGAGGCAGCAGGCTAGGAAATTTTCAAGTGACGGTTCAGAGAGAATGTCCTCTAAGGTTTTTCTACCGTATTTGTTCACTTGGCGACGTTTTTCAGGAGATGACAACACTTCCTTGGTGGGCGTTGGACCGAAAACTCCAGTAATTACAACGTAATCTGTGGATATCGGTATGCGATCCAATAAGGCTATGCCAGGTGCCCCAGGCTCTAAGGTTAGTACGCAACCCCCAAGCATCAATGGCCCCACGGTTCCTAAGCCTGTTTTGCATTTAATCTCAGCAACGTGGGCGAGCTTGCCCAGTTGATTATACGTCAAACTCAGTTCGAGGGCATTTGACAATGCCAAAGCCGTGGTCAGGGCCCCAGCTGCGCTTGACCCAAACCCTGCCCCGATTGGCACGTCGACTCTGTGTTTGACAAGTACATCGCATGTTTTTTCAGCCTTTTTCAATAGCATCTGTGCCACGAGTTTCGTCGTTTCGGCCTCAGGTGCTTCCTTCCGATTAATGAAGACACGGATACGATTGTTTTCTGCGCTTGAGACAGTGACTTCCGTAGTCGTCCCTTTCTGGATCACGAAACCGCCGCCGCGAGCACCAGCTTTCTGCAAATCCTGGATTTGGCTACCACTGGGCGTTGAGTCGCATATTTCGAAAAAACTGGAAATCCCCGAAGGACTGAATGCTTTTGCAGTCTTCAAACAGACCCTACTTCTGCTTGGGTCTTAGAGAGGGGAAGGCTCTGTAGCAGGCCGTCAGGATTGGTGGACCGAAGATTATGAGGAAGGGTATCTCGGTCGCGAACGTGAATACGAGGTAGACGAAACCTCCTATTACTGTGAGAGGTTCGAGTTGAGTTTGTCCTGGCATAATGAAGAATTGGCTAAAGAGCGGGACCATCGCGCCTATTATTGAACTTCCCACGAGCAGACCAACTGTTGAGCCAACCTCGAATCCTCTCCACCTCGGCGTCAATGCAACGACAACGGCAAGAGCTACGTAGCTTCCGACGATAATCACTGAAAAGAAGAGTGCAAGGTCAGCAGCCAAAACGTAGTAGGCAATCCAGACGAGCAACGCCGTCAGTACGCCGCATCCAACCATAGGGATTTTCCAGTCCGTGTTCCTCTTGGTAAGGTACCCTATGATCGCGAACATGGCAAAGTTTGAGGGCACACCCGCCATTAGACTCAAGACTGGATTTCCATGGATGAGCATGTCACTGATGAATATGCCCACGGCGGCACCGAACCCTCCGACCCATGGGCCAAAAAGTACAGCAAATGCTGCTGGGATGATAACGGACGGCCAGAACCTCACAGTCCCGAACCCTGGCGCGGTTAATGGCAGTACGTAATAGAGAATGTAACCCAACGCCGCGTACAGACCCGCATTCATTGCAAAAGCGGCTACGTCAAGTGTTTTCACTTATTGCACCTTCACTTGGGCTAAAGTATGAAGAAAGGTCCAAAAATAAGGTTTCCGTATGAATTGTTTATACACGTCTAGACTTTCCATGCATTCGACACAACGTTGCCTCAGAAGTATCGGTTCCAAAATAGATCATTCGAATATGGGTGCACCCATTCATTTGGTTCCAGTGAGAAGATGCTCGCCCTGCGATCGTTATTTTGATTGATCACTCAGATAAGATACTGACAAGATCGGATCTTCAAGTTTTAAGTAGAAGTTCGGTGCTTCCAGAAATCGGAGACCCAGAACCAATATGACTGAAACACACGATTGTCGTCACCTTTTCACGCTTTTGAAACTGGCCGAAATGGGAGCTCATCGGAGAACCGCAAGGATCTCTACAGAGTACTTAGCTGAAAAGTTAGGCATGTCCCAGCAGACGGCTTCACGATATCTGATTGAGCTCGATAGCAAAGGATGGATCGAACGGACTATTACTGCGGAAGGTTGCCTGATACGGATAACAGATTCGGGAACTATAGAGCTTCAGAAACTCTATTCTAATCTGCGTTATTTGATGGAAGCAGCCTATCCTCCATCAATAACGTTGGAGGGCACCGTCTTCACCGGTTTGGGAGAAGGTGCA
>JBGPBS010000127.1:0-2582 GCA_041481365.1 Bathyarchaeia archaeon
ATGTCCACGAATGAACTCAACATGCAGATGGGTTTGCCAGCTTCATCTTTCACCAGGCTTGCTGACAAAATGGCATAAAACTTTGAACCATCTTTTCTGGTAGCAGCGATTTCACCTGCCCATCCTCCTTTCGTTCTTAACGCTTTTACGATTTCATCAGCCTTCTCCTTTGACTGTCCCTTCTGTGTCATCTCCGCAATTGATTTTCCCACAATCTCCTTGTCACTGTCGTACCCCCACATTTTGACGAAGACAGGGTTCGCATAAGTTACGTTGCCCTGGAGATCTGCAATAGCCATGCCGTCGATCGATGATGCCATAGCATTTTCCTTGATCAGAAGTTCTCGCTCTGCTTTCTTGCGTTCGGTGATGTCAATTCCAGAGCTCAATGTACCTATCACTTTGCCTTGCGAGTCTTTAAACAGAGTGCTTCGCCAAGCGATCATGTGTTCTTCGCCGCTTCGCGTAACTACTGGATTCTCATAGTAGACCTCAGTGGCTCCATCCTTAACCGATTCAAACACTGACTTAGCCTCTTCTCGGATCTTTTCAGGTATGAAGTTGTCGAACCTATTCATTCCAAGAATCTTTTCCGACGAAGAGCCTAGAAGTTCACACCCTTTCCTGTTGAGGAGGACTACTTGTCCGTTCCTGTCGAGAGCAATCACAATTACGCCGACTATGTCCAAGTAGCTCTGTGCCCGGTCTCGCTCCTTCTCAAGTTCTTGTTGTGTTTGCCCGAGCGCCGATAGCATTCTATTTATTCCTTCGCCTAAGCTGGACAACTCATCCTTCCCAGTTTCTGATACTCGAGCCGATAGATCCCTACTTCTCCCAATCCCACCAACTTCTGCGTTGAGTCGTGTCAAACGTGAAACAACAAACTTCTCGAGAAGAAATATTGTCAAAGAGCCGAAGACAACACCCATGACGACAAGTGATACAGTGACGTAGAACATGCCGGCTAAACCCTCTGCGTGAATGTCCCTAGGCATGTCTGCTCTGAGTATGAGAATTGGGTTCCCATATACATCATCAAGCAAGGCATATCCGGCAACTCTTTCATCGTTCAGAGGTCGGACGAAAATTGGAGATCCCTTTGACAAGGATATATTAGCTGTCCGAAAGTCACTGGAGATAAGAGAATCTGCAATCACCTGCAATGCAAGCTGCAACTGCGTCGTTTTGCCCAAGAACGCTAGTTCTGCGGAATCCAAAAACCGTCCTGTGATTAGCGTTCCCCCAAGCGGCCCTTGCCCATTGCTTTTCAAAATGGGTCCCGACACGATAAGAAGTGGACCTTCAGGGAGAAGAGTCGTTCCGACCACGGGGCTTTTCATGCTGTCACGGCGTAGGATCAGGGGATTCGCTATGACTTGTGAAAGCAAGCTTTGTGGAACAGGAACCTCGGTCCCGTTATTTAGGTCGTAAGCCTTTCCGAACATAACCTGGCCCGAGACGTTAACGAAAAGCATTATGTTGAGTCTCAAGTTGGCAAAGGTTGCATCTATGAGATTCAGGTCTATGTAGTTGCGGTTGCCGTCTTGGACGAAGGCGTAAGTGTCATCCCATGTTGCGTAGTCTTGAGTAGTCGCGTTCAAAACGTCAAGCTCATTGGACAGGACATTGAGAACTCGGCTAACGCTTTGGCTAGTGGCTTTCCGTTCCATAGCAGCAGTGCTTTGCATCGTAATCGCCTGAGAAATGACAACCAAGCTCCCAACCAGGCTGATCACGGCAACGCCCATTATCGCAAACGTCTTCCAACGCAGTTTCACATTTTCACCTTACAGCGTGCTCTGGTGACATGAGCTACGTCCTTCAGCGCACACTCCAGAGACTGAGCGTGCCCTTCTTGCGCGCTAGTCTGGCAACGAGAGTACAGTAGCTTTTGAGCAGAGAGTCTTGAGATACAATATTTAACCTATGTGAAGGTGGAGTCTGAATTATTAGTATTCGTATATATTCAGAATCAGATTCAGAAGCGGCACAAGCCGGCGCTTGCATTCGTATCATGATTGACAAAATAGTGAGGCAAACATACTGCACCGTGGAGATGTATACGTTTCTAGGCAGTGTAGATTGTCAACCGTCGGTTCGTTGAATTGTTTGTCAAATTAGCGCGCGATTTGGCTAGTAAGAATTGAGCAGCTAATAAACGCCTGAGAAGAACCGTAGTTGAAAGCGGCATCAACGTCGCACTTTCCTTCTTCGACTCAGACCTTAAATTTCCAAGATTTCACTTCTCACTGCAAGCGGTTTGTATTCGGAATCTGAATCTTGAATCTTCATAATCCTTATCTTGTTTTCACAAGTATTAATATACAATATGCTGCCAAGGTTAGACTATTCAGTTGTCTTTGCATCTGACATGAGGTGAACGCACGTGGAAAAATCTGAGCTTTCTCAAACAGTTGAAATAAAGGCAAGCGCGAAAACAGAAAATGGGCGGGTTGCGACGGGGATTAAAGCATTCGATGATTTTGTTGAAGGTGGATTTCCAGAGGGGTCTATGGTTCTTCTTGCAGGCGCTGCTGGTTCCGGCAAAACCATCTTTGGATCTCAATATCTACATCATGGAC